>JAQUCU010000089.1 GCA_028686055.1 Desulfuromonadaceae bacterium
TATGATCGTGTTTCCCCGGTGGGGTGGTGCCACGCAGCAGGCGTAAAAATCCGGTCATCCCCAGATGCACCAGCAGCCACCCTGCCCCGCAATCAAACAGCAGATATTTCCCCCGCCGCTCAATAGCACGCAACTTCAGACCCGGCAGTATAGTCGTGAGTTCCGCTGGTATTGGCAGCCGGAGTTTTGTAACGCGGGTGACCACCTGCTTAAATCGACTCCCCACCAACTCCCGCTCCAGCCGGCGGCGGGTTACTTCAACTTCCGGGAGTTCAGGCATATCCCCTCCAGTTGCTGATCCAGCAAAATGCAAAAAGAAATTTTCCGGCCTTTTAATAATCCGTTCAAAAATCCAGCGGGTCCATAACGGAATATGGTACAGGGAGCATCTCCATCAACTCCATTCCAAACGCCAGGACCAAGGCAAACTCATCCATACCGCTTGAAGTTATCAACGTCAACAGGTGAAACTGATAATGAAGTTTTTAAATCTTTGGAACTGTGTTGAAAAATGGCGATAATGACTGATAATGAGTATATGATACGCCGAAGTTTTAATGAATCCTTGTGTAAATTTAAAACCGGAAGGAAATTAGTGGCCCAATCAGATAAATAGATTGCAGCGTCCCTCTGAACCTCGCCAGGATCGTCATGCCTGGGACAGGAGTTGATCTAATGAGCAACATCTACCGGATACTGAAAAAAACTCTGTGCGTTACTGCACTGCTGGCGACTATCCTGACCGCTGGATGCGGCGGAAGCGGAACCTCGACGACATCGGGCACGGTCAGCGTCACACCAGCAGCGCTTTTGGCCTCTGTCACAAGCGCCGTGAGCAATCCTAATATCGCCCGTTCGCTGGGCGGGTGGGATTGGGCCAACTTTGCCAGCAACTTTGGTTCGATGCTTACCGGCATTACCTACACCCTGGATATGCAGAAAATTACCTACCAGTCTTTAGGCGCTGACGGTCTTAAACACAACATGACCGGCCTGCTGATTCTGCCCCGGGCGGTCTCCGGTGTGCCCATCCTCATGTATCAGCATGGCACCGAACCGTACCGCCCTTACTCCCCCTCCCAGTACCTGCTTCACATGGGGAGCCCTGCCGACTATCCCGAGGTCATGGTGGCTGCCATCATTGCCGCCAACGGGTATGCCGTTGCCATGGCGGATTACGAAGGGATGGGCGACAATACCGACCCGCAACCCTACGTAAACGGTGCTGTCCTGGCACGCCAGGTGATCGACATGCTCCGCGCCAGTCGTGACAAAATTGCCGAGGCGTCCTCTCCCTGCAGTTGGAACAACCAGCTCTTCCTCATGGGGTATTCGGAGGGTGGCTATGTGACCATGACAACCACCAGGGAGTTGCAGCTCAACCATGCTGCGGAGTTCACGGTTACCGCCGCCGCGTCGCTCTCCGGCCCCCACGACCTGTCCGGCACCATGCGCGCCCTGATGCTCTCCGACAACACCTCCAAGGCGCCCTACTTCCTGCCGTTCCTGCTCACCGGATACAACTATTCGTACGGCGGCATCTTCAGTGCTGCGTCGGCTCTGGCACCCCCCTTCAACAGCACCCTACCTCCGCTCTTTACAGGTAGCACGACTAACACGACGTCAGACAAGATCAGCGAGGCCATGGGGATGTCCTTCAGCCCGGTCACCCTGATTATGCCGAAAAGCGTCCTGACCACCACCTTCATCTCCAAGCTCGCCACGGACACAACGACAGGGTCAGCCTATTCGTTCCTGCGTCAGAACGATTCATTCCGCGACCCCGACCCCCAGAAAGACGGCGCCACCTGGCTGCCGATGGTACCGGTCTTGATGGTTCACCACCAGAGTGATGAGCTGGTGCCATACGGGAACTCCCAGATTGCCTTCAACGCTTTCAGCAGTGTGGGGGGCAAGCGACATGGAGGGACCGGTCCAGGGGCTGAACTGGTGAAGGAAACGTTTCCGTTGGACTTCGTCACGTCGTTAGACCCGACCAAGACGTACCATCTCGGAGCGGCCTTTCCGGAGTTGATCAGAGGATGGAATTGGCTGAAAGGTTTTAAGTAGGTAAGATGGATACAGAATAGGTGGCACGTCTACACATTGACAAAAACAATCAGAATGACAGCCCCAACCAGACGGGAGGACCCTTGGCCCCGATCACCAGCCCGCCCGTTAGAAACAGGCATCACAAACTGAAAGGCGAAGAACATGAAAAAGTATGGCGCTGAGTTTTTTGGGACATTTTGGCTGGTTCTCGGCGGGTGCGGAAGTGCGGTATTGGCTGCAGCATTTCCAAATGTGGGCATTGGCTTGCTTGGTGTTTCGCTGGCATTCGGACTGACAGTACTGACGATGGCCTATGCGATTGGCCATATATCCGGCTGTCATCTCAACCCAGCAGTTTCTGTCGGGCTCTGGGCTGGCGGCAGGTTTCCAGCAAATCAACTCATACCTTACATCATCGCGCAGGTCTTGGGCGGCATTCTCGCGGCCGGCGTACTCTATCTCATTGCCAGTGGCAAGGCCGGCTTTGATGTAACCGCGGGCTTTGCTTCCAATGGCTATGGCCCCCATTCGCCTGGCGGGTATTCCCTGCTGGCCGCGCTGGTTTGTGAAATTGTTATGACCATGATGTTTCTGTTTATTATTCTTGGCGCAACCGACAAGCGGGCACCACAAGGCTTTGCTCCGTTATCAATAGGCTTGGGGCTCACCCTGATTCACTTGATCAGCATTCCTGTTACCAACACATCGGTAAACCCTGCACGGAGTACAGCCGTTGCTCTGTTCGCCGGCGATTGGGCAATAGCCCAGTTGTGGCTCTTCTGGGTTGCACCCATTGCCGGAGCTCTCCTCGGCGCGGCCATTTATCGGTTCATCGGCAGAGCAGACGACTGATTGACAACGCACCTGACAAGGGCGCTGGACCTGATCGTCAATGCCGTCAGGTCAGCGTCCACGCCGTAACCGCCGGGATTCAGTATTTTAAAATGGCGTTGAAGTGCCAGATTATGGGGTATCGCGTGAGTCCGCCATGAGAAGAATACGCGTATGCGTCAACGATATGATGCAGAATAATTATGTTTATTTTCTGACGGAGCCTGTGGAGGAAAACTTCCATTCCGACTTCAGACCCGAATTGACCCCGAAGGAGATGCTTGAGCTTGGTGTTTTCGGCGGAAAGTATATGACTGACTGCACAAACGAATTTCCGCAAGAGTGGTTTATTAATGCGAGACTCTGTCATGAGCGCCATGTTCCGGAACTGAACTACTTCGGCGTTAACGCCTCCAAGCCGTTGTCTTACTGGCGTGAAAAGGGGTGGATCCATACCGATGACCCGCGAGGGTGGTTTCAATGGTACTGCCGGTATTACATGGGGAGAAGGTGCTCCGACGACAATCGGCAAATCAAGAGATGGAAGGCAATGTCACGGCATATAGCCCAGCTGAGAAAGAACTGTCCGGAGGGGCACCTGCTTTGCCGGAGAAAGCAGCGACAAGCGCTTTTGCACTGGGCCTACGACAGTAGAAAAATCTGAATCACCAACAATCGTCGGCAGCAGAAATTTGCTACACCTCACCACGTTGAAACAGTCTGGCATCCTCATACACCTCGATAATAGGCACATTATGAGGAAGCTTGATATGAAACTAATAGTACGGACCTTTGTTTCTGCAATATTCATGCTTACAGGAGTGATTAATGCCATGGCAATTGAAGAGGCTTTTTACAAAGTTGTGAAGGCAGCAGGCATATTCGAGCTACGCGACTATGCATCCCACATCCTCGCGGAAATTGTCGTGGATGGAGATCTGGAAAACGCTGGCAACAAGGCGTTCAGACGGCTCTTTCGCTACATCACCGGTGAAAACCGGTCACAGGAAAAGATATCGATGACGGCTCCCGTATCCCAAGAAGCGGCAGGGGAAAAAATAACCATGACAGCCCCTGTCAGTCAACAGCGTGTTCAGAATAAATGGGCCGTCAGTTTCATGATGCCGTCGTCGTACACCATGGAGACTCTGCCAACTCCCGCTGATCCGGGAATTACCTTACGACAGATTCCGGCCCGTCAACTCGCGGCGGTACGGTATTCCGGATCCTGGAGTGAAAAGAACTACCTGTGCTACAAGGGTAAACTGGAAAAGTGGATTCGGGACAACGGTCTCACCATCAGCGGCGAACCGATCTGGGCCCGCTACAATCCTCCCTTTACGCTCTGGTTCATGCGTCGCAACGAGATCCTCATACCGATTTTGGCTGCTGAGGGAACCAGAAATTTCCCCTCTATTAAATGACATCAGGGGCGGACGCTCCACTCTGTAAGTTAATGACAATTCCCAACCTGCGCCACGACCGGCCAAAAATCGCCGGTCAGCCTTATTGAGCTGTGGCGCTTTTGTGAACAGTTACTTCGCCCAGTTGCGTAGCGGTCCGCTGTCGTTGTGCACGAAGTCCTGACGCGGGTAGTAGCCTACGCCGCCGTAGCCGAAGTAGTTGCGCGCCAGCTGCGCATACTGACAGACCTTGCTAATGGGGACGCCAGGGATCGAGTAATCCACCGCCTTGCCCAGCATGTGGAACGAGTTGCGTGCGACGTTCTCGCTTTTCCTTGCGAGCATGGCGTTGTATTCAGGCGTGCGGTATGCCGAGTGGATGTATAGTTCCCGTACACCCAGCAGCTGGGCTACGTAGTTGATCATCTCTATGGTGGCAATGTCCATCTCGGTGTACTTGTTGTCGTAGTTGCACCGCATGAAATAGTTGAGCGATCCTAGTATCTTGGGGTCGTACTCGCCGTAGCCGTTCCTGAACTTGAAGAGGTGGCGCTCCTTGAAGTGGGTGTTGTAGAGGGTGATCTTGCCCTCGTTGAACAGTGGTTGGCCGGTCATCTTGCGCTCCACCAGACCGTCAATCAAGCGCTCCAGAGCCTTCTCGTCGCGCTGTGAGGCAATGAACTGCGCGGCGGTTATGTCCGGAGTCAATGCAATGTCGTTTGGGATGTCGCCGCTCTCGTGGAGGTCACCTGTCCCGGCACTGGCACTATGTTTTATGAGTATCTTCGCCAGCGCACTGTGCGGCACTAGCAAAAATCCGGTCGCGCCGGTTATAAACTGTCTGCGTGTGAACATTCCAATATCCTCAATTATTTAATACTATCATTTGCCGCAGAGAAAGAACGCGCCCCAATTCCTATGGTCGACGTCATGCTCAATTGACAGTCCTCGATCATTTTGCAGCAGTCATCCCAATATGTCAGTTTTGATACCTTGTTGGAACAATGCTACCAATAAATGGATGAGTCAAGAGTTCAAGAACTAAATATTGCTTTATTCATTGATAGGTTAGTTTGATGTTTCCACTCTAAAAGTGGTCTAGTTTATGGGAAGTATGCCAAGTCTGTAATTTTTATTATTAAATAGCATTCACTCTCAATAAGAAAAATCAACTATAAACGAGTCAATAGAGAACAAAAGGGGAGTTCATAAATGCAGAGTTTTGAGAGTTATGGGAGCAGTTGCAGTTTCCTCGACGGATGCTACAATAAGACAAATCAGTTCTAAGAAATCAGGAGGTGGGAATTATGTGCAGAACTCACGTAAGGAGCATTTCAAGCGTCATCTGTATTTTATTCATATGTTTATTGTGCTCATGTGCCCATCAGGCCCCCAACATGGAGGCATCCCACGGTATTGTAAAAGATTGGAACGGTTCCATCGATGAGATGGAGATTTTAGAACCATTAAACTTGAACGCTTATTCGCGGGTAATTGTGGCAGATCTGGACACCAGTGCAACACCTTTACCCCCAACCGACGAGAACACCTATGAACCAACTAAGATAGTGTTAAAATCATCGTCCGATATTTTTACCAACGCTCTCAGAGATCAATTTAAAGAAGCAAAAAGCTCGCTGGAGATTGTCGGCCCAGTAAATGAAGTAACGGGTGCTGAGCCAAAAACATTATTAGTTAAAGGGAAGGTAACCGAAATGAACCCGGGTTCGCAGGCGCTCAGATACTGGGTCGGCTTCGGCGCCGGGAAAAGCCGGGTCGAAGTAGCAGGTGAGATAATTGATGCCCAGAGCAACAAGCCACTGGTGAGATTCAAACATGCCAAAGCTTCGGGAATAGGCGCTTTCGGAGGCGATTACCAGAAGTTCCTGACCGATGACACCCATGACGTGGGCGAGGATATCGGCAAGATGCTTTTGTATTTCGCTACGCCTTCCAATGAAAAAACCAACTGATTTAAGCCAGATCGCCGCTCAACAGCGGCGATCTTTTTTACAACCCGCTTTAAAGAAATAATGGGATCGAAGCCATGTTGCAGCGAAGCGGTTTTAAGAAGATCAGATCAAACCAAAAGCTGAAAGCACATTTATTATCCGTGACTGGATGCTGGTAAGCAAGATCGAGGTCTATATGATGTCGGCAACTATTGAGGCAATTAGATTGTATTCCTGGCTACAGCATAACTGGCAATAGTAAGGTGGACGGGTTTCAGCACTAATCAACAATAATACATGTGACAAATTGCAACAATGTGGTTCTTCATATATTGCGGTTTTTGCGGAATGACGGATTTTCGTTTACTATTTTTTATTCCACCATCTCACCATCAACCTACATTTTCTCTGCATAATCAACCTATTGCACCCCAGACATTTGCAGGTATTCTCTGGCATGTTAGTTGCTGAAGCAGAACGTGGAATATTATCGAACACACCGACTGGAGAGAATTATGGCTGAGAGCATGGGGAAAAAAACTTTGGCTGAAAGAGTTCTGGTCTCCAGGGTGTTTCGCTGGGGTGTCGGCATATCAGCCGTTCTTGTCTTTATTCTCTATGGTGCATCTTTTTTCTTTGATGAGCCTATTCGCAGCACCATCGAAAAAAAAATGAACCGGGATCTGAAAGGGTATTCGGTTCGACTTGCGGGGGCACATGTACAACTGATAGGCCTCTCACTGACCTTGAAAGGGCTAACCGTCCTGCAGGAGACCCATCCTGATCCTCCTGTCGTATCTTTCCCCGTTCTCAAGGCCAGCATTCACTGGCGTGAGATTCTCTCGAGGCGGCTTGTCGCAGAATTCAAGCTGGACCAGCCGAGCATCAACATCAACCTGCAACAGTTGCGCAGCGAGGCAAACAGCGAGGTTTCGCTCAAGGAGCGCGGCTGGCAACAAGCTCTGGAAGACATCTACCCGCTCAAAATAAACACGCTGGAAATCAACGACGCCAATGTCACCTATATCGATACGGACCCGAAAAGACCTCTTGTATTGAGCAATTTGAACCTTCAGGCAGACAATATCCGCAACATCCACGTGCCGGACCACGTCTATCCTTCCTCATTCCATCTTGATACGGCAATCTTTGGCACCGGACATGGAAGTATCGATGGGGCAGCAAATATCCTCGCTGAGCCGTATCCCGGCATTAAGGGCCGCTTGAAGCTGGAAAAGGTGCCTATCGATTATTTCAAGTCAATGGTTGCCCGCTCAAACATATCAATAGATGGCGGGGTCCTCCAGGCATCCGGTGATGCCGAATATTCGCCAAAAGTGAAAACTGCCCACCTGGAAAGCCTTACGATACGGGGGATGAAAATCGACTATATCCATTCACAACGCACCTCAGGCGCAGAAAAAAAACGCGCCGCCGTACTGGGAATGGCCGCCAAAAAGCTCAGCAACAAGCCCGACATTTTGATACGTGCCGATCAGCTGAGCCTGATTGGGTGCTCCCTTGGTCTGGTGAATAAGGCGGCGCGCAAACCGTACCGCGTGTTCCTGGCCGATACAGATTTCCATCTGAGCAACTTTTCCAATCATTTCTCCCAGGGACCTGCGCATGCAAAACTGAAGGCAAAATTCATGGGAAGCGGCAACACAGTTGCATCCGCTACTTTCCGACCGGAGAAAGGCGGACCTGATCTTGATCTCTACGCTAAAATCGAGGATACTCAGTTGGTGGCAATGAATGACTTACTGCGTGCCTATGCTGATTTCGACGTTTCCGCCGGGGTCTTTTCCCTCGTCACAGAGCTGCACATCAAGAATGATGCTATCTCCGGCTACATTAAACCTTTCTTCAAGGAGACAAAGGTCTATGACAGACGCAGGGATAAGGGACGAAGCGTTTCCCATCAAATGTACGAGATAATGATAGGTGGTGTAACCAAGCTTCTTGAAAACAGAACGCATCAGGAAGTTGCCACCAAGGCAGATATCAAAGGTTCGGTGGGAAATCCGGAAACAAGCACCTGGCAGATTGTCGGTGAACTCATCAAGAATGCATTTTTCAAGGCGATTATGCCCAGTTTTGAAAAAGAGGCCACCGGAGCAGGAAAACACTGATCAGGTGGACACGACGGCACCTCACGGAGAGTTCCTGTTTAGTGTCTTCGGTGCGCTTGTCCAATACGAACGTGATGCCGTAGTGGCCGGTTTTAGACCATCACTGAACCAAACGACATCCAACCTTTTGCTGGAAAGTACCCTTCAGCCCTATTCCCTGCGCAGCAGATACCGCCGCAGCCAGTCCAGAGCGGTCCACGCCGTCATCACCCGGATTTCATTCCTGTTGCCGCTGAATTGGAATCGTTTTGTCCAGCAGCCATCAGGTGCCGCAAGAGAAATGAATACCGTACCGACAGGCTTGTCATCGCTGCCCCCTTCCGGTCCGGCAATCCCGGTAACCGCCAACCCCAGATCACTGCCGGAAGCCGCCCGCACACCCTTGGACATTGCCGCAGCGCACTCGGAGCTGACTGCGCCGCAGCTGTTCAACAGCTCGGCCGGAATCCCCAACAGGCGCTTTTTAGCACTATTCGAGTAGGTCACAACTCCTTCGCTAAAATACCGGGAACTGCCGGGAATATCGGTGATCCGCTTCGCGATCAGCCCGCCGCTACACGACTCTGCCAGAGAAAGCGTCAGACAACGATCACGGAACAGCTCCGCCACCACATCATCCATACTGATATCACCGGAGGAGAAGCAGTATTCCTTCAGCCGCTCCCGCACGGCACTGATCGCCGGCACTAGGAGGCCGGTGACAGCATCGTCATTATCCGCTTCAGCCCGCAAGGTCACCTTCATCCAGGGGAACGTTACACATATGCCAAGAGCGAGCCCCTGCTCCGGACAAGCGATTCCAAGCAGCAATTCATCAACCTCCGCCTCGCACGGCCCGAACACATTCAGGCTGGCTGAGCGGATAACCCGCTTGTGGACTACCCGTTCCTGAATGAACGGTATCACCGTTTCACGCAGCATGACGATCATTTCCGACGGAACTCCCGGCATGAAGAACATGAAACAGCCGTTATGCATCAGATAAAAACCGCAGGCGGTGCCGTTAGGATTCGGAATCAGCGTTGACTTGGTCGGAATCATAGCCTGCTTGTCACTCAGAGGACAGAGAATAAGGGACTTCAGCCTGCCTGACATAAGGCGGACATGATTGCGCGCCTCTTCATTAATGACCAGCCGCCTGCCTGTGGCCCGTGCCGCAGCGCGCGAAGTCATATCATCAGCCGTTGGCCCGAGCCCTCCGGTTACGATGATCGCATCACTCCCCCGACCCAGATCGTTCAGTGCGCCGATGATATCCGGTTCGACGTCACCGACCGCATGGTGACGCTGGATCCGCAGCCCTTCCGCAAGCAACACCGCAGCTATCGTGCCGGCATTCGTATCGGTCAATTGGCCACAGACCAGCTCATCGCCAATGCTCAACGTCGAAATTCTCATGGTTTAGACACTCTCCCGCACTGTAGCCTCTCCATAACCTCACGACAGGGAATCTCCCTTTCACAGGCGATCCGGCGGCAGTCGTCGTATTCAGGAGATGTGCGCAACAATTTACCGCCATTGTCAATAACCTGTTTGAACCTCACCGGGCCGAATTCGGTCTGCTGTTCGACAACCCGCCGCTGAAGGATGATTCTGTCGGCACGGTAATAACGCAGGCCGATAGCAGAAGTCTCACTCAGCAGCAACCCGGCCAGCCGCTCAAGTTCTCTATGGTGACAGAGAAACGACACCATCACGCCGGGACGCCCCTTCTTCATCTGGATCGATGTAAAGAACACGTCTAGGGCCCCCTCTGCCAGGAGCCGCTCCATGGCATAGCCGAGAACTTCCGGCGTAGAGTCGTCGATGTTGGCCTCGACAATAATCACATCATCGTTCTGTGTGCTATCTGGCCTGGTGTGCCCCAAAAAGGCGCGCATAATATTGGGGCGGTCGGGGAAATCCTTGCTTCCGGCACCATTCCCGATCTTCTCCAGCATCATATCCGGCTGCCGCCCGACCCCGTTGGCCAGAGCCGCCACAATGGCGGCGCCGGTCGGTGTCACCCGCTCGCCGGGGCCGCAGTCGCCATGCAGCGGGAAACCTTTCAAAAGCTCGGCCGTAGCCGGAGCCGGGACAGGGAGGCGGCCGTGAGCAGTTTCGACAAAACCGCTCCCCAGCGGCAGTGCGGAAACATGGATCTGTTCAATCTGCAGATACTGGAGACAGATAGCGGTACCGACGATATCTACAATCGAATCGATCGCGCCGACTTCGTGGAAATGTACCTGCCCTATCTCCACGCCGTGTACTTTCGCCTCTGCCTCTGCCAGGGTACGGAAGATCTGCCGGGATTTTTCCTTGACCTGATCGGACAGCCCGCTTGCCGAGATTAAAGTATCAATCCCGGAATAGTGGCGGTGGCTATGGTGGTCATGCACCGCCACATCAAATTTCAGGGCCGGCATCTGCCGGCGTTCGGTACTGCTGACTGAGAGTTCACAGGAGCCTGGCGGAAGTTCCAACTTATCCAGTTCGGCGCACAGATAGTCCAGCGGCACGCCAAGATCAAGCAGCGCACCCACCGTCATATCGCCGGAAATACCGGCCTGGCAATCGAGATAGAGTATTTTCATATCAGATCATATCCTATTCATCAAATTCGCCGCACAGGCGGCGCCGAAACCGTTGTCGATGTTGACAACCGTTACCCCGGAGGCACAGGTGTTGAGCATCCCGAGCAGTGCCGCGATGCCGCCGAAAGAGGCACCATAACCGACCGAGGTTGGCACGGCAATCACCGGCTTATCTACAAGCCCCCCAACCACCGAGGGAAGCGCTCCTTCCATACCGGCCACCACGATGATGACCGAGGCGGCCGCAAGCTGTTCCCTCCGGGCCAGCAGCCGGTGGATGCCGGCCACGCCGACATCATAGATCTGTTCGACCCGGTTGCCAAGAAAACCGGCTGTTACGATCGCCTCGGCAGCAACCGGGATATCGGACGTGCCGGCTGACACGACCATAATCGTCCCTTTGCCCTGCAGTTCCGGCGGCTGATGTTCAAGCGTCAGACAGCGGGCTTCGTCATGATAGCATGCAACAGGAAAGATCTGCAGGACCTGCTCCGCCTTCTCCCGGTCCAGGCGGGTCACGAGAATGTTGCTCCCTCCCATCGACATTGCAGCAGCTATCGCCGCAATCTGCTCCGCCGTTTTTCCCTCACCGAAGATCATTTCCGGCGTCCCCTGACGCAACTGGCGGTGATGGTCTACCTGGGCACAGCCAATGTCCTGAAACGGCAGATGCCGCAGCTGCTGCATCGCCTCATCCACCGAGAGTGCACCCTGCCGCACCGAATTTAGCAATGTCTTGAGATATTCCTGATTCATAATGGCTTCCCTGCTGCTGATCGGATTGAATTGGTGCCGTTATATCATGCCTGCGGCAGTTTTCCATGCAAAAA
>JAQUCU010000090.1 GCA_028686055.1 Desulfuromonadaceae bacterium
ATGATGAACCTCCTGAAAATATGTAAGGCCCATGCCGCGAGAGCATGGGCCTTTGTGTTGGATGGGTAGAAACGCTGTCACTTTCGCCAATTTTTTGATCGCTGGCGCAATTCGGGGGAGATGTGCTGACTGATAGAAAGGAGAACGCTGGTAACAGCAGCCAGATCGTCGGCATAGCCGAACGGCAGGAAATCGGGAATCAGGTCGAAGGGAAAGATGACGTATCCCAACACACCGACTGCAAGAACCCTGACCCAAGGTGGAGTACCAGGGTCACTGAGTAGCAGAAAAAGGAGAATCACGCTCTCACGGAGGGAGCTGGTAAGCCCGCCAAGCTTACGGTGAAGAGCGGATTCAGAATAGTGGCTGCGAAACTTCGCGAACTTGTCACGGGACATTGGCATCTCCCATCTCGTCAAGAAGGACAGCGCGAAAGACGGGATCAAGCCATTCCTCGTCCGGCACAAGGAACGTCAGGCCGTACTGGTTGTTTGCTAACCAAACGGTAAGAAAGCAGTTGGATTCCTTGTCGAGCGTCACACCTTCCAGACGGGCATCCGCCCATGTCCGACCCATCAACTTCATGGCATCGGCATCAGTTGTCTGTTGGTTCAGAAGGACGACAAAACCACAATCGTTGGGGTTGTAGTTGTCGCCGTACGCATTGAGAAGACTGCGCATGGCGCGGGTGACGGCACGACGGTGCTTCGGGGTGAGTTGAGCCTGTTCTACTTCGATGAAAGAGCGGAAAGCAAGCATGGTTCCTCCTTGGGTGAGTGGTAGTAGCTACTAAGGAGGAATGTATGCTTGAGAGATTATGAAGATACGGCCAGCAGGCGTGTTGTCCTTCTGATTTTTCAGTGAGGTTTGGGGTCAGTCTCCGGTACTTTGCGACCCAATCTGTCATTCTGGTGGGGCTGGGTGGGAAGTGGGGTTAGGCCCATACTGGCAGGAGTTTGATGATTCCCGCCGCTGTTCCCGGTCACAGGGCTGGAGTAGAGCCCGTGCGGCCTTTTGGGTGTCTCCCAAAGTTAGAAAGCAAGCATGAATTACCTTCGTTGCATAGAATTTAACTCCAAGAGGGTAATTCAATGCCAGCTTTTTGTAGTTACGGTTCCGGTAAGGCCGGGCAATGCTGATCAACCCACCCTTCAATGATCGCCAGGATGCTTTTACCGGCCATGGCGGAATGAATCTTTAACCGCCGGTGATGGGAGCGTGACATTTCACAACTCAGCCGACTCCGTTCTAAGGCGGCAATCGCGCACTTAGGTTGAGGGGGTATAAAGACAGGTTCCGAAGGGGGCGCATTTACTACAGGCGCATCTTTCACGGGCATAGCAGGCTTCCTGAGCGGCTTCCTCATCGGACTACAAGCTGTTACGGGCTTTTGCACAGAAGTATCCAGAGGTGATTCATACGGATCTGGTTCATAGGGAGGACCTTCCTCTTCGTTATCGTCATGAACTGGTCCAATCTCGTCAAAGCCAAAATCCATTCCATCTTCTTCATCACTCGCTGGTCGCACAGAGGCTAACTGGTTCATCTTCTCGGCAAAGGAACTGACTGATCCCACCTTTTTCTTAACCATCAATGCCATGATCTTCTCCTTATCGAAAACAAAAATTTCCCGGAATACGGGATCAATGATTTTGTTCAATCTCAGTAAGGATAAAAGGTGGGAAACTGCGAAAGAGGAGTTACTCGCAAATAATAATTACGATTAACTTTGGGTTCTGTCTCTGCCCGTTGTATTCATTGTGGGGTATCGGCTGGTAATTACAAGCTGTTGATGACAACGGTGTCGATCTGGCAAGACAAGGGCAGGAGCTTGGAGGCTCCTGCCCTTTGTGTTCACGATGAGATTAAGGATGCAGCTTAATATAATTCTGAACACATCCTTGCATACTCTTCCTTAGCATAGGCTTCGAGCTCGGCGTCATCTCGGGTGATCTTGAATGTCCATCCGTCTTCTTCTTTTACCAACGACATTTCGTAATACTCGTATTCGGTGCACCCCATCCCCCCGTACCACACTGTTTTGAGTGGCTTTCCATGCCACAACAGATTGGTCATGTGTTCGGCAATCATACTATCATCCTCTATAACTGCATCGTGAAGCTCCTTGATAATATTGGACGAGACAGCTTCAAAGATATCCTCTTTCCGAATTAAAAAATTACATCCACTACTGGACTGTACACTTGAGCAGACAAAGCGGTCACCTAAATCAATAACCGATTCACCGCAGGCAGGGCAGCAACCCACAGAATGACCAATTAGGGTACGCTCCCCTCTCTCGTAGTAATATGGTAGAAGGCCATCTGCCTCTTTTATGTCCCACCCGCCATCATCGGAACGAACGAGAATAGCGTGAGTGATGACGCCGTCGCTCTGAATTCCCAGGCCCCCAGACAATAAGTCCCTCATATGTATGTAGAATGGATCAAGTTCACACTCTTCCGATCCTTGCAATCGGGATACGGAAGTCACATGCTCCGCTGAAGGTATTGTAACAGGCAAAATGATCAGCAAGCTCATACACAGGCCCTTTGCACGCAGGACAATTGCCAAGAACTTCGTAGCGTGGTGCCTTACATATCTCGCACTTTCCCAAGACTGCCGCCAGGGGATCATCGTAATCGAGAATACAGACCCAACTCTCTTCATCTACCGGCTCATCACATTCATAGCAGTAACTGCCTTCTGGCTCTTGATCATGGCACTCCAAAATATGCTGCGCCTCAATTAGTTCGTATGTCATTTTTTTTCTCCTTTTAAATTAATTGCCCGATTCGCAAGGTAACTCGGGGCTAGAATTATGATGAGTTCAGCAGATTGGGCGCGAGATGCCTTCCGCTTCTCCTCATTGGTGCGGGGTTTGGCACCCCGCCCTGTAAAGTGCTATAACCCTAGCCTGGCTTGCGCCAGCCCAGGGCACCCACGGGCCGGGTTTTCCCGGCCCGGCAGCATCTCTCTGTACTTACACGGCGCACCCCAGTTCATCGCCGAAATCGGTGTCTTCCGTCGGATTTACTTTCGCTGTTTCTGTTTCCTCACCGTCAAGGTCAGCATTAAGGATGTTGGCATGGACACCATAAAACCTGAGCCATCGATCTCCAGCCGACGCCAGCTTCTGTTTGACCTTCAAACGGCCAGCCTCGTGTACAACTAGTAACTTTTTGTGCCTCAACTCCCGGACAACGTCCTTGATATTGCAGCCTCCGGTTGCATCCATTAATTGCTCGTCGGTGAACAGAAACCAGTTGTTTTGAGGGTTTCTAAACGCCCGAGCATTGCTGGTCCTGGCATCAATGTCACCGATAGAAGGGAGGGCCGAGTGATTGCGGATCAGGAAGCTTTGCAACTTCAGAAGTGCCCGGTCGGCGTCACCGATACTTTGGTTTTCGCGCAGCCAGAGGTCGCGGAAGTGGATAACGGCATCGGTGACATCATCTGCGCTGAGAGGAAGAACACCAAAATCAACTGCTAATTCTCCCGCAATGCGCAGTGCTGCAAAGCGTCTGAACGCTCTAGCTTGTTCTGGATGAGCGTTTTCAGGTGTTAACTCCTTTGCGTACTGCTCCAGAGTGGCACGAAGTAACGCGGTGTTATCTTCGGGATAGTCAGCTAAACATTCAACAAGGCCTTGGATAAACGCAGGGCCAGCGGTGCCATAATAGGTCGAGCACATCTGCTTCAGATGGTTGGCGAAATCCGCCGCGCTCATTTCTTCCGGTAGAAAAGGGAAGATTTCTTCAATTCGAATATCGATAATCCTCAACATTTGTCCGGCTTTGACGGTCCGGCCACTTTCCTCGATGGCCTGTCGCATCGATTTTTCGCCATTCGACAGAATGTTACCCCTCCAAGTTCGGACTTGCCGGATCTTTCGACTGGAGGTCAGCGTGGACTTTCCTTGACCACCGGCAAGCGTATAAACATCAATGCCGAGATCAGTGCCGTTGTACGTACCAAGCTCATCTAGTGCAGTTAAAAGATCCGAATGTACGGCGGCAATCGCCTCCAAAGCATTTGCAGTAGAATTCCAGCGCTGAGCGAAGGAGTTAACAGAGTCAATCGCCGGGTCACTACCGCATCCCCATACTGAAGCTGCAACTTGAAGAGCCGTAGTCTTTCCGCGCGAGGAATTGCCGTAGATGTGAAAACCGCCACCGTCAAGGCCGAGGATCTTGAGCAGAGGCCCGGTAAATGCCAGCAGAATGCAATTGAGAAGAATACTGTTGCCTCTGGTGAGTGCAGCGATATTTTCCTGCCATCCTGCCAGTGAACCCAGGCTGGTAATGCTACGTACGGTTTTGCTGTTCTGCTCGGGTTCATAAGCGATAGTCTCGCCAAGCGTCTGCCCGAAAACCTGATTGGGGAGAACAAACACAAGCATGTTGTCAACCCAGCCGCTGTTCAAAACTCGCAACAGTCTTGTGACTGGATGGCAACATTGCAGATACTTGACTAGTGTCTTCTCCATTCCGGGACATAGCCCCAGGCCGTTATCAACCAGTTGCCGGACAGCAGCCAATCCGCCGCCCAGCAGGTCAGAGGCCGAGATGTTGATCTTGTGTATCCGACCGTCACGATCTTTGAACTCGAAGACACCATTCCAGCTGGAACTGTCGGCTGTACGGGAAAAGGCTGTGCCAATAATAGGGGTTATTGTCACCTTGGCTGTTCCGCCGTCTTTGTCAGGGCCGATAAGGCAATCGCCATCAAAGCTGAATTCCTCCGGCATCATGTAATCTTTTTTCCAGAATTTCATTTCCTCTCTCCTTTGGTCATACCCGATAGAAAATCATGCCGGGTTGTTTGTTGTTGCGTGTCGGCTGTCATGATATTGACAGCTTGCGGGCTTGCTCGGGCACGCATGACGGACAGTATTAGCAAAAATAGTCAGCCTGGTTCCTGGTGAATGTCAGAAACTCTATTCCAGTCCATAGTTCCTCCTCTCTTCCTGTTGGGGAATTTAAATATTGATCGCGTTATGCATTGTCAGAACGCTATACAATATTGTTCATTGTTCCCTTGAGGCCTATGAAGCTGCATGTACTGTGGCTTTGCATAGAAACACGTTTTGACTTAATCAATGTGATTGCCGAACCATGGAATAGACTGAACTGTATCTTTCATCTAGTATTTGTGACTGGTGCTGGCTGGAGTCTGGGGTAACACCAAAGAAAACAAGGAAATTCCTTGACCCGTTGCAGTTCCCGTAAATTTTAGTGGGGCTGAGTGGTTAACGGTTAGCCGTCAGACACTGCTTTCTGAGTCTGGATCACACCTATTCCCGCTGGGAGAATGTCCCTGTTCATGATTTCTACGTGCTAACGTCTGCGCTACAGATAGTCCCAGGTCGTTTGAAGTGTTTTCCCGGCGCATTCCCGGTGTTTATTGCATCAAGGGTTGGGGGTACTCCAGAATATCCCGTTCCCGTTTTCCCGGTAACCCCAGTGCGAAAGTTGACACTTTTCACGGGTAGTTCACAATCGTGGTTCAGATTTTCTGAAAAAATTTCAGGTTGGATCAAGGATGGGAGAGGTAGGCAAGGTATCAATTTATGAGGAGTGAAATGGAAAGGAAACACAGAGAGGAGAGCAGCGAAAGCTGCGGCGAAATCCGGGTTTAGGACCGAGCTGCGGTCCATCTACGGTTCAAGTGCGGGGGCTGGATAGCGGACAGAAAAGGTAATTAGTTGATTTTGCAGAGGATTACCACCTGCTGCGGCTGCAGTGGCGTGAAGCCGCACAAATCCTCGTATTTCTTTGATTTTGCTCTTTTTGTGGTCTTTGAGTTGTTTTGGTAGCATCGGTGTAACTGTTTAGAATATCGAAGCATCTTTCGGATAATGTTGTTTTTTTGAGATCCCTGATCGATGAACTTTTAATCAGGTGGTCGTTGGTTCGACCCCAACGCGGCTCACCAAACATTATCAGGGAGTTACGCATTGCGTGACTCCCTGTTTTGTTTTGTCGGTTAGCCCGTATCGTCTCCTGTCTTCTCTGATCGAAATTAGTACCAAATTTATCATTTATTCTCGCTGCCAATATCTTTATCTGACTAATTCAGTACCGCCTATCCTCCTACCAAATTCTGCACTCAACGACGCCATTATGGGATGGTTCACAGCTCGAAACAGGTGTGTGCTGCACAAGGAGCTGTTGCTTTGTCTGTTTGGGAGATAGTTATGATGAATTCGGCATTAAATGCTAAGGAAGATCACTCTATGGAAAGACAGAAGCTTCTTGTCGTCGATGACATACCGGAGAACTTTCAAGTGCTTTCCAATCTATTTATGGATGATTATGACGTTTTTACTGCCACCAGTGGTAAAGAGGCGCTCACAGCCGCCAAAATGCACCGGCCCGCCCTGATACTCCTCGATGTCATGATGTTTGGAATGGAGAACTACGAGATCTGCACGGCACTGAAAGACGATCCTGGCACAAGCGATATCCCGGTGATCTTTGTCACCGCCACATCGGACGCTGAAAGCGAAACGAGGGCCTTTAATGTCGGAGCCGTGGATTTTATTCACAAGCCGTTCAATAAAGAGGTGGTACGCAGTCGAGTCAGGCTCCATCTCGAGCTGGAACGGAGGGCAGCAGCCTTGAAGCTTGCCAATACCGATTTTACCCGTCACCGTGATCGTCTGGGAGAGCTCAACCGACGGCTTGAACAGAGTCTGGCCGACATAAAACTGTCCCAAAGCCGGCTGCAGGTTTTATCGACGGCCATTGAGCAGAGCCCGACCTCGGTCGTGATCACCGGTGCGGATGCCATCATCCAGTATGTCAATCCCCGTTTCAGCGAAGAATCCGGGTATTCCTCCGCTGAAGCCATCGGGCAGAACCCCAGGATCCTTAATTCGGGTTTAACAGAACCGTCTACATTTCGAAGTTTGTGGAGCCATCTCAAGAGCGGCGAGCCGTGGACCGGAGAATTCATCAACCGCCGGAAATCGGGAGAAATCTACTGGGAGGAAGCCCATATTGCACCGGTCAAGGATGCCGGCGGCAGAACAACCCACTATGTTGCGGTTAAACTGGACATCTCCGATCGGAAGGAAGCGCAGCAACGGCTCGCCTATATGGCCCATCATGATCCGCTTACCAATCTGCCTAACCGGTCACTGTTCTTTGATCTTGTTGCACAGGGCCTGGCACTGGCCAGGAGAAACGAGACCATAATGGCCCTCATGTATATCGATCTGGACAAATTCAAACCGATCAACGACAACTACGGCCATGAGGTCGGTGATCTGATTCTGCAACTCGTTGCCAGGCGTATGTCTGACTGCGTCCGTGATTCAGACAGCGTTGCCCGGATTGGTGGTGACGAGTTCGTGGTGCTGCTGCTGGATGTCGGCGACGAGGAGGCTGCAGTCACGGTTGCTGAAAAGATTCGAACCTCGCTGAACCAGCCGTTTGACGTGGCCGGGAAAATGCTCTCGATATCGTCGAGCATCGGCATCGCTATTTACCCGGAACATGGCAGTGACTCGGTTGAACTGGCCAGGAATGCTGACAGCGCCATGTACCACGCCAAGCAGAGCGGCCGGGACAACGTCAAGGTCTTCAGGTCGGCATAAGCCAGGCGGGTTCCATCTTCACGGCCTGGGTTGCACCCGACTCTTGACTTGATTGAGCAGGCGGTATATAACATCAGGCACATAAATATGATGGTACACGAAAATACTAAACCATTCGCGAGGATGGGGCGGAAAGCCACAGGATCTTTAAGAGACAGCCGGGTTGCCGAAATATCACTATATTTCAGCAACCCGGCTTTTTTTATTTAAAAATCAACGTAAAAGAGTGAGTGTCGCTTTCCGTCTGGGAACAATATTCGCGGCATCGTGTTTCAACATGGAGGAGTAAATGAAAAAAATACGCTATGGACTGATTGTAATGTGGCTATTGTTGTTCTCGGCTGTATATGCTGAAGCCGGGATAAGTATCGGTATCGGGCTTCCCAACCTCAGCATAGGGATCAACCTGCCGTTATTCCCGGAACTCGTCCCGGTCCCCGGCTACCCGGTCTACTATGCGCCACAGGTTGATGCCAACTATTTCTTTTATGATGGCATGTACTGGGTTTATCAGGACGACAACTGGTACGCCAGTTCCTGGTACAACGGACCCTGGTCGTTTGTAGAACCGGAAGCCGTGCCGCTTTTCATCCTGCGTATTCCTGTGCGCTACTACACTCGGCCTCCGGCTTACTTTCGCGGCTGGCACTCCAATGCGCCGCCTCGCTGGGGTCAACACTGGGGCCGTGGGTGGGAGCAGCGTCGGGGCGGATGGGACCGGTGGGATCGCGGTGCTGCGCCAAGGCGTGCACCGCTGCCGGTTTACCAGCGGCAGTATTCAAGAGACCGCTACCCAGGTGTGGAACAGCAGCATTCATTACGCAGCCAGCAATACCGTTACCAGCCGCGCGACAGGGCTGTTCGTCAGCACTTCCAACAGCAGCCGGTAGACCAGAGGATGGCCCCGCCGGCTCAACGTGGCCGGCAGAACATGCAGGATATGAGGAATCAGTGGCAGCAGCCAGCACCACCCCGTCAGCAGGCGATGCCTCCCCGTCAGGGAGGTTCACCCGACCCGCGATTACAGCAACAACGCCAGCCTTATACTCAGCGAGGCCCGGCCCCGCAGCAACAGAGGCCGTTGCAACAGGCAACTCCGGCTCCGCGTGAACAGCAGCCTCAGAGGGTATATGACCAGGGGCAGAAACAGCAGGAGAGAGGTGGGCAGGATTTCGGCAAAGGCCGAAGTCAGGGGCAGGATGATGATCGGGGCCGCGGGCGTGACCGTAACAATTAACCGGGATTAGAAAAATGGTTTACCAGGATCAACCGGGAACGAAAGAGCCCTTCAGCACCAGACTGAAGGGCTCTTTTTTCAGCCGTTTTTCCGCTCATTATTGGGCAGGTGTCCCCGCCCGCGTAACGCGGTTCAGTCGCCGATCTCCCGGCTCTGCTGCTGTCTGCGGTATATTTCCGTGTAAAGTCCTCCTCGTTGGAGCAGGTCAGCGGGTGAGCCCTGTTCGACGATGAATCCCGATTTCAGGACGATAATCCGGTTGCAATCGCGGAATGCAGAAATTCTCTGGGAGACGATCAGGACGGTCCGACCGGTATAGAATTTTCCCAGTTCGTTGAGAATTTCCTCCTCACGCCCGGCATCAACAGCCGAAAGAGGATCATCAAGCAATAAGATCTGCGGATCGCCGGCAACGGCACGGGCAATAGCGAGTCGCTGCTTCTGCCCGCCGGAAAGAGTTACCCCCTTTTCGCCGACCGGGGTCTCGAATCTGTCGGGAAATGATTCGACATCCTCAAGAAAACCGGCCTGAGTTGCCGCCTGTTTAAGGGCGTCTTCAGGATGGGTACCAGTAAAGCCGTAACTTATGTTGTCGGCAACGGTTCGAGAGAACAGGAATGTCTCCTGGGGCACATATCCGATAAGGCGACGCAGACTGGCTCTGGTTATCGCATTGATGTTGCGCCCGTCCACAAACAGCATCCCGTCAGATACCGGGAGCAGTCTTGCTATAAGCCGCAAAAGGGTCGTTTTCCCGCTGCCGACTTCTCCGGTAATCCCGATCGTTTCTCCCGCCTTGATATGAAAAGAGACCCCACTGATAACGGCTGTGTCGCCATAGCTGAAACTGAGATTGCGCGCTTCGATCCCATGTTGCAGGGTACCGATGGGTTCAGCGTCGGGATGATCGATAACAGTCGGCTCGGCTCCCAGTATTTCGGCCAGACGTGACATGGAGGCGGCCCCCCGCTGTACCAGCGTCAAAATCCATCCCATCACGGCAGTCGGCCAGACCAACATCGCGAGATAGCCGCTGAAGGCCACAAAATCCCCCAGAGTGATGGTGTTGGCTATGACCAGACGGCCACCCATGAAAAGCACTATAAGGGTACCCGCCCCGGTGGCTGTCGCCATAACCGGGATGATAAGACCGCGCAAACGTGCCAGCCGCAGGTTATGCCGGAGATAGCGTCCGGCGGTTTTCCCGAACTCTTCCTGAAAATACTCTTCCCGGCAATAGGATTTGATCAGCCGTACCGCAGAAACCGTTTCCTCGGACTGACTGGAGAGATGCGCCAACTCTTGCTGGGCCTGAAGCGAGCGGTAAAACAGGCGGGCGCTGATTTTTTTGACGATCAGTACCATCAGTGGGAAAGGGAGAATTGCCCAGAATGTGAGCCATGGGTGAATACGGAACATCATCGTTACGGCGGCGCTATAGACAATCACCGTATTGATGACGTTCATTGAGCCAAAGCCGGTCAGCATACGGACGTTGGTCAGGTCGTTGGAAAAGCGGGAAAGTATATCCCCGCTGCGGCTGCTGGAAAAATAGCCGAGGTCAAGCTGGGTCAGGCGATGAAAAAGGTCGTTGCGGATGCGGAACTCAATGATCCGGGCGGCATTCAGGATCAGCGTCCGTGAAAAAATGCGGGTGATGCAGTGCAGAACGGCCAGGAGCACGATGATCAGGGCACAGGCGGACGGAGAGAATCGCGCCCCCTGCGGATGTTGCAGCGTCTCCACAGCCAGTTTCATGAACCACGGGATCAGCAGCGCAAAGGTGTTGGTAAGGAGAAGGAACAACGCTCCAGCGGCATATCGCCGGAGAAGAGACGTCAAATATGGAATAAGTCGAACAAGGTCTTTAATTTTTTACCCACCTGTAACCTGTTTAAGACATCACCCGGAACGGATAATGTACCCAAAAAAGCAAAGTTAAATTACCATGTTATTGCAGTTACTGATAAAAGCTATATAACAAGAGCTCCTGTATTTTGTCAATTTAAAGCATAATTTATCAGGCAGACCATCTTGACTTCTTTGCACCAACAGATTAAATAGTAAGTAATTTTTATGTTAACGGTGTTAAGCATGAGTCTGAAAAAACAGCAGCAACAGCACAAAGAGCAGTTCAGGAGCGAAATTCTTGTTGCTGCGCGGGAACTTTTTTCCCAAGAGGGGTACTCTAACTTCTCCATGCGCAAACTTGCAGCAAAGATCAAATACTCTCCGACTACGATCTATCTTTATTTCCGTGACAAAGACGACTTACTCTTCTGTATCTGTGAAGAGCTTTATGAGTCGTTTCTGAATGGAATAGTTGAGATCTGTGCAACCGTATCAGACCCTCGCGAAGCGCTGCGCCTTGCGCTCCGCAACTATATCGAAATAGGCCTGTCGAACCCCGAACATTACAAAGCTGTTTTTTTTACCAGCCCCGTTGTCTATGGTGCGCCTCATGAGTTTATGAAAAAAGACACGATGCACCTCCGCGCCTATAACTCTTTCTGCGGGTTGGTTGAAAAATGTATGAAGAGTGGCCAGCTTCGTAGAATGGATATCGAAACACTCGTACTGGTTTTCTGGAGCGCGGTGCACGGCCTGGTTACCAGCATGATTTTCACCAGGGATCTTCCCCTGCCTGATAAGAGAGTGATGACCGATATACTTGTGGATGGTTTACTGAAAGGTCACGCGGAATAATTTTTAATTGCCGTCTTAACACTGTTAACCAGAAGTGTTAAACTTTTTCATGGGAGAGGTGTTTAGA
>JAQUCU010000091.1:0-6741 GCA_028686055.1 Desulfuromonadaceae bacterium
AAGGTACCGGATCCACTCCTGGACCGACCGATACGGTAGTAGTCAACTATCGAGGCACCTTATTAAACGGGCGTGAATTCGATAGTTCATACAGAAGCGGAAGACCGGCAGAGTTCCAACTGGACCGCGTCATCAAATGTTGGACTGAAGGTTTGCAGATGATGAAGGTTGGCGGGAAGGCGGAGCTGTCGTGCCCATCCAATCTTGCCTACGGCCAGGAAGGTACGATGGGCTCTGTCCCGCCTAACATGCCGCTCATATTTGAGGTGGAGCTGCTTGGTATAAAGTAGTTTATTTTACGAAAACCCTACTTATGGTTTGACGTTATCCCTTGAAACTGGTTAGGTTTCCGGGAGAAAGGTCAGTAAAACCGGCATAAATAATCAACCGTTCCCCTACAACTGCTCCCCGTCATGATATCTGAATAATTTTAAACCTGGAGGTTGACATCGTATGAACATTGGAACCCCGCTGAAACCCGGCGCCACCAAACTGCTGCTGTTGGGATCAGGAGAACTGGGCAAAGAGGTCGCCATTGAGGCACAACGACTGGGGGTGGAGGTCATCGCTGTTGACCGCTATCCCAATGCCCCGGCCATGCAGGTGGCACACAGGAGTCATGTCATCAGCATGCTGGACCGGGATGCACTGCGCCGGGTGGTGGATGAAGAGAGGCCCGACCTGATTGTGCCGGAGATTGAGGCAATTGATACCGCATTTCTTCTGGAACTGGAACAGGGGGGGCAGCGCGTTATCCCCACGGCACGCGCTGCAAACCTGACCATGAACCGCGAAGGGATACGGCGTCTGGCAGCCGAGGAACTGGGATTGCCCACGGCACCCTATGCCTTTGCTCAGAGCGCGGAAGAGTTGCGCTCCGCAGCCGCCGCCATCGGGTTCCCCTGCGTGGTGAAACCGATCATGAGCTCGTCGGGCAAGGGACAAAGCGTGGTAAAAACCGCCGCAGAAGTTGATGCTGCCTGGCACTATGCCATGGATGGGGCCCGCGGCGCTTCAGACACGGTTATCATTGAGGGTTTTATCGATTTTAACTACGAAATAACACAGCTGACCGTCCGCCACGCCGGAGGCACCTCATTCTGCCCCCCAATCGGTCATGTGCAGATCAAAGGCGATTATCACGAATCATGGCAGCCCATGACCATGTCACCGACGGCGCTTGCCGAGGCCCGGCGGCAGGCTGAGGCAGTTACCACTGCTCTGGGCGGTTACGGCATCTTCGGGGTGGAACTGTTTATCAAGGGCGACACAGTCCTGTTCAGCGAGGTATCCCCCCGCCCCCACGACACCGGCATGGTTTCGATGATTTCCCAGAATCTGAGCCAATTCGAGCTCCATGTGCGCGCCATACTCGGGCTGCCGGTGCCCGAGATCATCAACCTGGCCCCTTCGGCCAGCCATGTGATTCTGGGGACAGACAGCCAGAATAACGTGCGTTTCGAAGGCATTGCAGAGGCCCTTAACGTCCCTACTGCCAAGCTGCGCCTGTTCGGCAAGCCTGACAGCCGCCCCGGCCGGCGCATGGGGGTTGCCCTGACCCAGGGTGCATCCACGGACGAAGCCAGAAGCCGGGCCGAAACCTGTGCCCATAGAGTTCTCCTGGTTCCTCAAGGGTAACAGAAGGGCGTCTCTTATAAAAAAAATGGATTTTTCATGTCACTTATTCGTTGAGTAATGCTATGGTTAACAACATTCTGTTCAGTCAGGGAGGAGCTATGCGTCGGACCTGCAGTATTCTGTTATGCAGTCTTTGCCTACTATTAGGAATTGTTGTGGTCCCGGCCCTTGCCGTGAAGATTAATACTCCGGCCCCGGACTTTACTCTCAGGAACCTGCACGGGGACAAGATCAGTCTGTCGAACTATCGAGGCAAAGTGGTGGTTCTGAACTTCTGGTCCACCACCTGTGGCCCCTGTCTGGCCGAGATTCCGTCTCTCGTCACTCTCCAGCGGGAATTCAAGAATCAGGGGTTGGTGGTTCTGGGCATCGCCCTTGACCCCAGCGAAAAACCGGTGCAGGAGTCGGTTGCCAAACTCAGGATCGATTACACAAACCTGATGGACAGTAATAAGGATGTCTACTTTGACAGCTATGGCCTGTTCGGGCAGCCGATCAGTATAATTGTGGATCGTAACGGCGTGGTACGAGAAAAGATTATCGGGGGGATCGAGTGGACCTCTCCTCAGGTGAAGAATAAGCTCCAATACTATTTGAAAGGACGGTAACGGTATGCAACGGATGCTGACGTGTGCGGCCATCGTGGTCGCGGCACTGCTGATGGGAGGTTGCAGTTCGAATAACTTTCTGGTGTATAAGGACGCCAAGCATTTCTACGTCACCAGTAACGGGCCAGAGTTGAAACGGGTTCTCTGTGATTCCGGCGACATGGACAGGATAGCCGGCGATTCAAAATTGCCCGATGCGATGCAAAAAGAGTTGAAAGACGGCATCTGCGCCTCCAACAAGGTCAAGGACCGTCTGATGGCCTCTCTGGATGGGATGTCCAAGGAACAGCGAGCAGCGTTGAAAGAGGCCTTCCGGCACAACGGCTATGACATCAATGTAATCGCAAACTGTTGAGGGGATGCCTACTAACGCCCGGGTGGCGTTACAACAGCACAAAAGAAAGCCTGCCGGGACAATCGGCGGGCTTTCTTTATATTAAATCTTCATTTTGATACGTAAGCTGTTATTGACGGTGACATGAACTGCAGGAAATGCTTTGACCATTTTCCTTGTGGCATCCCTTGCAGGTTTCATGAGCAAAATCCTTGCCAAAGTTTGCAATTTTGCCGGGGCCGTCCTTGTGGCATTTCGTGCAGGCTAAAGTGTCGCTGTGTAATTTGTGGTTGAACGTAACATTCCGTTTAAAATTGAGTATGGTCGGCACCTGGACGTTGGGTTGTTCACCCGTGACTGGAGTTGTTTGAGGCGCAATGATATCCGGTTTTACCGGCTCAGCCTTCGGTGTTTCCACTGGCGCCTGGACCTTCGGCGGTTCAAAAGCGGGTTTTGCCGGTGTGACTACAGGACTCTCCGCGGCACATCCCGCAACAGCAAGCATACAGACAATCAACATAATGTGCTTGAACATATCATCTCCTCATATCCGCTTATTAAGACCCCGCCAACGTTGATGGCCATCTTTTTGTATATATACCACCAAAAATTTGAAATGACAGCCAGATACAAATAAACTTTTCTGGTCATCATTGGAAATTGCGAGCCGGAGCAGTAAGCTGCACTATCAGTGATAGACACTATCCTTCCCCGGCCGACTGTTGAAGAACAGGTATGCGGTTCTTCACGGCAAACACCTCAATGCCCGACCTCGTCTCCAGCGGGCAGACATTCTCGCAGATGCCGCAGCCATTACAGATTTCTTCAACCACATATGGTTCCTTGACCGTTGTCAATCGACCATCCAGACCCACGGTCTGCACGGTGCGGGAACGGATGGCTTTTCCCGGGATCGGACAGTGCTCTTCGCAGACGATGCAGTCGATCCTGCGGGCGAAGGGTAGGCAATGATTCTTGTTGAATACCGCCTTGCCGATCACTTCACGCCGCTTGGCATCAACCGGCAGGACCGGGATGGCTCCGGTCGGACATACCTGGCCGCACAGGGTGCAATTGTACTCACAATAGCCGAGCCTGGGAATAACCATCGGGGTGTAGATTCCCTCCAGACCGGCCTGGTATGCCGCCGGATACAGTGCATTCTTCAAGCATACCTTCATGCACTCCCCGCAGCGCACGCAACTCTTCAAAAATTCATCTTCGCTCCGTACTCCCGGCGGACGCAAAAGGCGTGTATCCTTTTCGGGGGAACGGAATCGCGCCGGCACCGCCAGCAGCAGTCCGCCGGCAATACTTCCCAGCATTAGCCGCCGTTGCGGCAGCAGAGGGGGACTGATATTCAGTCTCAATGACGGACGGAAAGATATCCTGCCATGGGGGCACCCCTGTTGGCACTCCATGCAGAGAATACATTCTTCCTTCAGCAGAGCATTCTGGTCGAAACCGGTCGGGCATAACTCCCGGCACTGCCCGCAGTCGCTGCACAAGGTAGTCGGCACCCGGCGGAAAAGAGAAAACCTCCCCAGCCATCCCAGCAGAGTCCCGAGCGGGCAGAGGTTCCGGCACCAGTTCCGCGTTTCAAAACGCTCCAGTGCAACAATCCCGATCAGTATGGCTGCCGAGAGAAACGCCAGCGGGTAGATCGTATCGCGAAACGGCAGCAGGTTGTCACGTATAGCATTATACACCGGCGCCACGGAATCACGCCGCTCGCCGATCAGGTGATACAGTTCTACCCAGCCTGCTTTTGCTGCCAGGCCGAGTAGCGGATAGAACAGAAACGTCAGGCCACGCAGCAAAATGGCGATCGGATCCAGCAGACCGGCCAGGTTCAGATTAAATAGCGACGCAAACAGCAACGGCAAAAGCAGCCAGTATTTGGTATTGCCCTTGAGCGCCATGACCGGGCCTGTCTTGCGGATTCGAGCTGTCAGCAGGTCGAGGATAGTCCCTAGGGGGCAGATCCAACCACAGAAAAAACGCCCCAGCGCCAGAGTTGCCAAGACCATCAGCACGGCCGGGAACAGCAGCCAGGTCCATGATTTTGCAGCAAGCAGGTAGCTGAACAGCACCAGCGGATCGACCCTGAAAAAGGTATTGACCGCCGCGTTGAGATCATCGTGGCCACGGTATTCCGTCTGCACAAACAGGATCAGGAAAAGCGCCAGGAAGAGCAGTTGGCAGATGCGAGCCGGGGTAAACTTCATGACTATGCTTTCACAACCCTTATCCTGTTCAGATTCATTTCTCCGAGCCCACGCTTGTAAGCGGTGACGGTCACCGGGATATCAGCCGGTTTCATGCCGAACAGCGTGGTGGCAAAGGCGTCGGCAGCGACCGTATCGGTTGATGCGATCACTTTGTTGAGTACCCTGACATCTGCAATATTCCCGCCCTGCGGCCCGTGCGCCGTCAGGATGCGGGTGGCATCGATAATAGTCAGATGGCTCTTGAAATATGCGTTTACATCCGCCAGGGCCACATCGAGATTGCGGTGAATAAACCCGCGATTGCCCCCCATGATCCCCATGATATTCTTCAACCCGAGTGTCAGCCTGGAAAGCCCGTGGTGTTTTGCCACCGGCACATTGATGTAGGCATCGGCCAGGAGCGCCTCGTCATACAGCTCCCACTCCTTCAGGAACCTGCCGTTCAAGGTTACTTTTCTGAATCGCTCCATTTCTATCTGCTTGCACTCCACGTTTTTCATCACCTTAAGGACACCTTCAATGCCGCTGCTGACATAACAGCGGCGAGGGTCGTTACAGGTATAATCGAACACCTTGACTTTTCTGGCGCCTGCCGCCAGACATGCCTCTACCACTGCCCTCACCACCTTTGGATGGGTATTGGCTCCAAGTTCACTTGACCGGTCCCAACCCATATTGGGCTTTACCACGACCACGTCGCCGGGCTTGACGAAGCGCTTCATACCACCCACAGCATTAATGGCCCTGCGGGTGATGGCAGAATAGTCGGTTCCTTCCGCGACCGCCACCAGCGACTGTCCGCGAGCGGCAAGAACGTCCCGTATCAGCGCGGGGACCAGCAGAACCGATGTACCGGCAGCCGTTATGAATGTCCGTCTATCCATACAATCCTCCTGAACATTAACGGAATATACCTGAGTGCCGCTCATGCAATTGTACGTTAGGAGGAGTATTTTTCAAGCAGGCAAAGTCAGTTTTAAATAACAAATGAATAATCGGCAAGTTAGGGAGGCAGGTCGATGCGACAGGTACCACCAGTCAATCTGGATTTCATGGTAATTTCAATTTAGGTGGGGCAGAATTGGAATCTGATTATCCGGAAGCTTACATTTGCCAAACGCAGGACCAAACTGTTAACCTTTTAATTATATACCTGAAAAAAAAAATTAAACAGACTGTTATTTTGTTTCCGCAGTGCTATATTTAAATCACGAAGCAGGAGGTAAATCCGGCATGGAGGTTCTGAGTTATGGAAGATACTCCGCCTGAGCATCACCGAATGCAGAGGACTGAAGCGCACCGACGTAACTGAGTCGGAAGTAACTGTTCAAAAGGGGGCGATAACCATCGCAGATACTCCGCCTGAAAACAGGTCACATAGCTTGGTAACATACTCCGAGGGCAGTTAGGATCGGAATACTCCTTGAAAACGGAATCGAATAAGTAAAAAAAAGTGAAGCCCACCGAAATATATGGTGGGCTTTTCATTTGCAGGCTGATCACTTCTCTGCTTTTACCTGTTCAATTCATCTGGTATAGTTTCACCATGATCTCTCCTCCCTTCTATCACGTTGCTATCTATTCGCTTGCCACTGTGGTCCTGATCGGCGTGCTGTTGCTGGCTGCGTGGTGGCTTGGCGCCAAACGGACTTCTGCCGCCAAGCGGATGCCATACGAATCAGGTGTTGCTCCCAGCGGTTCCGCCCGTCTGGCCTGGCCAGTGCCATTCTATCTGATCGCAATTTTTTTCATTGTTTTCGATGTCGAAGCGGCCTTCATCTTTACCTGGGCCGTGGCGTGGGATCTGCTGGGGATTGCCGGGCTCATCCAGATTACCGTTTTCATTGCGATACTGTTTGCCGGTCTGGTCTGGCTCTGGTTGAAAGGTGGTCTTGACTGGGGCCCTTCCCGCGAGAAAAAAACACATTTT
>JAQUCU010000091.1:6841-8701 GCA_028686055.1 Desulfuromonadaceae bacterium
CCTGGCGAGACAAAATCAAACGACACCCGCGGCCCCGGCATGGAAGCGATCAGCATCCGTGGCTCGGCAGCGGGTCATCCGACAGCGTTCCAACCCCGATCTGACGAGATGTGGCGGCCTCCGGCCCCGCGGCATGATTTTCCCGATTTCGGTTTGTCCGAGGAGCTCACACAACTGTTTGAAGGTCGGGTCTCCGTTGACTCCGTCGCAACCGACATGCTGACGCTGCAGGTTCCGCCGGCCCATGTTTCTGCATTGCTGAAACATCTAAAAACCCGCTCCGGCCCTTCATTCAGGCGTCTGGAGGATATCGCCGCCGTCGATGACTCCTGCCGCCGGAAGCGGAGCAACTATCAGGATTTCACCCTCAACTACCATCTGCTTTCTTTTGACCAGCCCGGGTATCTCCGCGTAAAGGTCGGACTGAGCGGTTCTACGCCGGAAATGCCATCCGTCACCTCAGTCTTTCCTGCCGCCAACTGGTATGAGAGGGAGGTGTATGATATGTACGGCATCAGCTTCAGCGGTCATCCCAACCTGCGCCGGATTCTTATGCCGCACGACTGGGAGGGGCATCCGCTCCGGAAAGAGCACCCCTTCCGCGCCACCGAAATGAAGCCATACACAACCGAGGATGCCCGCAGCCACGCCCCGCTTCCCGCCACGGATTTTTTCGAGCGGATTAACGAAGGGGAGATGATTCTCAACCTGGGGCCGCAGCATCCCGGTACCCATGGCATTATCCGCTGTATCCTCAAGCTGGATGGCGAGGAGATCCGGGATATCGATTTCGACATCGGCTACCATCATCGCGGGGCCGAAAAAATCGCCGAGCGGCAGCACTGGAACCAGTTCATTCCCTATACCGACCGCATCGACTATCTTTCGGGCGTGCAGAACAACCTTGCCTACGTCAACTCGGTCGAACGCCTCTGCGGCATCACCGTCCCGGATCGGGCCCTCTACATCCGCGTTATGCTGTCCGAGTTGTTCCGCATCGCCAGCCATCTGGTCTGGTTCGGAACGTTTGCTGCGGATGTGGGAGCCATGACACCGGTTTTTTACACGTTTACCGACCGTGAGAAAATTTTTGACATCGTTGAGATGATTACCGGCGGGCGGATGCACCCAGCCTGGTTCCGCATCGGCGGCGTCGCCGAAGATCTGCCTGACGGCTGGCAGGAGCCGGTACGTGCCCTGCTCGAATGGATGCCGTCGCGTTTGAAAGAGTACGCGCAGTTGGTCGATGGCAACCCGATCTTTAGAAAGCGCTTGAAGGGTGTCGGTGAAATTTCGCTGCAGGATGCGCAGGAGTGGGGGCTTTCAGGCCCGAATCTCCGGGCGTGCGGATTCGAGTGGGATCTGCGGCGCAAGATACCGTACAGCAGCTATGACCGTTTTGATTTCGAGGTGCCGACCGCAGAGGGTGGTGACTGCTGGGCGCGCTATCAGGTGAGGATGCTTGAAATCAGGCAGTCCCTCCGGATAGTAGAACAGGCAATGCGCGAGATGCCGGAGGGACGTTTTATTACTGACGACTATCGCTATGTAATTCCGCAAAAAAGTGACTCGCTGCAGAACATCGAGTCACTGATCCACCACTTCGTCAACAGCAGCCGCGGCATGTCCCCGCCTCGGGGTGAGAACTACAGTGCCATTGAGGCACCAAAGGGAGAAAACGGTTACTTCGCCGTATCAGACGGTCTTTCAACTCCCTACCGCCTCCGTATCAAGACCCCCAGTTTTCCGCACATCCAGGCCCTGCCGGCCATGAGCCGCGGCTGGCTGGTTGCCGATTTTCTGGCTATCCTTGGGTCTATTGATTTTGTACTGGCTGACCTGGATCGGTAATGCAGGACT
>JAQUCU010000091.1:8801-11581 GCA_028686055.1 Desulfuromonadaceae bacterium
GCCGTCAGCCGTTCGATGATTTCACGACTCATATGGGTTATCTCGTCCAACGCCGCATTAAGTTCGGCAGTTCTGATTGAGACCGTGCGTTCCAGCTCCGCCTTGTAGTTTTTTTCGATCTGGGTCAGACGCTTGAAATCAATCGCTTTCTCAACCGCATAAACAAGTGCCGGCGGGCTGTAGGGCTTGATGATAAAATCAAAGGCCCCCTTCTGAATGGCCTTGACCGCCACATCCAGATCTGCATACGCGGTCATCAGCACGACAGGCGTTTCCCTGTCAAGAAAACGGATCTTTTCCAACAGCTGCAGTCCATCCATGATCGGCATATTGATATCGGTCAACACCATGTCAACAGGTTCGCCAACAAACTGCCTGACGGCTTCCTGCCCACTTGAAAAAGCCCGCACAGAGAACCCGAATTCAGTCAGCAGAGTCGTAATACTCTCCAGAACAAAACGATCGTCATCGATCACAAATATTCTACCGCTGTTGTTATTGCCCATTATCCAGCACCTCGCGAACTTTCATCAGCAGCTCTTTCGGAGTGAACGGCTTGGAAAGAAAAGGCATCCCCTCATCCAGTTCCCCCCGGCTTACCACCACGTCCTCTGCGCAACCACTGCAAAACAGTATCCGTGTTTGCGGGTCAATGCTTTGCATAACATCATACACATCCCGGCCATTCATTTTAGGCATAATGACATCAAGGATCACCAGGGTGAGCCGCCCCCTCTGTTGGCGGAATTTTTCAAGCGCATCCTCGCCATCAACAGCCTCAATAACGGAATAGCCGAACTCTTCCAGTATCCGCCTGCCAAGCAGCCGGAGCGGCTCGTTGTCTTCAGCAAGCAGGATATAGTCTCCCGTCCGGGCCTCCACAACCTTCTGCTGAACTTTTTCCCGGCTGACTGCGTCAACCGGATCCATAAGCGGCAGATAGATCTGGAAAATCGTACCTTGCCCGGGCGTGCTGTGACACATAATGTAGCCATGATGTTTCTTGATAATGCCGTAAACAATGGAAAGCCCCAGGCCGGTTCCCTTGCCCAACTCCCTGGTGCTGTAAAACGGTTCAAAGACATGCCTGACAACCTCGGCACTCATCCCCTCCCCGTTGTCGGAGAATGTAACAAGAGCGTAATTGCCCGATATTCCGAATCCTTTGGCAATAATGAAATCAGAGTCAATAGTGGCCACTTCGGTTCTGATGACAACTGTACCACCGGACGGCAGGGCATCGCGGGCATTAGTCAACAGATTCATCAGCACCTGCTCGATCTCGCCACTGTCAACCAGTACCGGAACCCCCTTTTGTTCAAGGTTGATTTCGATATGTACATTTTCACTGATCAGCCGCTGCAGCAGTTGATGGACACGGTTGATTACTTCATTCAGATTGACAACGGCCGGGTGCGAGACCTGCTCGCGGCTAAAGGCAAGCAGCGCCTTGGTAAGGGCGGCCCCACGCTCTGCGGCAGCAGCAATCTGCTCGGCATTCCTTTTCAGAGGACTATCATAAGGCAGCTTAAGCCGCATGATACCGGCATAACCGACAATAGCCGCCAGAATGTTATTGAAGTCATGAGCGATGCCACCTGCGAGCTGCCCGATTGCGTCCATTTTCTGGGAGTGCCGAAGTTGTACTTCCAGCTGTTTGCGCTTTGTCACATCTTCTTTTATGGCGATGAAATGTGTAATCGTACCGTTGCTGTCTCTGATGGGTGCGATCAGTGCCTGCTCCCAGTAAAGGTCACCATTCTTCTTCCGGTTATGAAATTCGCATCGCCATTCACCACCGGCAAGAATAGTTTCCCATAGCTGATTGTATTCCTCGCGACCGGTTTCACCGGTCTTAAGAACGTTCGGATTTTTGCCAACCACTTCATCAAGGGAGTAGCCGGTTAAAGCGGTAAAATGCGGGTTAACATATTCGATGGTGCCGTGGGTATCGGTAATCACAATTGAAGCCGGACTCTGTTCAACAGCCACAGAAAGTTTGCGCAGGTGTTCTTCTGCCTTTATCCTTTCTGCCAGTTCCTGATGCGATTCGTCGATAAGGCGGGCATTTTCAAGGGCCAGGGACGCCAGCTCGCCAAACTGGACCAGGACCGCCAGCTGCTCGTCGTTTAATAGTATCCCCTCATCAACAAAAGCAACGCCGAGAACTCCTGCTATATCCTCACCGGACTTAAGGGGAACACCTGCCATACCATGCAGAACATCCCGGTCCGGATCGGCCAGCCGCCCTTCCCAGCGACTGTAATCATCAATGTTACAAAGTTTTCCCGTACTCCAGATACGTCCGGCGATACCCTCATCCGGCCTGATCGTATAATGATGGAGGTTATTATAAATGCCGCTCTGAAACATCATCTCCATTTCAGTCCCGGCAGCGTTTTTAAGGTATACATAGCAATGCTCCGTGCCGAGCAAGCCGCCGGCGCGGATAACAATGGTCTTCAGCAGATCTGCTACGTCCAACCGGCTGATAAGCCCCAAAGTGGTCTCGTGAAGCGCCTGCAGATATCCGTTCTGGCGCTGCAGCTGCGCGTCGGAACGCCCAAGCTTGTCCAGATTCTCCTCCAGTCTGCTCCGCTGAAGATCACTCTCATGCACAAGCCGATTGAAGGCATCCCCCAACGTTGCGATTTCATCCGCCCCCTGAATCTGGAATATACGCTCCGCACCGTTCTTTGCCGGCAACTCTTCGACATGGCGGGTAAGCGTAATGATCGGGGATGTCATCCTGTTCAGATAACGTCGCATAAACAGGAACA
>JAQUCU010000288.1 GCA_028686055.1 Desulfuromonadaceae bacterium
TTCCGATCTCTGGTCCTGGCCCATGCCGAAGGCGCCCATGATATCAGGCAGCGCCACATTGACCATGGTGGAAGCAGCGGTTGTGACAATGGTGCCGAGCATGACGGTAAAAGTCGCGATCCACTTGTACCTGGCGCCAAAGCGCTCGGTGTAGGCTTCAATTGGCGACATTGATGGAAACCTCGACCATCAGGCCGGGTTGCAGCGGCTGTCTTGATTTGCCAAGCGCGATGCGGACCGGCACCCGTTGGGTGATCTTGGTGAAGTTGCCGGATGGGTTGGGGCTTGGCAGCAAGGCGAATTGGTTTGTAGCCGCATTGCCGACACGGAATACCTCTCCGTGCAGCTTTAGATTTGGATAGGCGTCCACCTTCACGCTCACCGCCTGGCCGATGTGCACCTTGCCGATCTCGGTCTCTTTGACGTTAGCCTCTACCCAGACATCGTTCGGGTTGTGGATCATCATCAGCCACTGTCCGGCCTGCACATAATCTCCGGCATGGATGAAAGTCGTATCGACGATACCATCGCACGGTGCGCGCAAGGTGCGGTCGGCAATCTCCTGGCGGATCTGGTCGACCTGTGCGGCAAGTGCCGCCCGCTCGCGGCGCAGCACTTCGATTTGTTGATTCAGCACAGATACTTGACCACGCTGGGCAAAAGCCTGCGTCAAGGCAGCCTGTCGGGCGACGAGCTGCGACCTGCTCTGGCGCAACGACGCCTCCTGCTGTAATTTTGTGCTACGTGTGTGGTCCCAACTTTCGCGGGAGACGGCTCCACCTCCGACCAGCACATCGGCACGGGCAAGATCTGCATGAGCGAGCTTCGCTTGCGGTTCGACCACCGCAATGGCCGCTTTGGCGGCGGCAATCTGGGCCTTGGCATCGTCAACCCCTGCTTCGGTCGTCTGTCGCATGGTGTCGCGTTGAATCATGGTTTCGCGAATCCTGGCGTCACTGGCCGCCAGGTTGTTTTCCAATGTTGCCAGCCGCAGACGGGCGTCACGTGTGTCCAGTTCACCCAAAACCTGCCCCTTGCTGACATGGTCGCCCTCCATCACTGACCGTACGACCAGCCAGCCATCCAGGCGGCTGGCAATGGTGACGACCTCGCCAGCTGTTTTGGCGTCGTTCTCCTCGACATGTATCAAACGGTGGTGCAGCCAAAACCCACCGGCCAACAGGATAAGAAGAAACATTACAAGGCCTACGGGATGCCGTACCACACCAAGCTTTATCCTGCGTAAAACAGTACGTACGCGTATTTTCGTTTTAAACCCGCCATTCATGCAGCATCCCCCGGTTCGGGTTTCCACGTTCTGTTAAGCCTGTTGCAAATGCGATCGATGACATTAAGGGCGATCGCCAGCTCGTCATCACTGATGCCGGCAAATATCTGTTGGCGGATTATGGCGGTAGCCGCCTCCACCTCCTCAACCAGCATGTGCCCGCGTGGCGTAAGAGAAAGAGTTCTGGCGCGCCGATCGTCGTCATCAGGCAGACGCTTGATAAGTCCGGCTTGGTCGAGGGCATCGATCAGCCGGACCAGAGTGGAACATTCGATGCCGACCGATTCGGCCAGATCCTTTTGCCGCAGCGGCATCTTGTTCCGCGCGACATGCAGCAGGGGAAGCCAGGTCGCTTCGGTAAGCCCGAACGGTTGCAATCGTTCGTCCACTGCCCGCCGCCATTGTCGGGATGCATAACCGAGCCGGTGGCCAAAAAGTTGGCGGATGTTAAGTTTGGGTGTTTCGTCCATATAAACCTCTGACTTATAAAATTTATTTTGCATTAAACTAATTTGAATCAGAACTATATGTCAAGAAATAAACCGAGGTTGTTCATGGAATTCGACCATCCTTCTTGAGGGCAGGAATAAGATAAATGACCTTGACAATTTTTACTGCACAAACTATATGATTATATAGTCATTTACTTAGAAATAACGCTTATGAGAAACCTTATTGAGTTCCGTTTCATTTGTTAATGGAGTTTGTGATGTTAAAATCCTTTGCTGATTACCTTGTTTATGATCTTTTCGCGCTTTCGCCCGGTTCTCATCTGGGCGATGCCCTCAACTTTTTTATCTATGACACCATCAAGATATTCTTTCTCCTCACCGTCATTATTTTCTTTGTTGCTATAATCCGCTCATGGTTTCCACCCGAGAAGACCAAACGAATTCTTTCACATAAACGGGAATACGTGGGTAACATCGTGGCGGCTCTTCTGGGAATTGTCACCCCATTCTGTTCCTGCTCTGCTGTGCCGCTCTTTATCGGCTTTGTCGAGTCCGGAGTACCGCTGGGGGTAACCTTCTCCTTTCTCGTTTCGTCGCCAATGGTCAATGAAGTGGCGCTTATCATGCTCTGGGGCATGTTCGGCTGGAAGATCGCACTTATTTACATCGGTACCGGCCTGCTAGTGGCAATTGTCAGCGGCATTGTCATCGGTCGACTGAAAATGGAGAAGTATGTTCAGGATTATGTCTGGGAGATGCAGGTGGGGAATGCCAACATCGTTGAAAAAAACTGGCCTGAGCGGTTTGCCTATGCCCGTGAGTACACAACAGAATTACTGAAGAAAATCTGGCCCTATGTGATTGTTGGTATCGCTATCGGCGGATTCATTCACGGCTATGTGCCGCAGGATTTCCTCGCCCGTTGGGCCGGTCGCGACAACCCCTTTGCCGTTCCTGTGGCGGTTGCTCTCGGGGTGCCGCTTTACAGCAATGCCGCCGGTGTGATACCAGTAGTTCAGGCGCTGACCGA
>JAQUCU010000289.1 GCA_028686055.1 Desulfuromonadaceae bacterium
AGATAGTGCGATTAATGTGATGATTATTAATTCGCAGGCATTCAACGCCAGAGGCAAAGATGCACGGCGTATCAACATGAAGCTTGACGAGTTTCGCAGCCGTAAGCCAATTGATATTCTGGCACAAACCAATCCCATTCTGATTATTGACGAACCGCAGTCGGTGGAGGGTAAAGCGACAAAAGAAGGTTTGAAAAGTTTTAAGCCTTTGATGACCTTGCGTTATTCAGCGACGCATAAAAGCGACAGCGTTTATAATATGGTTTATCGGTTAGACGCTCTGGATGCTTATAACAGAAAGCTGGTTAAAAAGATCGCCGTTAAAGGTATCTCTGACACTCAAAGGACAGGCACAGAAGGCTACGTCTATCTGGAAAGCATTAATCTCTCCAGTGGCAACCCGACTGCCACTATTAGGTTTGATGTAAAGAGAGCGCAGAGTATCAACGAATGTAGGCGCATTGTCAGAGAAAAAGATAGTCTCTTTGAGCTATCTGGAGAACTGGATGAATACAAAGAGGGCTATGTAGTGCGGATTATTGATGGCCGGGATAACTCCATTGAGTTTATTAACGGTCTCAAACTTTTTGCTGGAGATGTAATTGGACAGTTCAATGATGGGCATTTGCGACGCATACAAATTCGCGAGACAATTTTATCCCATCTGGAGAGAGAACGGCAGCTCTTCCACAAGGATATTAAAGTGCTTTCGCTTTTCTTTATAGATGAGGTGGCAAAGTACAAATGCTATGACAAAATGGGCCAACCGTTCAATGGAGAGTATGCAAAGATTTTTGAGGAAGAATACATTGATGTTATTTCAAAACTAAAGGATGAACTTGATGATGAAACCTATGTTGAGTATTTAAAGCGTATTCCGGTTGGAAGCACTCACGCAGGATATTTTTCTATCGATAAAAAAAAGAATCAGTTGGTTGATTGTAAGCTTTCCGATAAAAAAGAAGGAACCACTGATGACATTGATGCTTACGATCTGATCATGAAAGACAAGGAGCGGCTACTTGATTTCAAAGAGCCAGTGCGTTTCATCTTCTCACACTCGGCCCTACGGGAAGGTTGGGATAACCCTAATGTGTTTCAAATATGTACTCTAAAGCAAAGCGGGAGTGATATGCGTAAGCGTCAAGAAGTTGGTCGTGGTTTGCGTTTGTCTGTCAATCAAAATGGTGACCGGATGGATGTGAGTCTATTGGGGGAAGATGTCCATCGCATAAACGTGTTGACGGTGATCGCCAGTGAAAGCTATGAGGATTTTTCCAATGGCTTGCAAAAAGAAATTGCCGAGGCAGTGGCGGACCGTCCGAGGGTTGTAAGCGTGGAGCTCTTCAGAGACAAGGTCATTTACGACACCAGCGGTACGGAACGTATTTTAGATTCTCAGACTGCTCAAATTGTTTATGAGAAACTTATTAGACAGCAGTATGTAGAAAAAGGTCAGTTAACGGAAAAATACTATGAAGATAAAAAGAGTGGCAAACTGGAGTTGGCTGAAGAAGTGACCGATTGCAAGAAGAGTGTTACTGCTATTCTTGAATCCGTCTACAATCCGCTAGACATGCAGGTGGAAAATGCACGCGCAAACAATGTGATACTCAAACTTAACGAAGAGAAGCTGAACTCTAATGAATTTAAAGCTCTTTGGGAACGGATCAATTCAAAATCTGTGTATATGGTGAACTTTGAAGAGGATGAGTTAATTGAGAAATCCGTTAAAGCTCTAAATAGTCAGCTCTCCGTTTCCAAACCAGTTTTTAAAATCGAAAAAGGTGAGATAGATGAGATTAAATCCAAGGAACAGTTACAATCGGGAGAGGCCTTCACTCTAAGAACCCGTCAAATGCACGTAACGGCAATGAAAGCCAATCCGCGGGTGAAATACGATTTGATCGGTAAAATGGTTGCAGAGACTCGTTTAACACGTAAGACCGTTGTGAAAATCTTGAAAGACATAGATAAAAAAGTGTTTGATCAGTTCGAAAATAATCCAGAAGAATTTATTCTTCGTGCAGCAACTATTATTAATGAGCAAAAGGCTACTGTCATTATTCAGCATATTAAATACAATAAGCTCGATTCGGTTTATGAAACGGATATTTTCACCGATTCTACCATGAAGGGACGACTCGATGTAAACGCAATAGAAGCTAAAAAACATCTATATGACTATGTCCTTTATGATTCTAAAACTGAGCGGAAGTTTGCGGAAGAAGCAGAAACAAGAACAGAAGTAGCCGTCTATGTTAAATTACCAAGTGGGTTTTTTATTAACACACCAGTAGGTAAATATAATCCAGACTGGGCAATCGCCTTTTATGAAGGAACGGTCAAACATATCTATTTTGTTGCTGAAACCAAAGGGGATCTCTCTACACTGGAGCTGCGCAAAATAGAGGAAATCAAAACCTGTTGCGCTCAGAAACATTTCCAGGCAATTGGAAACGGAGAGGTACAATACCATGTAGTGGATTGTTTTGAAAGCCTCTTAAAACTGGTCAACTAATATACTTTTTCGTAACACCGTTCCTATGGTTCCATGCAACCAACTCAAACCACGCCAGTTTTTTCTTGATGAGCAGCCCCAAAAAAGGGAAGATGCCTGCATTGATTCGATATGAAAAAGCATCTAATGATCGTAACAGGCGCAGCGGTACTCGCCGCCAGCTCAATCCTCTCCTGGGCCCAGTCCAATCCCTTCCTGGGGCGGTGGGCTCTCACCATCCCTG
>JAQUCU010000290.1 GCA_028686055.1 Desulfuromonadaceae bacterium
TGAGTTCTCCTCCTGGTACCTGGAGATCATCAAGCCGGCTTATCAGCAGCCCATCGACAGTGAGACCTACAGGGTGACACTGCACTATTTCGATGCTTTACTCAGGCTGCTGCACCCCTTTATGCCGTTCATCACCGAAGAGCTGTGGCAGGCACTGCAGGAGAGAAAAGCGGGAGAGAGTATCATGACCACGCTGCAACCGAAGAGCGAGCCGGCAGACAAGATGCTGGTGAACGATATAGAGCTGGTGAAGCAGATCATTGCCGGTGTCCGCACCATCCGGCTGGAGAAGAATATCCCCGGCAGGGAGGAACTGCAACTACAGGTTATCGGCAGCTATGACGGGCGGTATAACAGCGTCATATCCAAGATGTGCAGCCTCTCATCCATCTCGTCCGTTTCAGAAAAACAGACCGGTGCGGCAGGATTTATGGTGGGTACGATAGAGTATACCGTTCCGCTGGCTGACAGGATGGATGTGGAAGCCGAGCTGCAGAAGATGAGAACCGAGCTGGACTATACCGAAGGCTTCCTGCTGTCGGTAGTGAGGAAGCTGGGCAACGAACGGTTCGTGCAGAACGCCAAGCCGGAGATCGTGGAGAACGAGCGCAGGAAACAGGCAGATGCAGAGAGTAAGATTGCTTCGCTGAAAGAGAACATCGCTGCACTGGAGAAATAAAAAAGTGTCGGGTATGAGATAACTTCATAGTGACGAGATGCACCCTATCTTGTTCGGCAGCGGCTACCACTCCACCGTTTCATCGATATGGAGAAGATATTTTTGAATGATCCTGTTTACGCTTCAAAACGCCAGATAAGGTTCCAGACGCCAGATATCATCAGAAGTGAACTCATCGAGCATGGCCAGCTCGTTAAGGGAAACAAGATCACCTTTTCGTCTGCGCAGATTGACGATAGCCTGAACTTGTTTGTAGTTCAGGTAAGGATGCCTGAGTAGTTCCCTGAACTCAGCCCGGTTGACCTGCAGTCTAACACAGAGGCTGTCCGGCTCAATATAAGGCGAAATGCGGGCATACAGTTCAGCATCCACACCATACACCTCCATCAGTTGTTCTTTCCTGACGTAGCCCCCCAGCAGCTCTCTGTACTTCACAATCCGGGAAGCATAGCTGCTCCCAATGCCCGGTATCATTTTCCACCGTGTTGTATCGGTCTCATTCAGGGAGATGGTTTCCCCGGTGTTTAATTTCTCACTCGCAGGAAAGGGCTGATAGCGGGTATCACTCCTACCGTCGCTGCGGATGGAATCCGGATCGGCAGATCTCCCTGCCGTGACTGCCTCTTCCCCGTAAACACTCGCAGAAGGATGATTCCTCACCGGGTCCCGTTCTTCCCTGATTGCACTGAGGGATGGATCGCGCTCTTTCCAGGTAAGTCTGAATTCATCGAAAGCGCGTATCAGCGAGTCGTTCCTTATCAATATAAGCTCGGAAGAGTTCCTGTAGCTGAGAAGACTGTTTAATATCAGTGTGAACACAATCAGGATAAGCAACAGCATCACCGCCACTTTAGAACCTCTCTGAAAATATAGAAAATCTTTCCAACGCATAGTTCCGATTCATTGTAACTGTCAGGATCAATCCAACGCTCACTGTTAATCACCCCGCGGCAGCATCATGATGCTACCCGTACTGTCCGGTACCGATTTTCAAGACCCTAAAGTTATAAAATATATTGTTTTCCCTTTTGATAAAGAGGCATTAATTGTATCTTTGATCAATGATAACTGATAAACCCCCTGTTTCACCGACGATAACCGCATAGTATGGTTTTGAATTATATCTGGATCGCTTTCTTCATCATCGCCTTCGTGGTGGCTCTGGTAAAGCTTCTTTTCTTTGGAGACATGCATGTATTTACCGATATCATGAACTCCACCTACGACACCGCCAGAACAGGTTTTGAGATATCGCTCGGACTCACGGGTGTCCTCTCCCTCTGGCTTGGGGTGATGAAGATAGGCGAACGCGGCGGCATGGTGGAACTATTCTCTCGGGCGGTGGCACCCCTCTTCTCCCGACTGTTTCCCGAAATCCCGAAAAATCATCCCGCCTCGGGATCCATGCTGATGAATATTTCAGCCAATATGCTGGGCCTTGATAACGCTGCCACCCCCTTCGGACTGAAAGCGATGCAGGAGCTGCAGGAGATCAACAGGGACAAAGAAGTGGCTTCCAATCCCATGATCATGTTCCTCGTGCTGAACGCGTCGGGGCTGACTCTCATCCCGGTGACCGTGATGGTTTACCGTGCCCAGCTGGGTGCGGCCAACCCCGCTGATGTCTTTATCCCCATCATGATCGCCACCTTTGTTGCCACCCTGGTGGGCATCATTGCTGTCTGCCTCAGGCAGGGAATCAATATCTTCAACAGGGCCATCCTCGGTTTCCTGCTTGCCATGACCGGTATCATTGCAGCTACCGTGCTGGTATTTCAATCGATGCCGCAGGATCAGATCAATATCGTCTCCAGCCTCGCAGCCAACGTGATCCTGTTCTCCATCATCTGCCTTTTCATCGTGAAGGCGATGCGCAGAAAGATCAATATCTTCGAAGCATTTATCGATGGAGCTAAGGATGGCTTTAAAACAGCCGTCACCATCATCCCCTATCTGATCGCCATACTGGTGGGGATCGGCGTTTTCCGGGCATCGGGTGCCATGGATTTCCTGATGGAGGGGCTACGAAATCTGGTGGCGATGACAGGAATGGATACCCGTT
>JAQUCU010000092.1 GCA_028686055.1 Desulfuromonadaceae bacterium
CAACTATTCTTTTCAGATTGCGTTTTAAATACATTCCAGCACCAGAATCACTCACCTCCCCCTTCACACCCCATACACCACATACCCTCTCCGCGGCGCCTCTACCTCGCACCAGCCTTCCGCATCAACAGTCACCGGCTGCGGGTTGTACACCATATCCTTCCCCCGCCAGGCCAGCGGCTTCAGCACCTTCCCCGGAAAACCGGTCTTAACCCGCTGTCTGAGCACATCTCCCGAATTGTTCAGCGCAAACACCAACCCCGGCTGATCCCCGGCGCCGGTCCGCTCCATGGCGTAGAACAGGTCGTCCACGTACAGGATGTTCGTCCCGCCGCCGGCGTGGCTCTCGTGAACCTGCGCGAGCTTCTCTATCCCGCTCGGTTCCCCCGGCTTGCCCAGCCCGTATCTGAAATAATCCTTCCAGTAGACGCAGGGATACCCCTCGTGGGTCAGGATGTAGGCGTAGGCCAGCATCTTGTCGTTGATAATTTCCGGCGTTTCACCGTCGCGAAAGTCGTGGTTGTCCACGAAGGTGACCGCCTCGAACGGGCGGTCCTTCATCAGGACGCCGCCGTCGGCCAGGGTCCGCAGGCTGAATCCGGGCGTGTCGCAGAGGTCCTTCAGCCGGTAGCGGAGCGGGAAGTCGAACGCCCCGACCCGGTTGGTGGCCCACTTGTTGACCGAATCGAGCCAGCTGTCGATGAAGGCGTCTCCGGCCCAGCATTCGCCGACGCCGAAGAGGCCGACTATGACGTTATCCCGCGTGTACTGCCGGTCGTGAATCGCCCGCACGATCCAGGCACCGAACCCCTTGACGAAGTCGTACCTGAAGCCGTCGAAGCCGATCTCCTGAATCATCCACTTGGCATGGTTCAGGATGCCGGTGGAGACGCGGGGGTTGATGTGGCAGAGGTCCGGCATGGTGCCGAACGTGACGTCGTCCATCTCCATGTAGGGTGAGGGGTTGAAACAGGTCCAGTCGCGGGTGAAGATGTTGCTCTGCGGGGTGAATTTCGTCCACCGGTTCTGCTGCAGGATCGGGTTGAACTCCTCCGCATCGGCACCGTTGTTGTGGTTCAGCACCAGGTCGGCGTACACCTTCATCCGCCTGGCGTGAACGGCTTTGGTCAGCGCTTTCAGCTCTTCCTTCGAGCCGAACCAGGTCCGCTTTTCTCCGGGTATGACGCATTTCTGCGCGTAATCGCCGAGGTCGTAGTAGTCATAGACGTCGTACCCCATCGACATGCCGCCGAGGTTCGCCCCCTTGCCGGCGGGGGGAAGCCAGAGCGCGGTAATGCCGGCGTTGTGAAGATCATCAAGCTTGGTCGCGACGAAGTTCCACCAGGCGAACTCCTGCTGCTCCTCCCGTGGACAATCCCAGTAAAAGGCCTGCATCAGAACACCCATAGTTATTTTCCTCCGCTGCATTTCCGGTTTTTGACTTCGACCTGCGGCTAGACAGCTGACAAGACACGCTACTCTGTATGGTAATCAATACTCCAAAATCAATTCGTCAAACGAATTGCTTTAAGAAAGTCTTGATCCACCGTTAGAGTTTAGAACAGACCATCCTTGATCACCTCAGGCGTCATACTGAAGTTATTTGGGATGACCTGTTTTTTACGTTTCCACTTGTCCGCCGATGTTGACTTTTCGAGCACGTATCTGATCAGTATTTCTGGTTTGTACGGTGAAATAGCCGTATCACCCCAAAGGGTACGTTCCTTCCCCCTTATACAACAAGACCACTCAGTAGTTATCTACCGACACGAGCTACTTTTCACTATTTCATCTGTATAAATTTAAACTCATAACAATATTCTTATTTGTAGTTAATAATTCAATTAAGCCAAGCTACTGCTACATGCAAATAATGTCAACTTAGTTGGCTAATTTAGTACAAATATTAAAAAATACGGGAATAGCCCGCGACCTGCTTTCGAAAATGTACAGTGAAAAATTCCCGTTCGTGTCGATAGTTCGATTCCGACAACGACCTCGATGAATACCATCAGAGAGCAAGTCCTGCAGATCGCCATCGAACGAATGAAGCGTACGACCCACACGATGATACTTGAAGATCAGCAGCTTCAAGAGCCGGAACGTCAGAAAATGCTGCAAGCAATGATAGAGGATCTTGTGCGGGAGATGCCGAAAGACCTTTGGAGTGCGAAATCATGAATTTTGATTATCCGGAAGGCGTAACTCCGCTTGATGCAGACGAAGCGGCGGGATTGTTGCTCACCCATATCACGAATCGTTCTGAACTGGGCCGCTGGGAACAGGAAAATACTACCGAGGCTGAAGCAGCGCTTCGAGCCGCTGACCGTCAAGGTTATGAACTGTTATTGGGTTTTACTCGGTCGTAACTATATGCCGGGAATACTGGTCGTATAACTCTTTGATACATTCAATTATCATGGACAGCAGAGTAGGTAGGTTACTTCTGCATTCACCTGCACATAGTCTGGATTGTAAATATTCCACTTATATGCAATAGAAACATCATGCCCGATAAGAATGAACACTTAGAGTTAGCACTACAGAGAGTACTCGGACACCTTCCACCAGCTCATAAAAAAGAAGAGTTCCGAGATTGCTTGCTTTGGGAAATGTGCGTAGACACAGCTACCTCAACACAAAAAGAAATAGTTATAATAACAGAGGATGCAGCTTTCTACCAAAAAGACAAGTTCGAAAATGGCATAGCTTACTTACTGAAAGAAGAAGTTGAGCGTACCGGAGCTAAAATCACCATTTTCCAAAACATCAGTTTGTACTTGTCCACTCTGAAGGAGGAAGTTCTTAAGCTTGATCTAAATCTAGTAATCCCAGCTATCAACGAGCACGTTTACAGCACAGTTCTAGCTTCTGTCGAAAACTCTCCACACTCTGACATAGAATTATCAGAGTCTAAAATCGACACTTTCCTTACCGAAGTACCTGACGATATCGCAATTGACTTCAAGCTTCGATATAAAATTTCTGACCTTGAATTACAAGAAGGCGTAATGCTGGCTGAGGCTTATGGAATAGCCGAAGGTAGCGCAATGTTTAGCGTACATAAGGCTTCTATTTCAAATGTCCAGATGACTGGATATAGAATAGAAAATATTGAGGGGCAGACGGTACGTCAGAATGGATACGCTTATATGTCGGGGGTAATTTTTGGAGGGCCACGTTATATCCCATACACTCTCAGAAAAAAAATATAACCTGAAGAGGGAGTCTTTGGGGACGCCCTTTATATATTCACATTTGAGGAAAAAGAGATGTCCCAACTCTCGTAATGACAGAATCAGTGATTGATCTGCTGATGTGACTGACTCAAACTATTCGGTGCAACTTATCAGCAACGAGATTTGGTTGCTGTTGTTATGGCGAATCGGTGATACTGAGATTTGGTGCATATAGAGAAGCAAGTTATTAAGAAACCCGCCTCAATAGAAGCAGGTTTCTTATAAACATTCTTCTTGTTAGAATAGCTTATTGGTAAATAATATCAAGTAAAGGAGCTTTAGAGGTTGTCGCATCGTTGATTTCAAAAAGTCCCTGATTAACAAAAACTAAATCTTCCAATATGCGAATTTGGAAGTTTGTAAGCCCTAATAATTGGGCTTTATCTACCAATGGGGTAACATCAATTAATACGTGATGATTGACGTCAGATAGAAAAATATCTGACGTTACTTTTTCTAGCGGTGGTAAAATAATACGGTCATAATACGAACCCACTAATGGAGGAGTAAAAGAAACCAGTTCTATACGTATGGGAATTGTTATGCCTACCGAATTGAAGCTATCGATGAATAAATCAAGTTTCGCTGAATTAATGAATGCATTACTCGGGACTGCTGACAAAGAAAAATTTAGAAATGCGCGGGTTTCTGATCCTGTAACAGGGTCTATACCGGCAAACACGCTCGTGGGGCTATTCGGAGATAAGATATATACGTTGGATGCAAGTTCAATATCACCGTCATAAGTTGGATTGCTGAGAATACGGGCCTCAAATGTTGGCGGGGGTGGGGAACTGCCGCCACCGCCGCAGCCTGATAAAGCTAGCGTGAGTGATGCAATAACAAGTATACAAAATAACCTTTTCATTTCTTTCCCCCATTAACTTGATAATCTAAATTTTAGCTTTTGACTGGTAGGGCAGCATCCCTTGGTTTCATATCAATCATACCCCTACCTCTGGGACTGTCAAGTTGCCTTTGCTATCCGTTACGCTAGCATATTCTTCGTCAGGCACCATTATTTCCTGCCCAACAGTGAAATGCTCCAATCTCTCGTGGATACGGGCACGAAAATCCGCGCCGCTGCGCTCTCAGCCGTTACAGATTTAAGTTCTCTTCCCAGTGCCCAGATTTGTCCGCGAAGGGGAGCCAATTTGCCAATTAAGCTGTACGCTTAAATGGTATCACCTTCGCCCCTACCTTCAAACCATCCAGATAATCAGCCCAAAGTTGCATCATCTTCTTACGTTCATCAAGGTGTGAGGTTCGGTTATATGCTGTTCCAAGAGCATCCCGGACTGAATGACTTAATTGATGTTCTATGAAATCAGGCCTGACTCTCAACACCTCATCAAGAATTGTTCTTGCTGACGCCCGGAAACCATGAGCGGTTGCTTCATCCTTAGTGAATCCCAAGCGCCTCGATGCCCCATTAAGAGCATTGTCTGACATACAGCGTAGTGGTGAGCGGTTACATGGGAAAAGATACTTGCCATATCCAGTGAGTGGTTCCAAGGTTTTTAAGATGTCAATTGCTTGTCGTGATAGCGGCACAATATGAGGTTGTTTCATTTTCATTCGTTCGGCGGGTATTTCCCAGACACCTTCATCAAAGTTGATTTCATCCCATGTAGCAGCCCTTAACTCCCCAGGTCGACAAAATACCATCGGTAATAGTTGCAATGCAGACTTGACCACGAATGAGCCGGTAAAGTCGTCAATTGCCCGCAGGAGAGGTGCAAGTGTTTTTGGGGTAGTTGGTGCAGCATGGTGGCCGCCCTTGACTGCTGGCAACGCTCCACGCAGATCGGCGGCTATATCCCGTTCTGTATGGCCGCATACAATCGCGTACCTTAATACCATTCCGCAGTGGTGGCGCAGCCTGTGTGCTGAATCAAGAGCGCCGCGACTGACAACACGCTCAAGTACAGCCAACAATTCTTTCGGTTTAATTTCTGATATAGGACGGGAGCCAAGAGGCGGGAAGATGTCTTTTTCAAGTCGGTGCAGAATATCGGCTGCATGGATAGGAGACCATTTACCAGCAGAAGAAAATTTAAGGTGCCATTGTCGGGCGATTGCTTCAAACGTATTGGCGGCGATATCCTTATCAGCCGATTTGAGTGCCTTCTTCATCTCGCCAGGGTCGACACCATTAGCCAGCAGCTTCTTGACATCCTCCCGGCGTTGTCTGGCATCAGCAAGGGTTAACGTAGGATATGCACCAAAAGAAGCTGTTTTGCGTTTATCGTTATAGCGGTAATCCATCCGCCACAGCTTACCGCCAGTTGTAGTTATAAGCAGATACAGCCCTCCACCGTCTGCAAGCTTGTAATCAATTTCTTTTGGTTTGGCGGTCTTTACCTGAATGTCAGATAACGGTGCAATCCTTTTAGGCGGTATCCACTTTGGCAAAATGGCGGTATACCGTCTCATATACCGTCAAAACTCATGGATTCAGCCATACCATATTGGACATTACAAGACAACAGACAAAGAAAAAGCCCCTATTTTCAAGGGGCTTATGGACTGCGCCGGACGTTGCCGGATATTGTAGTGGTGCCCAGGGACGGAATCGAACCGCCGACACGAGGATTTTCAATCCTCTGCTCTACCGACTGAGCTACCTGGGCAAAAGGATTTCCCTTATAACGTTTAGGCGGGATGCTGTCAACAGAAAAGTTTATTTTCTGCTATTTAGATTCTTCCCGCTGCATTTTTATCGGTACGTAGTTGCAAAACGGTTCCTCTTCCATGTAGTCGCCGTACACGGCGTCGGCCCGGGCACGGCAGCCCCCGCATACGTTGATGTATTCGCACTGCCCGCATTTGCCTTTGTAGGATTTGAAATCACGCAGTTCGTTAAACAGCTCGGATTTCTCCCATATTTCGCGGAAAGGGGTCTGCTTGATATTGCCGGCTGTGCGGTGGAAGTAGGAACATGGCTTTACGTTGCCGAAACAGTCTATCAGGCAGATTGATTGTGCGGCAATGCATCCCTTGCCTCCGCCTGTGGAGAAGGTCAGTGAGCGGCGTTCGAACTTTGCACCTTCGGCCTTTGCTTTTTGCGGCACGATCCTGTAATAGTGCGGGGCGCAGGTTGGCCGCATCAGTATATCGTCCTCCATTTTTTCCTGCTGGTAGTGCCAGTCCAGAATTTCCTCGTAGTCCTCTTTTGAGATCAGTTCACTCATGATCTCCTCGCCGCGTCCGGTCGGGACGATCATAAACATGTACCAGGCGGTTGCCCCCAGGCCCTTTGCCGTCTTGAAAGTGGCGGCAATGTCGTTCTGGTTGCGTTTCGTAAAGGAGGAGTTGATCAAAAACTTCTGGCCGTTTTTACGAAACAGCTCTGCAGCCCGTACAACCCCCTCGAACGAACCGGGGGACTGGCGGAAATTATCGTGTACTTCAGCGGTCGAACCATCAAGTGACAACGAGACCATTTTTATATCGGCGCGCTTCATCTTTTGACAGATTTCGTCGGTAACCAGTGAACCGTTGGTTGCCATGCACATCCGGAGGCCGAGGGATGTACCGTACTCCGCCAGTTCAAAGATGTCGGGGCGCAGCAGCGGTTCTCCCCCGGACAGGACAACAACCGGTTTGGAAAAGTCGGCAATGTCCTTGAGGAGCTTCTTTCCCTCTTCGGTGGTAAAGTCCCCCTCTGAAGAGGTCAGGTCGGAGGAACAGCGGCAGTGCACGCAGTGGAGATTGCATTTCTGGGTGGTTTCCCATGCGATCCATTTTGGAACGAATTCTGTACTCATAGCACTCCCGTAACGTAATTCAATCATTGGCCCTGAAACGGTTATCAGCCGATGTGCACCTCTTCCGGATGCGTGTTCGTCGGCTCAATTGCTGTTTCCGTGGCGACAGATAAATCTCTTTGGATTGAAAATGGTACCTTAACCGGTAGGTAAACTCAAGAATATATTCCGTCGAAGATGCACCCGGAGCCTTATGGTGAACGCTATAAACAAGCGCTTGCAATAAGAAGGTACGTATAGTAATATGTCGCTCCCGCCGCCTATAGCGGCGCTTTACGTACCTTCACGATCCCAAGGAGCACCAATTCATGCTGAGTCTCATCCGTAGGAAGAAACAATCATTTGTCGTCAAGTTTGTATTCATCATCATTGTTCTTTCCTTTGTGGGCACCATTTTTCTGGTGTGGGGGCAGGGGAGTGACGGGCTCGGAGGGGGGAAAGGCGCTTATGCCGCCAAGGTAAACGGCACGCGGATTTCCATTCAGGATTACCAGAACGCATATGGTCGCATCAAAGATATGTACCAGCAGATCTATGGCCAGTCGATTCCTCCCGAGATGGAAAAGATGCTCAATTTGAAAAAAGTTGCCCTTGATGGCCTGATTGATAACCTGCTGGCCATGAAGGAGGCCAAGTCTCTTGGTATCAAGGTTTCAAAAGATGACATATCAAACTCGATAGAAGCGATGCCTATGTTCCAGAAAAACGGGAAGTTTGATTTCGACCAGTATCAGCAGGTATTGAGGTCAAACCGCATGACCGCCAAGGACTTCGAGGAAGGACAGGAGTCTGAGGTCCTGCTCAAAAAAGTTCGCCAGTCTGTCAGAGACAAGGCTGTTGTTACCGATGCTGATGCCCTGGCACAGTACAAAAAGGAAAATGACAAACTGGAGCTCGAGTATGTCGCCTATGCCCCTTCCGATGTAGCGGCGGAGGTGAAGCTGAGCGAGGCGGACCTGAACGGTTACCTGCAGAAAAATCCGAATGAATTTAAAACCGCTGAAAAAGTTGCTCTTTCGTATGTTCTGCTCGACCCCTCTTCAATGGCTGCAAAAACGACGGTGACGGAAGAGGAGATTCAGACCTTTTATCAGAAGAATATTGACCGCTGGCAGGGAAAGGACGGCATCCAGCCTCTTGCCGACGTGAAGGAAAAGGTAAAGGCTGATGCGATCAAGCAGAAAGCCGCCAAACTGGCGTTTGAGCAGGCCGCAGACGCATTGTATAAAAACATCAAGACCGGTGACCTGAACCTGATCGCAGGCTTGTTGAAGCAAAAGGTCCATGAAACTGCGCTGTTTGCGGCTGATGCACCTGCTCCCGGGCTGGCTGGCGAAACGGCGGTGATCAAGAAGGCTCTCGAACTGAAACAGGGAGAGCTTGGCGGCCCGGTCGACACAGCAAAGGGGATATATATACTCAAGGTTAAAGAGCGCAAGGCGTCATCTGTCCCGGCGCTGGCTGAAATAAGGGGTGCCGTCGAGGCAAAGGCAAAGAGCGCCAGGGCGATCGAGCTGGCCAAGGAAAAAGCTGATGATGCTGCAAAACGGCTGTCGGCAAAGGCTGCCCTCAAGACACAGTTGACCGGAAGTTTCGGCTTCTCTGCCAAAGGGGAAATCCCCAAAATCGGCGTTTCCCCTGAGATAGTGGACGCTGTTTTCAAGCTCTCGGCGGGGCAGGCCCCGGCAACTCCGTTCAAGGTCGGCAATCGCTGGTACGCTGTTCGTGTAAAGAGCCGTATTGAAGCGCCGAAAGCCCAGTTCGATGCAACCAAAGAGGAACTGAAGAAGAAGATGCTCCCCAAAAAGCAGGAAGAGGCCCTGGCTCAATGGATCAAAGGGTTGCGTGAAAAGGCCAAAATCGAAATTAATCAGGCGCTGATAGCCGATAAATAGGAGATAAGATATGTCAAAACTTGTTCTGCAGACCGATTTCCCGGGGTTGAAGCTGTTGGCTCGAGGCAAGGTGCGCGATATTTATGATCTCGGTGAAACTCTGCTGCTGGTGACGTCTGATCGAATCTCGGCTTTTGACGTGATCATGAATGAACCGATCCCTGATAAGGGGTTCGTGCTGACCCAGATATCGGCTTACTGGTTCCGCCAGATGGAAGATATCGTACCTAACCACATTATTTCAATTGATGTCGCCGACTATCCCGCCGCATGCCGCCCGTACGCCGAAATTCTGAAGGGGCGCTCGATGCTGGTCAAAAAGGCAAAACCGCTGCCGGTAGAATGTATCGTGCGCGGGTATGTTTCAGGTTCGGGGTGGAAGGACTACCAGGCGACCGGTAAAATCAGCGGCATTCAGCTTCCTGCCGGCCTGAAAGAGTCGGACCGTCTTCCGGAGCCGATCTTCACCCCTTCTACCAAAGCTGACCTTGGTGCTCATGACGAGACGATCAGCTTTGAAAAGATGGTGGATATCTGTGGCCGCGACCTGGCGGAAAAGGCCCGTGATTACACTCTTAAAATATACACCCGTGCGCGTGATCTGGCAGATAAAAAAGGGATTATAATTGCCGACACCAAGTTTGAGTTCGGCGTGTATGAGGGAGAACTGATCATCATTGATGAGTGCATGACTCCCGACTCAAGCCGGTTCTGGCTGAAGGAGGCATACCAACCGGGCGGTCCGCAACCGAGCTTCGATAAACAGTTCCTGCGCGATTACCTTGAAACCCTTGATTGGGGAAAGTGTGCTCCGGCCCCGCAATTGCCGCAGGAAATTCTGGAGAGGACAGCCGATAAATACCGTGAGGCGCTGCAGAGAATTACCGGTATTACGGTATAGCGTCCGGCATGCTGATTAAAGAGGCGGACTGCACGGTCCGCCTCTTTTTTGTCTGCGGCGGTTGACTGTCGTCCCTGAGCCTTCCGGCTCCCGGGCCATAAGGTAACCCTTCCGCGCTGAACTTACTCTTCTGTTTTTTTGGTGACGGTCAGTTTTTTTGTTTTAGGTTTCTGCTTCTTTTTTTGCTCCTCCAGCCGCTCCGCCATTGCCCGTAAACAATCGTCAACCCGCGCGTAAATCGACCCTTTGGTAAATTTCCGGTTTTTGCCGCGCACTCCGGCCCTGACCCCGGTGAGGATCTCGATCCCCTGTTCGATTGTTTCCACGCTCCAGATATGAAATTGCCCGGCAGCCACGGCCTGGACAACATCCTCGTGCAGCATCAGGTGGCGTTCGTTCGACGTGGGAATCATCACGCCCTGCTCTCCGGTCAGCCCCTGGGCCCGGCATACCGCAAAGAACCCCTCTATCTTATGATTGACGCCGCCTATCGCCTGAACCATGCCGCGCTGGTTGACACTGCCGGTCACCGCAATTCCCTGTTTGACAGGGACGCCTGAAAGAGCCGACAGGAGCGCGTAGAGTTCGGTCGAGGAGGCGCTGTCCCCCTCTATGCCGTCGTAGGACTGTTCGAAACAGATCGAAGCGGACAGTGACAGCGGCCGCTCTGATGCGAACGTGCCTCCCAGATAGCCGGTCAGGATCAGGACCCCTTTGTCATGTATCGGCCCGGAAAGCTTGACCTCGCGTTCGATGTTGACCATGCCGTCCTGCCCGGTATAGACGGCCGCGGTGATGCGGGTCGGGCGGCCGAAGGTGTGGTCCCCGAGGCTGAGGACCGAGAGGCCGTTTATCTGGCCGACAACGGCGCCGGAGGTATCGACCATGATGGTGCCGTCATCGTACAGCTCCTGCATCCGCTCTTCGATCCGGTTGACACGATAGAGGCTTTCTTCTGCGGCGGCACGCACGTCGTCACCGTTGATGATGGTGCGGCCGGTTTTGGCAGCCCAGAAACTGATTTCACGGATGAAGTCGGCGATTTCCATAAACTGCGATGAGAGTTTGGATTGGTCGTCCGCCATGCGTGCGGTGTGCTCCAGCAGTGCCGCAACACCGCTCTTGTCAAACGGCAGCAGTCCTTCGGCACGGCAGTGGCTGGCGACAAACATCGAATAATCGCGCATGATTTCCGGAGTCCGGGCGATACGGCTGTCAAATTCCGCTTTTACCTTGAAGAACTTCCGGTAGTCAGGGTCAAGATGGAACAGGAGGTAGTAAATCCACGGTGTGCCGATCAGCACAATCTTGGCGCGCATCTGAACCGGTTCCGGTTTGAGTGACACCATCGTCATGAAACGGTACTGCTCCAGTACGTCCTCGATTCTGATCTCGTGATTGCGGATGCAGCGCTTCAAGGAATCCCATACGAACGGGTTAATCAGAACTTCACGGGCGTCTATCACCAGATAGCCGCCGTTGGCGCGATGCAGGGCACCGGAACGGATCATCGTGAAATCGGTTACCGCCACACCACCGTACTGCATGACATGTTCGATCCGCCCGAAGAGGTTGTTGTACGTCGGGTTGGATTCAAAAACCACCGG
>JAQUCU010000291.1 GCA_028686055.1 Desulfuromonadaceae bacterium
GTGGCGACACCGATTTTGGTGAACAAAAAACTTGCCCCCCATAGGAAGGTGGTCAGTACCAGAAAAAAATATACCCGGTTCATGGGTGGGGATGTCGATGTTGTCATAGGGAGCCGTGTGCGGTGGCAACTGTCCTGCACATGTATTCGTGGATAACCGGCAGATCCGCGTCGGCCCAATCCAGTTCCGGCATGAACTGCGGTTCCATCCATCTCAGTTCGTGGTGCTCATACGGAGTGATGGTGCCGCCTGCCAGGTGGCAGGTGAAAGGGTAGAGCGTGACGGTGAAATCGGCATAGCTATGGGTCACCTGTGGCAGGGCGGTGCCGACCAGGACGCTGATGCCAAGTTCCTCCTTCAGTTCACGGATCAGGCACTCCTCGGTTGATTCGCCGGCCTCTATCTTGCCGCCGGGGAATTCCCATTTGAGCGGCAGGGTCATGGTGGCGCTCCGTTGAGCCGCGAGCACCTTCCCGTTATGTTCGATGATGGCACAGGCCACATGAAGATGGCGCTTCACGGAGCGACAGACTGATGTAATTTGAGCATCTGCATGCCGACCCAGCGGCAGGCAAACTGGTAGGCGATCCGGCCGCTGTTGTCTCCCTTGTCGTACCCCCATTTAATTGCCGCTAACCGTGCTTCATCGTTCCAGGAGAGAGGCGAACCCTGTCTCGCAAAGAGCTTTTCGACCCATTGCCGGGTTACGCTGATATACTGATCCTGGTTGAAGGGGTGGAAACCGACCCAGAGCCCGAAGCGGCCGGAGAGCGAGATCTTTTCCTCAATCGCCTCGCCATGGTGCATCTCGTTGTTGACCAGCATGGCGCCGCGGTTGTCGGTCTCAAATTCGGGGAGCAGGTGGCGCCGGTTTGAGGTGACGCAGATCAGCACATTGTCAGGAGGTGCATAGACGGCACCGTCGAGAGCGCTCTTGAGCATCTTGTAACTCGATTCCCCGACTTCGAACGATACGTCGTCGGAAAAGATGATGAAGCGGTACGGCAGCCGTTTGATGCTGTCCACGATGTCAGGCAGGTGGACCAGATCATTTTTATCAACCTGTACGATTCGCAGCCCGTCGGGTGCATAGTGGTTGAGCACGGCCCTGATCAGCGAAGACTTGCCGGTGCCGCGCGTGCCCCATAAAAGCGTGTTGTTGGCCGGATAGCCTGCAAGAAACTGGCGGATATTCTCTTCAACCTCCCGTTTTTGCTTTTCGATGCCAAGCAGATCGTCAAGCGTGATCTGCTCGATGCTTTCGACCGGCTCAAGGTATCCGGCGAAGGAGTGCCGGCGCCAGTTGGCGGCGTAGCATACCGACCAGTCTATTTCCAACACCGGTTTGGGCAGCAACAGTTGCAGTGAGGTGAGAACCTGTTTAAGTTGTAATTGCAATTCTGGATCCATGGTGCCGCCTTGTTTTTTTGATGTAAACGTGATGGAACCGCACAGAGAATGGGATTGACGTTTTCCGGTTAATATCATATTGTTCGGTCCCAGTCAGCTACAAACTGTTCAGACGTAGCACATCCATCTGTAAAAAGTGTTTGGAGTGTATTGAAATGTTTCTGAAGATTACCGATCTTGCTGCCGCTACCGGTGTTGATGAAAAAACAGTTCTGGACTGGATACGGCACAAGGGTCTTCCGGCTCATAAGCAGGACGACCGCTATCAGGTTAATCGGGTTGACCTGCTGGAGTGGGCCACCAATCACAGCGTCACCATCCCCCCCGATATATTTGTTGCCAGTGATGAGAATCCGGATCGACCGCTTGTTTCCGAAGCGTTGCTCCAGGGGGGGATTTTTTTCGACCTGCCGGGTGATACTCCAGAAGCTGCTTTGCGCGAGGTCGTTTCACGTCTCAAACTCCCCCCCCACCTTGATCCTGAATTTTTGCTGCAGACTCTGCTGGCGCGTGAGGCGCTTGGCTCCACGGCCTTTGGCAACGGTATTGCCATCCCGCACGTCCGCAATCCGATTGTCGGCCAAACGGAGGAGTCGGCGATCAGCCTCTGCTTTCTCAGGAATCCGATCGACTTTGATGCCATTGACGGTCAGCCGGTCACGATTCTTTTTACCATGGTAACCCCCAACGTCAAAGCGCACCTGCACCTGCTGGCAAAGCTGGCTTTTCTGCTGCATGATAGCGACTTTCAGGCTCTGCTGCATTGTCCGGGGTCAGAAGCCGAGATCATGAAGGCGGTTCGCGCGCTGGAGGAAACGATCATCAGGAGGTAACTGTATCATGGCGCAGGAGTTGGTCTCCCCGAGTACACTGATCTTTACCGCCACACTGCTGGCTGCCTTATCCGGTACACCACTGCTGGTGCCCAGGCTGCTGAGCGCCTCCTTGGGCCAACTGTTTGCGACCGTATTGATGCTGGCTGCTTCCTGTGTCGGGATGGCCGGTGCCCTCCTGACGCTGACCTCCGGCCGTTCTGAAATTTTTCAACTGGCCTGGACGCTTCCCTTCGGCCGGTCCGAGATCGGCATCGATCCTCTCTCGGCCTGGTTTTTACTCCCCATCTTTCTGATCCCCGGCTGTGCCGCGCTCTATGCCCGTTCCTACTGGCACGCCGACCATTACCCCGCATCTGTTCGTAAGATGACCTTCTTTTTTGGCCTGATGGCCGGTTTCATGAGCGCCGTGACGCTGGCCCGCGATGGCATCACCTTCCTGTTCGCCTGGGAGATCATGGCCATTGCCGCCTATTTTCTGGTTGCAA
>JAQUCU010000292.1 GCA_028686055.1 Desulfuromonadaceae bacterium
ATCTGGTCGCCAACATGATCCAGATAAACAACCAGGTACCGATCATCACCGACCGGTTCAACTTCCTTTCCTTGCTCCCGCTCTCCCACATGTTTGAACAGATGGGCGGTTTTTTCACCCCCCTCTATCGCGGCGCGGCGATCGTGTATCTCCGTACTCTCAAACCTTCCGCGATCATGGATGCCTTGGGCGAGGAGAATATCTACGTCATCATGTCAGTTCCCCGCCTCATGCAGCTGCTCAAAACGACGATCGAGCGGGAACTGGAGGAAAAATATCTCTCCGGGCTGTTCCGGGGGTTGTCAATGATTGCAGCACGGCTTCCAAAAGGTCTGCGTAGATTTCTCTTCTTCCCGGTACAAAGCAAGTTCGGCAGTAATTTCACCGTTTTTGTTTCTGGCGGCGCCCCCCTGGATCCGGATGTTTTTAATTTCTGGAGCTGCATGGGATTTACGGTTCTTGAGGGGTATGGACTGACTGAAACCTCGCCCGTGCTCTGTGTCAACACCATGGAGCGACAGGTGGCAGGTTCGGTCGGCCCCCCTCTGCCGGGTGTCCAGCTCAAAATACAGGATAAAGAGGTTCTGGTGCGCGGGGACAACGTTTTTCCCGGCTACTATGAGAATGAGCAGGCAAGCCGCGATGCCTTCACGGATGACGGATGGTTCCGGACCGGAGATCTCGGTGAGGTCGGCCCGGATGGCTGGCTGGTCATCAAGGGGAGGGAAAAGGAGCTGATCGTCACCGGTTCGGGCGTCAATGTCTATCCCGACGAACTGGAAACGGTCCTGAACAGAATTGCCGGGGTGAAGGAGTCGTGCGTTATCGGTGTCGAAAAGGGCGGGGGGGAAGAGGTGCACGCCGTGCTGCTCCTGGACGGAAGCGGCACAGCTCCCGAAACTATCATCGCACAAGCGAACAAGGGTCTGGATGCGCTGCAGCAGATTACCGGATTTACCGTCTGGAACGAGCCGGAATTTCCCAAAACCACGACACTCAAAATAAAAAAGTTTGCGGTCAAGGAGGAGGTTGAAAAAGGGCCGGAGGTGGGCGATACATCCGTCAGTCGAGACCGTCTGCTCAACCTGCTCGCCAAGGTGACCGGCACCGCTGCGGGTCAGATTCGAGAGGAATCGCTGCTCGTGGCGGACCTGGGGCTTACCTCCATCGACCGGGTCGAACTTGTAAGCTACCTGGAACAGGAATACCGTCTCGATATCGAGGACTCCCAGATCGGGCCGCAGACACGGGTCTCGGATCTGCGTGTGATGATAGCAAAACGGGAAAAACTGACCAGGCACGACCATTTCCGCTTCTGGACCAACTCCCGGTTCTTCAGGGGGGTGCGGATGGCCTGGGATGCCATTATTCACGGTCCTCTGTTCCGCACTTTTGTTACGCTCGAGGTTCGGGGGCTTGAAAATCTTGAAAATCTGGATGGTCCAGTATTCTTTGTAGCCAACCACTTGTCATACCTGGACCAGCCCGCGGTCATGTTTGCGCTACCTCGAGAGCTTCGCTACCGGACCGCCACCGCGGCCTGGGAAGAGTTCTTTTTCGGCAAGTACCATGGAGTCGATCGAATTCTGAGGCGATTAAGCTATGAATACGGCACAGTGCTGTTCAACCTGTTTCCTCTCCCGCAATCGCAGGGGTTCAGCGGCTCACTCGCGTTCATGGGAAAACTCGCAGATACCGATTTCAATATCCTGGTCTTCCCTGAAGGTGGGCACTCCAGAGACGGAAAGATGCAGCCGTTCCAATTGGGGCTTGGTATCATGGTCAAAGAGGTGGGAATCCCGCTTGTGCCGATAAAAATTATTGGAACAGATCAGGTCCTGCCACATGAGGTAACGTTTCCCAAACGGGGCAGGGTGACGGTTACCTTCGGAGAACCGCTGCGCTTTCGCTTCGAAGAGCCTGCAGAGATCGTGGAAAAAGCGCGCCAGGCGGTTGAGAAACTCTGAGCCATCATGGGTGAGGAGGAGTGCGAACTGGTCCGGTTTCGTTTTAAATATCAGGGTATTGATACCAATAAAGGCGCAGGTAGTACATGGGACTAATTCAACAGTTCAGTGGTTTCAGCGAATGGCCGGATGCTGCTGTTTCTAGCGTGGCTCTGGCTGCTGCGCTCCTGCTCGGCCTGCTCGGTTATGTAATCCTTTTTAAGGTGCTATTACGTTTTGCAGCTCGTCCCGAAACATCCTTGCATCAAGCTTTGATCCGACGCTGGCGGCATCCGGTCAGGCTGTTGCTTCCGCTGGTGGTTATGCTTTTGATTTTGCCTTCGCTGCGTTTCCCCGATGAGGTCATCGAGCTGCTGCGGCATATGGGCAGCTTGGCCCTGATCGCTGCCATCGCCTGGCTATCGGCCGCCACCATCTTCGGCTTGCAGGAACTGGTACTGCTGCGCTACGACGTCACCGCCATCGATAACTTCAAGGCGCGAGCGGTCTCCACTCAGGTCAACGTGTTGGTCAAGATCGTTATGGTGCTGATTCTCGTTATTGCCGGGGCGACCATGCTGATGACCTTTGACAAGGTACGGCAGGTGGGGATGAGTCTGCTTGCCTCGGCGGGAATTGTCGGGCTTATTGCCGGATTCGCGGCCCAGCGCAGCCTTGCTACTCTCTTCGCCGGTATCCAGATCGCCATTACTCAACCGATACGGCTCGACGACGTGGTGATTGTGGAAGGTGAATGG
>JAQUCU010000093.1 GCA_028686055.1 Desulfuromonadaceae bacterium
CAGGTCTTCACGGAAGGTCCCTTTTTTTATCTCCAGCTCGAGCTCCTTGTTGGTGGCAGAGACCAGGCGTACATCCAATCCGATATTGACCTTGCCCCCTACCCGGCGGATCTCCTTTTCCTGTATGGTACGTAGCAGCTTGGCCTGCATGGGTACGTTCATCTCGCCGATTTCATCCAGAAACACCGTGCCGCCGTTGGCAGCTTCGAAGATGCCGATCTCGCGGGCGTCGGCACCGGTAAAACTCCCCTTTTCGTGACCGAACAGCTCGCTTTCGATCAATGTATCCGGGATCGCGGCGCAGTTGATCGCGATAAAAGGTTTGTCGCACCGTGGGCTCCCTGCGTGGATAGCCCGGGCAATCAGCTCTTTGCCGGTTCCTGATTCACCCACAACCAGGACGGTTGAATTTGAAGGGGCAATCTTTGCAACGATCCGGAAAACTTCCTTCATTTTGGGATGCTCACCCTGCATATTCGGTATCGTTGCAATCGATTCTATCCGTTTCTGCAGCACCCGGTTTTCGCGCATCAGGCCGATGCGCTCGAAAGCCCGCTGCAGAGTCATTACCAGATTATCGCGCTCAAGCGGCTTTTCCAGATAATCGAAGGCCCCTTTGCGCATTGCCTCCACTGCCGAATCGACCGAGCCGTGGGCTGTCATCATGATGATACACTGTTGCGGATCATCGGCGAGAACCTTTTCTAGCAGGTCAAGCCCGCTCTGCCCCTGCATCTTGAGATCGGTCATGATCAGGTCGAACTCGCGCTTTTCCAGTTGTGCGAGTGCTTCGCGTACACCAGGCACATCAACGATATCGTAACCATCTTTTTTCAGGATCAGGTTGAGGATGTCCCGCTGGCCCTTTTCATCATCGACGATCAGTATGCTGCCCTTGTTTTCCATGGCTCCTCAATCTCTTAGGCAACTCCCCCTTGGCGAAAGGTGGCCCAAGGGAAATTTGACTTTCAGGTTTCCTTCTGTTGCAGCGGCAACGATACGGTAAAGGTCGTTCCGGTGCCAACCGTGCTTTCTATCTCTATCGCGCCGCCATGCTCCTTGATTATCCGTTCGGTGATAGCAAGCCCCAGCCCTATTCCGACATCCCTGGTGGTAAAATATGGCTGAAAAACCTTGTTCATGTCGTCCGGAGATATGCCCCTCCCCTGATCGCGGAAGGTCAGCTTCACCAGTCCGCCATCAAGCGCGGCGCCAAGAGTTATCGTGCCGCCGTCCGGCATGGCCTGGGAGGCGTTGGATACAAAATTGAGGATGCAGTTCCGCAACAGTTCGCCATCGACCCATAGCGGCGGCAGATCTGTTGGAATCTGCTGCTCGACGAAAATGTGCTGCTCTTCCAGCCGATCCTGCAGCACAGGCAGTACCTTGTCCAGGAGTTCATGATAGACAACCTGTGTCCGGCGAAGTTTGAGAGGACGGCCATAATTCATGAAGTTCACCACCATATAATTTGCGCGGCGCACCTCTTCTTTGATCTTGTTCGCCAGATCTTCCAGCTCGGCGCGTTGGTCACCGCAGTTGGGGAGCATCTCTGTTTTGAGGTGATCGATCGCCAGGCTGATATAGTTAAGAGGATTCCGGATTTCATGGGCGATTCCGGATGCCAGCTGCCCGACCCTTGAGAGGTGTTCAGCCTCATAGAGGCGCTTTTCCAGTGTCTCGCGCTCACGCAGTTTTTCAACCATGTTGTTGAAGCCTTTTGCCATCTCTCCGATTTCGTCATTGCTTTCCACCGGAATGGTCACAGACAGGTCACCGGCGGAGACCCGCTTGAAGTCTTCAACCAGGTTTTGTATCGGCGTCGTGTAGCGTCGGGCGAGGAAGATGATCAGGGCGATGCCGACCGCGAACACAATGCCGGTTGCGAACAGGCGGTGGATAAAGTTGGCCTCCTGTATGTCACGGATATTGTCCAGCAGCATGTTGATCTGGACGTAGCCGAGCTGCTCGTCACCGACAATAACCGGCACCACAACTTCATACTCCTTCTGGGAGAGCAGCGCGCCCCCTGTCGGTCGCCGCTTTGCGTGAATCCCCTTCTCCAGCTTCTTTAGTTCGCGCTTCTTGCCGATCTTTTCAGGATTGGAGGAGTCGACGATCTCTCCCTCGGTGTTGATGATATTTATCTCATTGATGCCCTTTTCACGGGCTTTTATCAGATAATCGTTCAGGCGGGAGGTTTCGGTACTGGAGGTGAGGTCCTCGATGCTCATCTGGACCGCTTTGGATATTTCCTGAGAACTTACCTGGATTTCGTTAACCAGGGCGGTCTGGGCTGACTGGTTAAGGATGAAGAGCGTCAGCAGCGTCAGGATCAGCAGCGAAAGCATGATGATAATCAGTTTGGTATTAAGTTTCATATCGACCTAGAAAAGCAGCTCCCCGGCCCCTGATACGGATGGGCCGGGGGGACAGGTTATTCCACTATTTCGCCAATCAGGTCATAATCTGACGAGTCGGTGATCTTGAGCGTGACGATGTCGCCGATATCGGCATTGCCGGAGGTGATATAGACCTGGCCGTCGATGTCGGGTGCTTGACGTGATGAACGCCCCTTCAGCAGCAGTTCGGTCTCCTCGCTGTACCCCTCCACGATAACCTGTTCGGTTGTTCCGATCAGCGTGCGGTTATGACGGAAGGAAAGGCGCGCCTGGGCGCGCATCAGCTTGCGGTAGCGTTCCCGTTTGACGCGCTCCGACACCTGGTCGGGCATCTCCGCCGCCGGAGTCCCCTCCTCCCGTGAGTAGCAGAATACTCCGAGTCGGTCGAAACGGGTCTGCTCGACAAAGTGTGTCAGGGTGGTAAAGTCTTCGAGGGTTTCACCCGGAAATCCGACGATCAGTGACGTGCGGAGGGCGATGCCGGGGATTTCGCGCCGCAGCTTGACGATCAGGTCACGGATCTGCTGCTCGGAACTCCTCCGCTTCATCGCTTTCAGCACCGGATCGGAGATGTGCTGGATTGGAATATCCAGATACTTGCAGACCTTAGGTTCATCACGGATCAGCGCAATCAGGCTGTCGGTGATCCCGTCCGGGTAGGCGTAGAGGAGCCGTATCCAGCGTAAGCCCTCAATCGCGGCCAGCCGCCTGACAAGATCCTCCAGCGTCGGGCCGTCAGTCATGTCGCTGCCGTAACGGGTGATGTCCTGGGAAATGACGTTTATCTCCTTTACCCCGCGGGCGACCAGGCGTTCCGCCTCCGCCACCAATGCGTCGAGCGGACGTGAGCGATAGGAGCCGCGCAGTTTTGGGATGATGCAGTATGAGCAGCAGTTCGAACACCCCTCACCAATTTTCAGGTATGAGAACCAGGCGGGTGAGGAGTTGAGGCGTGGCAATGTTTCGTCATAGATAAAATCGGGATCGCCAACATAGCGCAGTTGGCCTTCAATGCCGCTTTTCTCGGCAAGGATCTCGGCGATACGGGGGTAGTCGCCGGTGCCGATGAAGATATCGACCTCCGGCAGTTCTGCCGCCAACTCCTCCTGATAGCGTTGCGGCAGGCAGCCGGATACTATCAGCGTATGGCAGCGCCCGTCGTGCTTTCGCTCGGCCAGGTCGAGGATGGCGTCGATACTCTCCTGTTTTGCTTCCTTGATGAAGGAACAGGTGTTGACGATAATGACATCGGCCTCCTTCTCGTCCATGGTGATCTCGTAATCCTGCTTCGAGAGCACCCCCAGCATGACTTCGGCATCCACGAGGTTTTTCGGGCAGCCGAGGCTGACCATGCTGACTTTCTGTTTTGCAATTTTGCTCAAAATATCCCTCGTTCCTACTCTCTGAAATTTGTAAACTGCATCTCTATATCAAGATCTTTGCCTTTAAGGGTTGCAATAGCTTCCTGCAGATCGTCGCGATTTTTACCGGTCACCCGCACCTGCTCATCCTGTATCTGAGCCTGCACCTTGAGTTTTGATTCCTTGATAACGGCGATGATCTCTTTGCCCTTCTCCTTGGGAATCCCCTGCTGGACGGTGATGATCTGGCGGACCATGCCTCCCGATGCCTGTTCAACCTTGCCGTACTGCAGCGCCTTGATCGAAATGTTGCGCTTCAGGAATTTGGACTGCAGAACGTCAATGACCGCCTTCAACTTGTAATCATCGTCCGCAAGGACCTTTACGGAGTCCTTTTCGGGCGTGATCGAACTCTTCGATCCCTTGAAATCATAGCGCTGACTGATCTCTTTGGCCGCCTGAGTAACGGCGTTATCAACCTCCTGCATGTCTACTTTTGATACGATGTCAAATGATGGCATGAATAAACCTCCAAATAGATAGTGAGTTAAAAACGATTACAGCAGGGTTGCGGCAGAATCTATTTCGTCAACGCACCCATCCCGTTTACCGGGGCTATGGCTTTATTACCTCGACCCCTGCCGGGATTTTGAAATTGAATTTTGCGTTGTCGATCCCCCTGTTGACACGTGCCCTTCTGTAGTCGATTCGGGTCCGGTTGCCTCCGGCATCATGGACTATTGAGGAGACGATCGGAAAGATGTTTTTAACGTCTCCGGAACGCTGCATCTGTTCGACCGCTTCTGAGGATACCGTCAACTGGAGTCTGACCAGAACCGGGCTCGGTTTTTTCGGGGTCAGTTCAAGCTGATAGTTGCCGTGCCTGTCCTGATGGTCAGGTGAGAAGGCGATATCAAAGTCTCGTGAGACGTGGCCGAGTCCGGTAAGATATGACAGGGCGATGGAGTTTCCCCCCGAGAACATCGCCGCAACACTGTTGACAAGGACCTGCCTGGTTTCGGGCGTATAAAACCAGACCTGCCTGCCGTTGGAGATGATCTGCTGCTTCGGCCTGGTATAGTTGAAACGGAACATCGCAGTTGCTGATGCGGGCCGTTTCAGCAGCACCTCTCCGTTTCCTTTTTGCTCGCGATTGACGGCGGATATGGTGGTCTTCTGGGAAAAGTCGGCCTGCACGTCCTGCAGTCCTGCATATCCTTTTTCGAGAGCGGAGACAACATTCTTAAGGGAGGCCGGTGTCGAAGCGGCTGACACCGGAATGGCGAAAAGAGCCACCAGCAGGCATACGGTAGATATTCTCAACATGGAATTGCCTTTCTCAGCGAGGCTGATTGTGTTAGGAGCATTATGTAACCTGACGATTCTGCCATATATGGACATTTGCCGCAACCGTTTCAATGTTCCGGTCACACAGCTCCCGATCGTGGCGGGCCGTCTGCCGGTCTCAGGCCAGTGCACTTACATCGGCGACAAACAGTACCCGTCCGTCCCCGGTGATCGTAGCCCCGCTGACCCCCCTCAGGTGTGAAAGCGGTGAGCGGAGCGGGCGGACAAAGATTTCCTGCTGGCCGGCTATGCTGTCGACGCTGAAGGCAAGGAAGGTCCCGCCGACGTCACAGACAACCACTGTGACCAGAGCGCCTTCCTTTTCTGACCTCGCCGGCAGGTTCAGTGCCTGCCTCAAACTCCGGAGCGGTATCGGGATACCATCCTGCATGATGGTTGGACACCCAGTACCTTCTGAAACCGCGGACAGTTTCAACTCCATTGTCCGTGAAACAGCATTCAGCGGGAATGCGATCTCGAACGGACCACACTGGATAATCAGGGCATTAATGATAGAAACCGATATCGGCAGACGCATGACAAACCGGCTCCCCTGACCGGTGCGGGAGTGAATGGTCAAAATTCCAACCAGCGCATGCACGGCCTCGCGAACGGCATCCATGCCGACTCCCCGTCCGGAGATGTCCGTAACAGTTGCTGCGGTAGAAAATCCGGGCGTGCTGATCAATTGGTATGCGTCCTGCTGAGTCATCCGGGCGGCCTGCTCCGGGGTGATTATCCCTCTGTCGACAGCCTTCAGCTTCAACTGCTCCGCGTCCATGCCCCGCCCGTCGTCGTCAATACTTATTTCAACATGGTCTTTATCACGGCATACTGTCAGGGTTATCGTACCGACACCAGGTTTACCGGTCAGCGTACGTTCATCGGCGGTTTCCAGACCATGGTCGACGGCATTACGCAGAATGTGGACAATTGGTTCGGAGATTCCCTCCAGAATAGCGCGATCGAGTTCGATATCTTTTCCGGCCAGCTTAAAATCGATATCTTTTCCCTGCTTTCGTGCCAGGTCACGTACCAGCCGCGGCAAACGCTCTGCTATAACATCGAACGGCAGCATGCGCGCTTTGAATACCTCGTCACGCAGATCCCGCAACAGCGCGGTAAGTTGGTTGAGCGGCTCGCGGCATTCGCCGGCGCCATCAAGCTGGATGGCTTCTGCCAGACGGTGCCGGTTGGTAATCAATTCTCCGGTGATATTGACCAGATGATCAAGGGTTTCTGTTTTGATGCGGATGCTTTTTAAGGAATCGGTTTCCCGGAATTGGTGTGGCGCAGCAGAAGGGTTCAGATGAGCATCTGCCTCTTTATGCGGTGGCATTTCTTGAGAAGAATGGGATGCTTCAGCGGTCGGGTCGAATGCCGCCAGTCGTTCAATCAGTCCCGCGGTATCTTCAGAGGCGTCGCTACCCGATTCGATTGCTGATACAAGACGCGCCAGCGTATCGCTCCCTTCCAGCAGAAGGTCGGCAATAGCCGGCTGCAGCTGAAATTCACCGCTACGGATCCGGCTCAGCTGGTTCTCCATGGTATGGGCAAGCGCTACAATCTGTTCATAATCCATAGTCGCCGCCATTCCCTTCATAGAATGGGCATGGCGAAAGAGCTCATCGATGACGGTGGGATCGGAGGCAGACTTTTCGAGGTGTACGATCAGTTTGCCGAACGCGGAGAGATGGTTGCGAGCTTCGGAAACGAACAGATCCCGATACGGGGACATGTCCATTGGTCAATCCTCCAGGTCTGACAACACTTCAGCCATCGTGAACATGAAGAGAGAATCATCGACAATCATCACCGTCCGGCTCATAGTTGACTCCAATTCTACCCCTTTAATTTGTTCAGCAGCAATTCGTTGACGACAGCCGGGTTGGCCTTCCCTTTACTGGCTTTCATGACCTGGCCGACGAAAAAGCCGAAAACTTTCTCCTTGCCGCCGCGATAATCTTCAACCTGCCCGGCATTGGCGGCCATGATCCCGTTGATGATGCTTTCGATAGCCCCGCTGTCGGAAACCTGCACCAGCCCCTGATCTTCGACAATGGTCTGCGGCGCCTTGCCGCTCTTCCACATCTCATCAAAAACGGTTTTGGCAATCTTGCCCGAAATGGTGCTGTTGTCAATCAGCTGCAGAAGTTCAGCCAGCTGTCCCGGAGAGACCGGACACGATTCAATTGGTGTGCCAGTGTCATTCAGGGCCCTGGTTATCTCACCCATAATCCAGTTTCCTACCGTTTTGGCGTTGCCGCCTGCGGCGACGCCCGCTTCAAAATAGTCTGCCAGAGCCCGGCTCGCGGTCAGCACTTCGGCGTCGTAGAGAGGCAAACCGAGCTCGTTCATAAAGCGCTGCTGCCGCTGTTCCGGCAGTTCCGGCAGCTCCCGGCGCGAGCGTTCCACCCACTGGTCGCTGATAACCAGCGGTACCAGATCCGGATCGGGGAAATAGCGGTAATCGTGGGCCTCTTCCTTGCTGCGCATCGAGCGGGTTGTGCCGCTGTTGGGGTCAAAAAGGCGTGTTTCCTGGACGACCGTGCCGCCGTCCTCGATCAGGTCGATCTGGCGCTGGATCTCGTATTCAATGGCCTGTTTGACAAATTTGAACGAGTTGACGTTCTTGATCTCGGCCCGGGTGCCGAATGTGCTTGATCCGACAGGCATGACCGAAACGTTGGCGTCGCAGCGGAAACTCCCCTCTTCCATGTTTCCGTCACAGATGCCGAGCCAGGTTACTATCTGGTGCAGCTGTTTAAGATAGGAGACGGCCTCATCGGACGAGCGCAGATCAGGTTCGGAGACAACTTCCAGCAGCGGTGTACAGGCGCGGTTCAGGTCGACTCCGGAACCGTCATCCCGGCCGGAAAGTTCGCCATGGACCAACTTGCCGGCGTCCTCCTCCATATGGATGCGGGTGATCCTTATCCGCTTGGTTTCCCCGTCGTCAACCTTGATGTCAAGCCATCCCCACTGACAGATAGGATCTTCAAACTGACTGATCTGGTACCCTTTCGGCAGGTCGGGATAAAAATAGTTCTTGCGCGCGAAAATGCTGCGCGGGGTGATGGAACAGTTGGTGGAGAGACCGGCCTTGATGGCAAATTCCACCACCTTCTTGTTGAGCACCGGTAGAGCGCCGGGGAGCCCAAGGCAGACAGGGCATGTCTGGGAGTTCGGCTCGGAGCCGAACTTTGTCGAGCAGCCGCAGAATATTTTGGTGTCGGTCAGGAGCTGGACGTGAACTTCAAGACCGATGACAGGTTGGTATTTCATAATATGCTCCGGAAGTTAAATCGTTGCTTTTCTGGTGTGCCACTCTGTCGCCTGTTCAAAAGCATAGCCGGCCTGCAGGATGGTTTCCTCGCCGAACGGTTTGCCGATCAATTGCAGGCCGATCGGGAGACCGGCCGCCGAAAAACCGGCCGGAAGCGACATCGCACAGGTGCCGGCCAGGTTGACCGGTATCGTGAAAATATCGGACAGGTACATCTGCAGCGGATCGTTGACCTTTTCACCGATTTTGAACGCCGCTGTCGGTGCAACCGGCGTCAGCATGACATCCACATCGGCAAAAGCCGTGGTGAAATCATTCATGATCAGTGTGCGCACCTTCTGGGCCTTGACGTAATAGGCGTCATAATAGCCGGATGACAGAGCATAGGTGCCGAGCATGATGCGGCGTTTGACTTCAACCCCGAAGCCTTCGCTGCGGCTTTTGGTGTACATCTCCAGCAGTCCTTCGGCCTCGGCGCGGTGGCCGAAACGGACACCGTCGTAGCGGGCAAGATTGGAGCTGGCTTCGGCGGTGGCGATAAGATAGTAGGTTGCCACCGCATAGTCGGTATGCGGCAGCGAAACATCGACAAATTCGGCGCCGAGACGTCGGTAGGTTTCTATGGCGGCATCCATGGCAACCTGTACATCGGCGTCGAGACCGGAGATGAAGTACTCCTTCGGGAGGCCGATCTTCAGCCCCTTGACGCCGTGCGTCAGGGAGGATGAATAGTCAGGTACCGGTGTATCCACGCTGGTTGAGTCTTTGTGGTCATGCCCGGCAATCGCCCCCAGCATGGTCGCACAGTCGGCCACATCCCGGGTCAGTGGGCCGACCTGGTCTAGTGAAGATGCATAGGCGATTACGCCGTAGCGTGAAACCCGGCCATAGGTCGGTTTCAGGCCGACACAGCCGCAGTGTGAAGCGGGCTGGCGGATGGATCCGCCGGTGTCGGTGCCGAGTGTTGCAACAGCCTCGCTGGCGGCAACCGCAGCCGCAGATCCCCCTGATGACCCGCCTGGTATGTAGTCCGTATTCCACGGGTTGCGGGTAGTTCCATAGGCGCTGGACTCGTTCGAGGAACCCATGGCAAACTCATCCTGATTCAGTTTCCCCAGCAGTACCGCACCGCAACCACGGAGCATTTCCCATGAGGTGGCGCTGTACGGGGGGATGAAATTGTCAAGGATGCGGGAGCCGCAAGTTGTGCGGACGCCCTCGGTCAGGAAAATGTCCTTGATCGCCAGTGGGATGCCGGTCAACAGATCGCAATCTCCCCGGGCAATCCGCTGATCGGCCGCAGCGGCCGCGGCCAGCGCCTGTTCCGGGGTTACCGTGATGAAAGAGCCGACCTGCGGCTCGACGGAGCTGATCCGCTCCAGCATTGCTGTCGTGGCTTCCACGGAAGAAACGCGTTTTCCCTTCAGTGCTGCGTGGAGAGCATGAATTGTCATATCAAATATGTTCATAGTTGAATGTATCCCTTGCTTATTCGATGACTTTCGGTACGGCAAAAAAGGACCCTTCACGCTCGGGAGCGTTGGCCAATGATCTTGCCACGCCTATTGACGGCTGTACGATATCTTCACGGAAAGCGTTTTCCATCGGCACGGCGTGCGAGGTCGGCACGATACCTTCCGTATCCAGCTCTTTCAGCTTTTCGACATAATCGAGGATCGCTCCGATCTGGCCGGCAAAGAGCTCTTTTTCTTCACTGGTAAGTTCAAGCCGGGCCAAGCTCGCCGCATGCTCGACATCTGCTACCGATATCTTCATAGTACCACTCCGAAAAATCTGATTAATTGCCGCTGGTTTTGTAACATGAAATCTGTTCTGATACAACATTGATCGAAGCAATTAGTTGCCCTGAAAATTTTTCCCTTGACACGGTAGCACTCTTTCGGTACGTTACACCTCTTCAAAAAAATCATGGCCTGTATTAATCTACAGGTTGTACTGCGGATGGGGAAATTATGAAAACAGAAGTAGCTAAAGCAGCAGATGTAAAACGTGACTGGTATATTGTTGATGCACAGGATGCAGTGCTGGGTCGTCTTTCAACACAGATAGCCGGTGTCCTGCGCGGTAAAAACAAGGCTCTCTACACACCAAGCGTTGATACCGGTGATTTTGTCATCGTTGTAAATGCTGAAAAGATTGCCCTGACCGGTCGCAAGTTAGCCGACAAAATTTATTACAGCCACTCCGGGTATGTCGGTGGACTGAAAGAGATATCAGCCGGCAAGCTGCTTGAGAAAAAGCCTGAGGATCTCATCAAAAAAGCTGTCAAAGGGATGCTCCCCAAAAATAAACTTGCACGGGCCATGCTCAGCAAGCTTAAGATCTATGCGGGACCAAACCACCCACACGCAGCTCAGCAGCCCAAGAACCTGGCACTTTAATACTCCAAGGAGAAAACGATATGGCAGCAGTCAGTTATTATGGAACAGGCAAGCGCAAGAGCTCAATTGCTCGTGTATGGCTTAAGCCTGGTGATGGTAAGTTTACGGTAAACCACAAGACTCTTGATAAATATTTTGGCCGTGAAACGTCCAAGATGGTTGTTCGCCAGCCGTTTGAGCTTGTTGATAAAGTGGGCATTTTTGATGTGTACGTAACTGTTTCCGGTGGCGGTGATACCGGCCAGGCCGGAGCGATCAAGCACGGCATCACCAAGGCTCTGCTCCTGCATGATCCGGAACTGCGCGGCGTACTCAAAAAAGCCGGCTTCATCACCCGCGACTCACGTATTAAAGAGCGTAAAAAGTACGGCAGAAAAGCCGCCCGTGCCCGCTTCCAGTTTTCCAAGCGTTAATCGCTGGATTACACTTCACTGCTATGGTACAAGGGGAAATCCGCAAGGGTTTCCCTTTTTTTGTTTAAATTCGAAGTTAGCTCACCTTTGCTTGTGACCAGATGG
>JAQUCU010000094.1 GCA_028686055.1 Desulfuromonadaceae bacterium
ATATCCCTGAAGTTTACAATATAACCGGCCGGTATTCCGTTACTGTCATTAAAACGGGCAACGCGGTACCCTAATGTAATTACGGTACCGTCAGATGCTCTGTACTCAAACTCCCGCTTTTTTGAATTGTTTTTAAGATCGACGAGAGCAGATAGCCCGGATAACTGCGGAAATACGGAAATAATGTGATTATCATAGGCATCAGACTGACTGAGACCGACAACGGCTTCGGCATAAGGGTTAAAAACGCGGATTCGGCCTGCAACTGTGGTTGTCAGAAGGCCGATCTCGCTATGAGTAACAATGGCGGAGTTTAATTGAGCCAGCTCGGAATAATTAATAGAAGAGCGGTGGAGAGCCTCTTCACTCAAGCGGGCACGCTCTGCTAATAGACCGGTAATGAATGCGGTCACCCCGAAGGCCATGAGGTTGAATGATATCGTGTATAACAGGCGCAAGGCACCAAACTGTTGAGCATCTTCCTGGCTTAATCCGATATGTGAAAGATAGCCGAAGTACTGAAAATCCAGAATTGCACCGTACAGGATCCCACACAGTGATGCCGTGTAGAGCGCCTGACGGCGGCCAAGCAACATGCCGGCAATCATGATGGAGAGGAGATAAAGAAATGAATACGGACTTAAAATTCCGCCGGTAAAAAGCAGAAGAACTGATACAAACAACAGATCCCAAATAACCTGCAGATAGGTGAGGAAAGATGTAAATTCCCGTCTTTTAAGAGCCAGGAGAGAGGCTAGTGAGAACAGGAAAGAAAACGCTATCAACCTGATTACACCCGGCTGATAGCGTTCGGTTTCAAAGAAAGGGTCCTGAAATTTTAAAAGAAGAATTGAGGCCAGAAAGAGAAAGTAAACAATTATCCTGGCATAGATGAAGAGTCTGAGCCTCCGTTCAGGGGTAATGTTATCAGCCACCAACTGCCCCGGCCAATTTAAAGATAGGAAGATACATGGCAACAACCAGGCCGCCGACAGCAGTCCCGAGGAACACCATTAATAAAGGTTCCATCATAGCGGTCATTGCCCCTACGGCATCATCAACTTCGTCATCATAAAAATCCGCAATTTTATTCAACATGGCATCCATAGCGCCGGTTGCTTCACCAACCGAAATCATCTGAACAACCATTGGTGGGAAGACTCCGCAGGCAGCCAGCGGCTCCGCCATGGTTTTACCTTCAGAAATTGACTGCCGGACAGCATAGATAGCTTCTTCGACAATTTTATTGCCGGCAGTCTTGGCGACAATCTCAAGACCGTCCATGATCGGTACGCCTGAGCTCACCATGGTACCCAACGTTCTGGTAAATTTTGCTACCGAAACTTTCCTGATCAGCGGACCGGCAATCGGTGCCTTGAGAGCCATCCGGTCAATATTTTTCTGCCCGGCCGGTGTAGAGTAATATTTTTTAATTGCCCAGACGATCGCATAGAAACCACCTATAAGAACTACAAAGTATTTGACCAGAAAATTACTGAGAGCGATAACAAATTTGGTTGGTGCAGGCAGCTCTCCTCCAAACTCAGTGAACATTTTGGCAAACGTCGGAATAACAAAAATAAGAATGACGCCGACAACCACTACAGCAATGGACATAATTGTGATCGGGTAGACCATTGCTCCTTTGATCTGTTTTTTCAACTTCATCGACTTTTCAATATAAGCGGCCAGCCGCGTTAAGATCGTATCAAGAATACCTCCTACTTCACCGGCTGCAACAAGGTTCACGAACAGCTGGTCAAAAGCTTTCGGATGCTTGCCCAGAGCATCGGCGAACGTAGACCCACTCTCAACACTTTCCTTGACCTTGTATAGTATCTCCTTAAAGCCCTTGTGTTCCTGCTGGCTTGCCAGGATTTCCAAACATTGAACAAGCGGCAATCCGGAATCAATCATGGTCGAAAACTGCCGTGTAAAAACGACAAGATCTTTTTCGTCTATCTTAGAACCGCCACCGAATTTAGGTAACTTGAAGCTCAGGCCCTTGGATTCTGCCTTGATTTTGATATTGCTGAAGCCGTATCTTTTAAGCTGCGCTTCAACAACATCAACAGTTGCCGCCTCAATCACGCCTTTTTGCGTGCCGCCGGTTCTCGTGCGGGCTTCCCAGTTAAATTTCGGCATTACGGATCTCCTTAATTATTTCAGTGCATCTGAGGACGGCGCTGCATACCCGCCGCAGGGTTATTGATCATCTGTTTGAGTTCTTCCGGATCCTGCGAACGCCCAAGCGCCTCTTCAAGCGAAATCATTCGTTTCTGAAATAGTGAATAAAGGGACTGATTCATGGTCTGCATACCAAATTTATCCTGTCCGATCTGCATCTGGGAATAAATTTGGTGGACCTTGTCCTCACGAATAAGATTCCGGATAGCGGCATTCGGCACCATAATCTCAAGGGCCAGAGCACGACCTTTTGATCCCATTTTTGGAATTAATGTTTGTGACAATACACCTTCCAGCACAAAAGAGAGTTGCGCCCTGATCTGCGTTTGCTGATAGGGAGGAAATACGTCCACGATTCGGTTTATCGTCTGGGCGCAAGAATTGGTATGCAGTGTTGCTAGACAGAGGTGACCGGTTTCAGCAAGCGTAAGCGCCGCCTCGATTGTTTCCAGGTCACGCAATTCACCAACCAGAACCACATCCGGGTCCTGCCGCAGAACATATTTAAGCGCGTTTTTGAAACCTTTTGTATCGGCACCTACTTCACGTTGATTTACAAGGCAACCTTTGTGCGGATGGAGATATTCGATCGGATCTTCAATGGTGACGATATGTTCGCGGCGATTGATATTAATATAATCAACTATTGAAGCCAGGGTAGTCGACTTTCCGCTTCCTGTTGGGCCGGTCACCAGAATGAGACCACGAGGCCGGGCAGCCAGCTCCGGGACTATCGGCGGCAGATTCAATTCTTCAAACGTCAGAATCTTATACGGGATAACCCTGAATACACCAGCTACCGCGCCCCGTTGAACAAACATATTTCCTCTGAAACGTGAGAGTCCCTTCACTCCAAACGAAAGATCCAATTCATTTTCTTCTTCAAACTTGTGCTTTTGGGCGTCAGTCAATACACTATAACAGAGCTGTTTTGTTTCAATCTGGTTCATGGGGGGGAAATCCATGGGCAGCAGATGTCCGTCAACACGCATTTGCGGCGGTGAATTGGTTGTTATATGGAGGTCGGAACCATTGGATTCAACAAGTATCTTTAGCAGCTGATGAAGGTTGAGCATCACGTGCCTCCTAATTTAGTCGTCAGAAACAGTCGTTCTCAACACTTCTTCGAAGGAGGTTACCCCCTCCTTAAGCTTCGTCAAGCCGGACTGGCGCATTGTTTTGATGCCGATTCGCATGGATTCTCGTTTGATTTCGGCTGTATTTGCGCCGTTCAGGATCAGTTCCTTGATTTCCTCACGCATCGGCATTACCTGATAAAAACCGACACGCCCCTTGTACCCGGTGTTGTTGCAGACAGGACACCCCTTGCCGCGCATGCAGACATATGACGATGCCTCATCCGGCGGAACTCCGGCATCAATTAAAGCCTGTACTGGAATATCCTCCGGCTGTTTGCACTCACCGCAGACACGCCGGGCCAAACGCTGGGCTGTTATCAGATTTACAGCCGAAGCGACCAGAAATGGCTCTATACCCATGTTGAGAAGCCGGTTAATAGTAGCCGGGGCGTCATTGGTATGCAGTGTTGAAAGCACCATATGGCCGGTTAAAGCGGCCTTGATGGCAATTTCAGCCGTTTCGAAATCGCGTATCTCTCCGATCATTATAATGTCAGGATCCTGGCGCAGAAATGAGCGCAATGCAGCGGAGAAATTGAGACCGATATCTTCGTGCATCTGAACCTGATTAATTCCGGCAAAGTTAAATTCAACCGGATCTTCGGCCGTGGATATATTTTCCGAAACTTTATTCAGTTCGGCTATGGCCGAATAGAGAGATACAGTCTTGCCGCTGCCGGTTGGTCCGGTAACCAGTACCATCCCGAATGGCTTGTGTATTTCCCGCATAAAATGTGCCAAAGCATCAGGTTCATATCCCAGTTTGGTCAAATCAGTTTGCAGGTTACTCTTGTCCAGAAGGCGCAATACGATCTTCTCGCCAAAAAGTGTCGGGAGACATGAAACGCGGAAGTCCATGTCCTTGCCCTTTCCCAGTTTGATTTTGATTCGTCCGTCCTGAGGAAGTCGCCGCTCGGCTATATCAAGTTCCGCCATGATCTTGATACGCGATGTGATAGCATTCTTAAGCTTCATAGGAGGCTTCATGACTTCGTACAGAATACCGTCAATCCGGTAGCGCACCCTGAAAAGCTTTTCGTACGGCTCTACGTGAATATCGCTGGCCTTTTTCCTGATAGCATCCTGCAAAATGGCATTAACCATCTTTACGACCGGGGCGTCCTCTGTCGCCCGTTCCAGAGAACCGACGTCGACCTGTTCATCATCGCCAACAATTTCCAGATCCTCAACATCAAGGTCACTCATGACGTCCGCGAGCGATGCAGACTGGTCATAATACTTGTCTATTGAGGCTTTAATGTCGCGCTCTGATGCCACAACCATTTCAATGTTGTAGCCGGTCATAAACTTTATATCTTCTATTGAAAACAGGTTGGACGGATCGCTTACAGCGATGATCAGGGTCGCTCCGGCCCTGTTAACAGGCAACAGTTGATATTTTTGGGCTACTTCCGAGGGGATGATTTTGATAACTTCGGGTTCTATTTCATAATCGGCAAGATTAACACTGGGCACACCATACTGCCTTGACAAAAAAGAGGTGAGCTCTTCCTCGGTAAGGAGTTTCTGACTAATCAGGATTGTGCCAAGTCGGAGCTGGTTGCCGGAAAGCTTTTGCTCTTCTAATGCGTTGGCCAATTGATCGCGGTTAATCAGGTTGTTTTTTACAAGAATTTCTCCAAGCCTGTTTGACTGCATGACTGCTCCGTTTACGTGTTAACGAGCCATAGTATGGAGAATGCCGGTTATTGTCAAGCTGTAGATAAGGATGTCAAATCCGCCCTAAAGCAAGACGCATAACACCTTCAGGCGGCCTGTGCCCGGTCCATATTTCATAAGCGCGCTCACCCTGCGCGACAAGCATGCCTAAACCATTGACCGCTCTCAAGCCGGATGCGGAAGCTTCTTTTACAAGCGGTGTACCGGAGTGTGAATACACCATGTCATAAACTTTAGCATTTTCCGGCAGACGGGAAAGATCAATGCCTTCAATCCGCTCGCCGTTCATCCCGAGTGAAGTGGTATTAAGCAGTAAAGATGTCACAGCCAGATATTCATCGCTTACCCGGTCCTGACTGACAACATCAATACGTGTTTCCGGATAGCGGATGTTCATCTCAAGCATTATTGCCAGAGCCTTTTCAATGGAGCGATTGTGAACCAGTATCCTTTTTGCACCACAACGACACAGCGCTGCTATCGCACCACGAGCAGCGCCGCCGGCTCCAGCGACCAGAATCTGTTCCTCACCGGGGGAAAAAGCCAGATCAGTCAGCAACGAATCCACCAGGCCGTCTCCATCGGTATTATAGCCGACCATGGAGGTCCCGGACAGCTGTACGGTGTTCACTGCACCTGCAGCTTCAGCGCTTTCATCGAGCCGATCCAGAAACGGCATTATGGCCGTTTTGTGCGGAATCGTAACATTAAAGCCGCACACACCAAGCGCCTTAAGCCCGGCCACCGCACTTTCCAGATTTTCAGCACTGACGGCAAATGGAACATATATGTAATCGAGGCCGCCGGCAGCAAACGCAGCATTCTGCATCAGCGGTGAAAGCGAATGGCGGACCGGATCCCCTATAATACAAACGACACGGGTTTTTCCATTCACAGCAGGCATAAGCTTAGCGTCCCAGACCATAGCGCATCCTTATCTGATCAGCATACCCCCGCATCTCGGGTGAAATCTGTTCAGCCTTTCTCAGCATAATTACCGCCTCCCGCTTCCTGTTAATTCCCGCAAGAAACTCACCTGCTTCCAGGTAGCTGTTAGCATAAATCAAAATTGCTTTTCCGGTATCAAGATCGAGGAAAGACTGTTTTTCCATGATCCCCCGGTTGTTATAATTGTCCCACATCGAAATATCGGGCATTCCTGACGGTTCATTCATTTTCCGTAAACGGTAAACAATCCCCTGCTGAACCGGCAGATACTGTTTTAATTCAATTGAATATCGAGTAGAAAAATCGATGTAAACCGGCCTGACCCCGATATTTTCAGATACCGCAATCAGCAGGGCCGTTTCAGGGCCAAAAGTGTTTGCATCAATTTTTTTTAAGTTGCTGTTTTTGAAGATGCGCGGCATTGAATCAAGATACCAGCGAAATACGAGATGGGGAGTGTGCGGCAGATCAACATCTTCGCGCATCCGTTCTACGCCTTGCAGATACCAGAGCGGAAACGCACCGCTGTCACCCCACGTAAACATGATGGCGTTCTGCGGCAATGATCGCAATGAATTCGAAGCATAATCAAAGGCGATATAATTTTTGTGCTGGTCGTTTTCATAAAAGTTAACTGCACACAGGGCGGTGGGGAGTGTTAAAAACAGTACTGCAACAATTCCGTACACCGGAGCTCCAACACGTTCAGGAAGGCTTGCGGTACGTATCGCATAAGCAAGCAGGCGGAAAAGCCCTACTCCGACAGTTACGGCAGTCAGCAGATAGAGAGGGGTAAAGAATTCTTCCGTAAGAAAGATCATTTCCATCGGTGTATTAAAATAGCCTGCAATCACAGACAGGAAAACAGCAACTGAGACAAAATAGGCAATAACAAATGTTCGGTTACTCCTCCATAGATAGAGAAGCCCGAGTAGTGCCAATGCCGCACCGAGCCAGGTAAACTCGCGCGGCACGTTAAACGCCCTGATCTGTGCCCACAGAAGCGCACCATCTCGGACAGGCGGCTCGGATGGATACCCCCGTCTCAAAAAATGCCACATAAACTGATTTAGTGTTTTAGCATCACCCCAGTTAAGCAGCGGATTACTAAGTGCCCGAAGCGGCAGATAGAGATGAACCGAGAACCCGAGAAGGGCAAAAGCAGTAGCAAGGATCAGTTCTTTGACTCTTGTCAACATCCGCCAGTCTGTCAGCACTATCAACATAAACCAGGCCGGCAGCAAAAGCACGATGGTCTGATGTACCGCCATCGCCAGTCCTGCCAGAAACGTGCAGACATAAACATATGACGGACGTTCGTTCCCTTCACGGTACTGTTCCTGCCACTTAAGCAACAGATAAAAAATAATCGCTGTAATAAATGCCAGCAGCGGGTAAGGCTTGTCATGATTTGATTGCAGCCACAAACGGGGAGTAACGCTGAACAAAACCGCAGCAGCCAGACCGGCTAGTTTAAATGCAACCTGATTGAAACGATCGTCTTCAATCAGCACCTCTTTTTTCAGTATAGAGGTTGTCAGGACATACACCATCATGCATGCCAAAGATGAAGAAACCGCGGTTGCAACATTGATGCGGAATGCTATATTACCAAACGGCAGCCAGGTAAAAGATTTCACATACATTAAAAAGAGCGGATAACCGGGGGAGTGCGCCGATCCGAGTGAAGCGGCCGCAGTCATAAATTCCCCGCTGTCAAAAAAAGTTACTGATGGAGCCAGTGTAACCATGTACAGGGCAAACGGCAGTACGAATGACAGTATCAAAAAGATGTCTATCCTGATTTTCTTAAATACGGGTAAACTCATCTGGCCTTTTCCGCCCCCTGTAGTTCATTGAGCGATAATTTGTTTTTCCAGAGATAATAGAGGCCGGCGATAATAACCGGGAAAAAACTGGTACCGTGCATGACCAGAGCGATACTGACCGATGTTGTCGCCGGGATGCTGAAAACAGAGAGCCCCTTGAAACAGGCATAATGGTACGTACCTATAAAACCGGGAGAAGCTGGTACCATAACTGCAAAAACCAGCAGAACCAAAATAAACATCGAAGCCGTAATCGGCAGATGGGCATTGAACGCTTTTAATGTCATGTCTACCGCCAGAAGGCAACACAGCCAGATTCCGGCTGAAGTTGCAACAAGCGCTGCCCAATGCTCTACCTTTGATGACAGCTTGATTCCCCCGATGAAAGAACCAAGCAGCGGGATAAGAGCATCCGCCATGCGTTGCGGAAATGGCTTCAAAACATATTTGACAACCGAAAGCGTCCGCATTGTCTGCCATTTCAGCAGGTAAAGAAAAAGTATTACAACACAATAGAGTAAAAACATGAACGCTCCGCCGACCCTGAGGGCAATTGCGGCATCTTCCATCCCTGCCGGCAACTGAAGAGTAAACAGGGCAAGCAAAAGCAGGAACAGCACCGAAAATCCGTCAAAAAGCCGATCGATCACCAGTGATGCAAATACCGCGGGAGTTTCAAGCTGTTCCCGCCTGGCAAGAGTATACGCCCGAACAAACTCTCCCAAACGGGCCGGCAACAGGTTGTTGGCCATATAGCCTATAATTGTGGCTGAATAGAGTGAGGAAAGATGGATGGACTTCTCGGTGATGAGCAGATAACGCCAGCGCACCGCGCGTAAAAAATAGCTGGCAAAAGTAAAACAAACCGCCAGAAACACATAGCGGTAATCAGCAGACTCAAGGGCAGCTCCCAGCTTTCTGAAATCTATTTTATCGAGCAGCAGAACCATAAAAAACAGACTTATGCCGATCCCTAACCAGAATTTAATATTAATTTTAGTGCGCACAGGATTCCGATCCACCTTTGAGTTTCAAATACGTTGCATTCAGGTTTTCCAGTATGATACGGGCGTTTGCAACATCATGACTGATGGCGCTCTTCAGTGCGGAGACATCCTTAAACCTCTTTACCGCTCGTAGTCTCTGCACAAAGTGAACTTCAATCCCATGATCATAAATGTGACCCGAATAATCCAGCAGGAATACCTCTATCGTGCGTTTGTCCGCGCCAAAAGTCGGATTGAAGCCGATACTGCAGGCTCCCTTGACTATTTGTCCATCAACCTGCGCTATCACTGCATACACGCCATCAGAAGGTATCAGTTCATTTGGTGTGGCTATGTTCGCTGTCGGAAATCCGAGTGTTTGCCCTATTTCACGCCCATGCACAACAGTCCCGGAAATCCGGTAGTAGCGCCCAAGAATCCGGGATGCTGCATCCATATCGCCATCAACAATGGCTGATCTCACCAGGCTGCTGCTGAATACAATTCCTCCCTCCCCTATCGGAGGCAGATCTTCAAGCGTAAATCCGTTCACTGCACCAAGGGTCTCCAATGTATTGAAATTTCCTTCCCGCCCCCTGCCAAAAGCGTAATCATGGCCGATAATGATGTGCCGCATACCGAGTGAACTGCAGAGAATGTTGAGAACAAAATCCTTCGCCGGCATTCGGGAAAACCCTTTGGAAAAAGGTACGACAACCAGACAGTCAATACCCGCTTCCTCTATCAGTTCAGCTTTTTGCTCAAAAGTTGTTATAAGCAACGGAGCTGATTCAGGTGCAAGAACCTTTAACGGGTGCGGCTCAAAGGTGACCACAACGGAAGGAAGATTACGGACACAACATTTACGCTTCAGATGTGCAAATATTTCTGCATGGCCCCGATGGACACCATCAAAATTTCCAATCGTGACGATAGATTCATCGAAAATTTTATCGTATATGTTCATGCCTGTTACAATCCGCATGTCTGTTCCTATCCTATTGCTGCAAGTTCCAACCGTTTACCCCAGCGGCGTAGCATCTCGCCACGCAGCGAAGCATTTGCCTGGCCGTTAAGTTCCGGATCATTTTTCAACAGATCAAAGGCAGCCTGACGGGCTCTTTCCAGTAACCCGCCGTCCCTCAGTATGTTGGCGACACGGAAATCCGGCATACCTGCCTGACGGGTGCCGAGAAAATCTCCCGGCCCCCTGATTTCAAGATCTGCTTCCGCAATCCGGAAACCGTCACCCGTTGACTCCATTACCCGCAGGCGTTTTTCACCATCTTCAGACAATTTACCGGTCGTCATCAGGATACAGTATGACTTTTCTTTCCCTCGCCCCACCCTGCCCCGCAGCTGATGCAGTTGTGAGAGTCCGAACCGTTCGGCATGTTCGATCACCATAACAGTAGCGTTGGGAACGTCTATACCGACCTCGATTACGGTGGTCGAAACGAGAATATCAAACTCTCTGGACTTAAAGGAGGCCATTACGACTTCTTTTTCAACCGGACTCAATCTGCCATGCAGCAATCCGACCCGCAGGCCAGGAAATATATCTGTTTGTAAGTGCTCCGCCATTTGGCTGGCAGCCTTGAGATCCAGTTTTTCAGACTCTTCGACTAATGGATAAACGATGTATACCTGCCGCCCGGAACAAACCTGATCTTTGATCATATCATAGAGTTGTGCGCGACGTGACTCAAAAAAGACCTTGGTCTCAATAGGAATTCTCCCTGGCGGCATTTCATCGATCACCGACAGATCAAGATCTCCAAACAATGTCATAGCGAGGGTACGCGGAATCGGAGTGGCGGTCATGACCAGGATATCGGGATTGGTACCCTTCTTCTTCAGAATACCGCGCTGCAGAACGCCAAAACGGTGCTGTTCATCAATCACACCCAGCCCGAGATTTGCAAATTCCACTTTTTCCTGAATAACAGCGTGAGTACCGATCACAATCCGGGCGGTGCCGTCTGCGATCCTCTCAAGAGCCTCTTTTTTAGCCTTGCCTTTAAGGGCAGCCGTTATCAGAGTAACTTCCAGCCCCATCTGTGCACACCAGCGGTGAACCGTGTGCCAGTGCTGTTCAGCCAGAATTTCAGTTGGCGCCATGATGGCCACCTGATAATCGTTCTCTACAGCAATCAATGCCGCCATCAAAGCGACGAGGGTTTTGCCGCTGCCGACATCCCCCTGAACCAGACGGTGCATCGGATGCGGAGCCATCATATCTGTTTTAATTTCCGCCAATACCCTTCGCTGAGCGTTTGTTAGCTCAAACGGTAGCAGGCGGGCCAGTTCTTTGGTATAGCGATGCGTCACTTTAAAGACGATCCCCTCTTCCAGCGCCGCCCCGTTTTTTTTAAGGGCAAGCCCCAGCTCCCAGTAAAAAAATTCGTCAAAAGCCAGCGCCTGGTGTGCCGGAGTAGTTCCGGCATTCAGATCGGCAAGGTCATCTTCAGGCAGCGGAGAATGCACCTGCCCCAGTGCCTCAC
>JAQUCU010000095.1 GCA_028686055.1 Desulfuromonadaceae bacterium
CCGCCGTCCGGCATCGCTCCGCCGGCATTCAGGATCAGGTTTATAGCGACCTGACGCATCTGGTCACCATCGAGCTCAACTGCAGGCAGACCGCTTGCAAGCATGGCACTGATCTTTACGCCGCGCATGTCGGTATGATTGGCGGCAAAATCTACAATCTGCTGCAGAAGATCATTGATATCGGTTGGTTCAAGGGTCGGGCGCGGCGTACGGGCGTAGGAGAGCAGATCCTGAACTATCTTTTTGCAGCGCTTGCTTTCCCGCTTTATTTCATGGATGTATTGGTAGTTGGGGTCATCTTCACTCACCTTGCTTTCCAGATAGCCTGCGTATCCGAGGATTACCCCCAACGGGTTATTTATCTCATGGGCGACACCTGATGATAGTACGCCAAGAGAGGCCATTTTGCCCTGCTGGGCAAGGTTTGATTCTATAGCCTTGTTACGCTGAATAATCTCGGTCATGCGATTGAAGGCGGTCCCCATTTCGGCCAGTTCGTCCTCACCAGTCACAGTAATCCTTTCGTCCAGATTACCGCGTTTTATATTTTTGATGACCGACATCATATGGGTGATCGGACGGGTGATAAAGTTGGATGCCCAAAAGACAAGGCCCGTAGCTGCGGCCCCGACGGCAAGGGTCAGAAACGCCATACTGAACAGAATATGTGTCTTGATCTTGTTTGCTTCCTGATAAAATTCATCTTCATATGATCCGACTGCAACGATCCAATCCCACGGTTCAAAGTATTCATAGCGTACAATTTTCATTCTGGGTTTTGAGTCGGTACTGTTTTTCCAGGGATAGCGGATCCATCCGCTTTTCTTGCTGCACATCTCTTTAATGAAGCTGTTGCCGTCAAGATCCCTGGCGTTTATCATATTCTTGCCTTCAGAGTCGGGGTGGACCGTAAAGGTCCCTTTACTGTCCATACAGAATATATAGCCGGTAGCGCCGACCTTTTTGGCGCGTATGCTCTCTTTAAGCTTGGCAAACGATTGGCGCTCAAAAGCGGCGTCGTCGGCCGTTTCATCCAGATAGGTACCGGCAGCAATAATCCAGTCCCATTCGCGGAAATATCGGTATGCAACAACTTTAGTACGGGGTTTTTTGTCTCCAAGGACCGCATTTCGCCACGGGTAGGTTATAAACAGTGTTTCTCCAGGCTTGCTGGCCTTGGCCGCCGTACACATTTCGCGGATAAAGTAGCGTCCTTTTTCATCCCGTTCGTTAAATACGTTTTCACCTTCGCGAGCAATGTGGACCTTAAGATCACCCCTGCTTGTCATGGCATATATGTAACCGGTTTCACCGACGTTTGTTTTTCTCAATGCCTCTCTGGCTTCACGCTTGGCTGTCTCCAAATCCAGCCTCCCCAGAGCATGCTGGTGCTGTTCGGCTGCTACAAGGTTGTATGAAAGTGCTGCCAGCGTCGTCAATTCATTGTTGTGGTTCCTGATTTTGTCCAGTTTGTAGACCTGAAACTGTTGATAGTGAGAATTGAGCAGGTCGATGGAGAACTCTGAAAGATGCTGTAGATCTGCCTTGCTGGTGGCGGTAACGCCTCGGTAGGCCTGCTGGTTAGCGATGAATCCGATTAATCCGGCCACAACAAAGATTGGAATTATCACCAATGGCAAAACCAGTGTCAGCAGTTTTCCTCGAAGCTTCAGTCTGTTCAGGAATGTTGTCATTTAGTTCCAATAATTAGTGTAGAGGTTCTGTATAGATATTTTAGATGGGCCGGCCAGTACGTCATGCAAGCGGCAGTGAGAAAGCCAATAGACGCGGAGCAAACTGCTCCGAGAATATCTGTAAAAAATATAACAAATTGTTTCAGTTGTACAGCAGATGATACCGGTGCATTTGAAATTTGCCTCTTGTGTGCGTTTCGGTTTATATAGGTAAGCAGAGCCAAATGCCACAGTATCAGGTTATGGTTCGTTCTGCTGCAGATTTAATCTACTGACAGGGTGTCTGATATGTCCGGAAAGCGTGTTGTTATAGCCGGTATGGGGTTTGGCGGACTACGAGCCGCTAAGGTCCTGGCTGAAAGCGATGTTGAACTGATAATGGTTGACCGCAATAATTACCATCTGTTCCAGCCGCTTCTGTATCAGGTTGCAACTGCTGGGCTTGAACAGGAAGCAATAGCCTATCCTTTGCGTGGCTTGACCCGCCGTTGGAGTGGTGCTTCGTTTCTTCTTGCTGAAATCGGGGGAGTAGATCTGAACGAAAAGTATGTCATGACCGATGCCGGAAAGGTTCCGTACGATTATCTGGTTGTTGCTGCCGGCAGTCGCACCAATTTTTTCGGCATGGAAAGTGTTGCAGCACACGCTTTCGATCTCAAGCGGCTTGATCAGGCGGAAGACCTGCGCAACCATATACTGCTGATGTTTGAGCAGGCTCCGCGAGAACCCGATCCAAAGCGAAGATCGGCTTTGCTGACGTTTGTGATCGTCGGGGGAGGACCGACCGGGGTCGAGTTTGCCGGAGCGCTGAGAGAACTGATAGTGTATGTACTCTCACAGGATCATCCCGGTATTTCCGCCGCCGAAACCAGAATAGTTATGGTTGAGGCGGCCGATTCGCTGCTGACTGCCATGCCGGTAGAACTGCGGCAGTATGCGTACCGAAAGCTGAACTCGATGGGAGTCGAAGTTATGCTGGAGAGCCGGGTGGTCGGAGCAACAGCTGAATCAGTCGAATTGCATGGTGGAACCATAATTGATTCCCATACGCTTTTCTGGTCTGCCGGGGTGGCTGCAGCAGAACTGGCGGGTTATCTGCACGGAGTTGAACTCGGCGCTTCCGGGAGGGTTGTGGTTCAGCCTGATCTCACAATAATGGGGCATCCGGATGTGTTTGTAGTTGGTGACATGGCGTGCTGTTTTGAACAGGGGGCGCCGTTGCCTATGATGGCCCCGGTGGCAAGCCAGCAGGGTGAATATGCGGGGAGGACCATTCTTGCGCGGGAGCAGGGCAGGTCTTTGCCCCCCTTCCATTATAGGGATAAAGGATCAATGGCGACTATCGGCAAGAGCGCTGCCGTGGCTGTAACCGCAGGTTTTAAATTCCGCGGCTATATTGCCTGGCTTGCCTGGCTGCTGCTGCATCTGTACTATCTTATCGGATTCAGAAACCGATTGGTAGTTATGATGAACTGGACGTACGCGTATTGGTTTCAGGAACGACAGGTTAGACTTATTACGGCAAAAAAACGTCGGGCGGTTACCGTTTAGTGTAAATAGTGATGGAGCAAATAAATGTAATTCCCTGTCATCTTGACTTTTGTTGTCTGTATTTCGTATTGTTCAAAGAAACTGTTTATAAATATGAGTAACCATCCTCCATGAAACCTTTGTCTCTTCATGGAGTATCGAACGGAGAATAACTACTTGAAAGCCTTTGTTATCATACCGACCTACAACGAAAAGGATAATGTCAGACGTTTGGCCACTGCTGTCCTTGAGCAGCACCCGGACCTGCAGATTCTTTTTGTCGATGATAATTCTCCTGACGGCACCGGCACTATTATTGATGGTCTCGTTGCAGAAAATGACCGCATTCATGTACTGCATCGCTCGGGAAAACTTGGCCTTGGCTCTGCGTATCGCGAGGGGTTCAGGGCTGCTCTGGCCATGGGGGCGGACTATCTTATTGAAATGGATGCGGACTTCTCACATGATCCGCGGACGTTGCCGCTTTTCCTCTCTGCGATCAATGAGTGTGATCTGGTTATAGGTTCCCGGTATATAAATGGAGTCAGTGTTGTCAACTGGCCTATCAGGCGTCTAATCTTAAGCTATTTTGCAAGTGTCTATACAAGGTGGATTACGGGGTTGCAGGTGAGTGACTGTACCAGCGGATTTAAATGTTTTCGCCGTTCTACAATCGAAGCCATTGATCTGTCACGTGTAACATCGGATGGCTATTCGTTCCAGATTGAAATGAATTACCGCTGCATGGAAAAGGGCCTCAGAATCATTGAAATACCTATAATTTTTATCGACCGTCATTCAGGCAGTTCAAAAATGTCGGGTAAGATCGTCCGTGAAGCTGTAACTATGGTCTGGAAGCTTCGTCTGTACACTATACTTTCACGAATCCTGGGGAAATAATATCACTATGACGCACGATATATGGTCAGTCATTCTCATCGCCGGTTTAATCGGATGGTTGTTCTCGATCGTCATGTTGATGCTGGAAGCGTTTCCCAAAAGGAATGTTTTTCTGGTGCCGGCCGGAATCCGGTGGGGAGCGGCCGCGGCAGTTTCATTTTTTATATGGGTGGTCGGTATGCTGAATGCCTGATTTATGTTTTACTTTTAACATAGTGCCCGGGAAACAGTTGCGAAGTATGCGGTCTGGAATTTTACTATTCTGCCGCATGTGGTATATATAGTAACACTATGGCACTTTATTCCTGCAAACTTGGTGCATCGGACGGTAAAATTCTCGTCAGGGATTTTGAGGCTGCTGAGAGCGGCGTGTTGCGTAAAAATCTCGAGGATCAGGGCTTTTTTGTATTTGAAATAAAAAAGAAGCCGTTTCAGTTTTTGTTTGATAAAGGGCTAAAACGCAAAAGAATTGATAACAGGGTTCTCCTGACCTTTAATCAGGAAATGCTCGTGCTGATTAAGGCTGGAATGCCGATCATGCAGGTTCTTGATGCTATTTTGGAACGTCACGATTCCGGTGCATTGTTTGAAGTCCTGATCCAGGTGCGTGAAGATGTAAAGGCCGGGGCAGCATTGTCGGTTGCGATGGAAAAACATGGCCGGGCTTTTCCTCCTCTCTATGTTGCTTCCATTCGAGCGGGTGAGCGGACCGGAGACCTGCCACAAACCATCCGGCGGTATATCGAATATCTGAAGAAGGTAGGCACGCTCCGAAAAAAAATAATATCAGCCGTGTTTTACCCTGCCATTCTGCTCTTATTTGCCTTTCTTGCGATTACGCTTCTGCTCGTATATGTCATCCCCACCTTTAGCCAGGTTTATAAAGATTCAGGTTCTCAACTCCCCGTCCTGACCCAGCTGTTAATCACCTTCACTTCATTGCTTAAGCGTTATTTTGTTTTCGGTATCGTACTCTGCATCGGTTCGTTTGCCGCTTTCAGATCGTGGATAAACAGTGAGGCGGGCCGATATGCGTTTGATCGTTTCAAGCTCACCGTCCCGTTGGCCGGAGATGTTTTCGCCAAGTATTCGGTAGCCGCTTTTACCCGTACCCTTGCAACTGTTCTGGGCAGCGGTATTCCGATAATTGAGTCACTGCGCATGTCAATTGGTACGTTGAACAATGTGTTCATGGAGAAACGCCTGTTCGAGGCTGTCCGGTTTATTGAGGAGGGGGGGAGACTCTCGGTTGCGCTTGAACGTATTAATATCATGCCGCCACTGGCACTGCGCATGCTGGGAGTCGGTGAAACCACCGGGGCACTGGAAGATATGCTGATTGATATTTCATCTTATCTGGAAGATGAACTTGAGGAGAGGATGAATCTTCTGACTACCGCCATCGAGCCGGCCATCATGCTGGTAATGGGGGTCGTCATTGGTGTCATTATCATTGCGATGTATCTTCCGATTTTTAAGATTGCCGGCACGGTAGGATAGGGTGGCGATGCAAGCATTCAGAAGAAAAGATATCGGCGTGATTCTTATAGAACGGGGATACATGAATCCGGTTCATCTGCCAGCCATTGTTGAAAAGCTGACTTCAACCCGGCAGCGTTTTGGTGAAATAGCCGTCCATGAGGGATTTGTTACAGAAGAAAATCTGGCGCGTGCTCTGGCGGTACAGTTCAATCTTGAGTACGTAGATCTGAGCAGTTTCAAGATGGATTCTGAGTTGCTCAACCAACTGCCTCCTGATGCGATTTACCGTTTTCATTTTGTGCCGCTGGAAATTCAGCCGCATGTAATCGTTGTCGCGGTGTCAGATCCGACCGACGTTGTCAAACTGGATGAGCTTGAACTGCTGCTTGATCGCCAGGTCCAGATCCGCATCGCATCAGACTCTGCGATTGCTGCAGTAACCAAAGCCGGTGAAGGGACGCGGAGGGTCCTGCGTGAAGTTTCAGAAGACTTTATGCTTCAGTTGGTCAAGGAAACCGACCGGGGTGAGGAGGTGCTGTCGGTTGAAACACTGTCCGATGATACCAGTCCGATCATCAAGCTTATTAATACGACCATTCTGGACGCTCTAAGCCGCAGAGCCAGTGATATTCATATTGAGACAGGTCCTGACGGGGTCGATATCAAGTATCGTATTGATGGTGTGTTGTATAAAGCAAACGATACAATTGATCAGCACTTTCAGGCTCCGATTATTTCACGGCTGAAAGTCATGAGTGAGCTGGATATTTCCGAACGGCGTATTCCGCAGGATGGCCGCTTTAAAATCCGTTTTGGTGAAAAATCGGTTGACTTTCGCGTTTCGATTATGCCCAGTTCTATGGGAGAGGATGCCGTCATCCGTATTCTGGACAAGGAGAGCATCGCCAGTGATCTGAAGGGGCTGACACTGGAAAATCTGGGCATCAGCGAACGTGAGATCAAGCGCCTGCGGCGAAAAATACGAGAACCATACGGTATGGTGCTGGTGACCGGGCCGACCGGCTCAGGTAAGACGACGACACTCTATGCCGCTTTGACCGAGATTCATACCGGAGAGGATAAAATCATCACAATTGAAGATCCGGTTGAATACATGCTGCGCGGAGTCCTGCAGATTCCGGTTAATGAAAAAAAAGGGCTGACATTTGCCAAGGGACTGCGCTCAATCCTGCGCCATGATCCGGACAAAATCATGATCGGAGAGATACGCGACTCAGAGACAGCACAGATTGCCGTCCAGTCTGCCCTGACCGGGCATCTGGTGTTTACTACGGTACACGCCAACAACGTTTTTGATGTTATCGGGCGCTTCATCCATATGGGTATTGATCCCTATAACTTTGTATCATGCCTTAACTGCGTCATGGCGCAAAGGCTGGTGAGAAAAGTCTGTACAGCCTGTCGCCGTCCGGTACAGTACAGCGATGAACAGCTGATTGAAGGTGGTGTGGACCCCGAACGTTTTAGGGGGATGACGCTCTATGAGGCGCACGGATGTGATGAGTGCCACGGCACTGGATACCACGGTCGTATTGCCATTGTCGAACTTCTGGAATTGAATGACCGGATTCGTGATCTCATTATTGCAAAAGTTCCCGCTATGCAGCTTAAAAAAGCTGCCCGAGATGCCGGTCTCATGTTTCTGCGGGACTCAGCCGAAGAAAAGCTGGCGGCCGGAATGACTACACTCAAGGAGATAAACCGCGTCACGTTTGTTGAATGACCGGGACAGGATGGGTCATGTTGTTTACAAGCCATACAATCGGTGTTGAAATCAGCCCTGGCGGAGTAACCTGCGCCTTGACAGGCGGCTCTGCAGCCTCTCCACGTGTCGAGCGGGTAGCCCATGCCTCCTTTTCTCCACATACTCTACAGGTTTCACTCCGGGAACAGAATATTCTTGATCCCGGCGCATTCGTTGCGGGTCTTGAATCAGCTTACAATCAGCTGCTCTGCCGATCAACGAGGGTTGCCGTATCTCTGCCTGACGCGGCAAGCAGGATTATGCTGCTTGACCTTGAAGGGCGTTTCAAAAATCGCGCAGAAGCTCTTGACCTGATCCGGTGGAAACTGAAGAAAAGTATCCCGCTTGATATTGCCGATACCCACCTTGATTATCAGCAGCTGTCGGTCAGAGAAAACGGTGATCTGGCGCTCCTGGTGGTGATTGTATCGCGGGCGGTTATTTGCCAGTATGAAGATCTGATTGTAAAAACGGGGCTATCTCCGGCAAGAATCGATTGTAATACCTTCAATATCTGCCGAACCTTTGATCGTCGCCTGTCGCTTCACGATGATTACATACTGATTTCGTTTTACGGCAGCACATTGTCAATTATGTTTTTTTCGCAGGGGATTCCGGAGTTTATGCGGAGCAAGGACCTGTCGGGTACGTTGGCGACAGACAGCCGGGTTTATATGGAAATTAACAGCTCCATACTGGTTTATAAAGAACGTTTTCCTGAACGTGAACGGCCAGTGCAGACAGTTTTCTGTGTCGCAGCGCCGGATGTTGCCCAAAACTTCCTGGAGATGGTTGCTGAAGCAACCGGGGCATCGCCTGTTCTGCTTGAGACAAAAGGTGCCGTGACGTCAGGCAATTCCGCACCAGACGACCAGACACGGCTATTTCCTTGTACTGCCGCCATTGGGGCGGCTTTGAGGAGTCTCTGATGCGCTTCACTATCAATTTTGCGACGCGCATCTATCTTGATCATCGACTCCTCAACAGGGTTGCATTCTGTATTATAACTGCACTGATAGCCATAACCGGGTGGAATATCATCCGGGTAGCATCGAATGTGGGCGAACAGAGTCGGCTGAATGCTGAAATTGCCGCTATCCAGAGCAGGCTTGAAACCATGCCGCGTGGAATTTCCGAAACTGAATCCAATCGGCAGAAGGCCAGTATTCGCTTCTATAATGAAATTATAGAACGCAAGAGCATAAACTGGCTCAACCTGCTTGAACGGCTTGAGAATGCCACTCCGGAGGGGTGCTCACTGTCATCGCTCTCGCAGGGAAAGGATCAGGGTGAGTGGAATCTGGCGGGGCGTGCAAGATCTTTCAAGGTTGTAGAGCAGTTCCTTGAAAAGTTGGAATCGTCTGATAACTTTTCAAATGTTCTGCTGTTGTCACATCAAAACCTGACTTCAGATGATAAAGTGCGTGGCATACAATTTACGATCTCCTGCAACGTAGTGAATTTATGAAACGATATATTTTGGAAATAGTCCGTCAGAAATGGCGAATTTTAAGCACCATTTTGACTCTCCTTCTGCTCAATGTGGCCCTCGGTGTCTTTGTTTCAGTATATCAGCTCCCCTCACTGACTGATCTGCAAACAACGTGGAACAACCTGCGCATGCATGCAGCCCGTGCCGGACAAGCGGATCCTGCCGTTATCTATCGGCAGGGTTCGGCAGACCTGGAAAAATTGAAGACAAGGATACCTGAAAAGCGGCAATTTGCCAGGGTCTTGAGTGATCTGCTTGAAGCCGCGGCAAGCAGTGCCGTCAAAGTAGGCACAATCAACTATAAGCCTGTTCCAATAAAGGGTGAAGGTTTGCTTTCCTATCAGTTGTCGATCTCTGTCAGCGGGAGATATGCTGCGGTAAAAAGTTATCTTGCCGATCTTCAGAAAAATCCGGAATTGGTAGTGGTTGATGCCGTTGCTTTTTCAAACAGCGACCTTTTTGTCGAAAACGTGGTCATGGATCTGCACATTACAGTCTATCTCCGGGAGGGCGCATGAATCGCCAACGCCTCATTCTGTTCATCCTGGTGATACTCTTCGGCATTGCCGTACTTTGGAGCTACAGCGCGGTGCCGCGCCCCAAAACGATCAGCACGCTGACATTCAAGTCTGGTCAGCAGGCAAAAGCAGTTGTTATCGCGGCTGATAAACAGGCCCATGATAGGGACGATGGCACGAAATTGAAAATCGATCTGCTCGATAAAGAACCGGTCCTATTCAATGGGTATCGCCGCAATATTTTCAAACCGGTTTTTGCCGATCTGACGAAGGTTGTAAAACAACAAACTGCCGCATTCAAACGGCCTCCCGGAAAGCAGCCATCTATCGTCAAGCCATTGATTGTTCAACCTGTTTCTCCCCCGTTGGCGCAATTCACGTTTCTGGGCTTTTTAAAGAAAGGGGCTGTTAAAACAATTTTTCTGGCGAAAGAAAATGATATTCTGCTGGTCAAAAAAGGGGACAAATTCGCCGGCCGTTATGAGGCAACCGATATCTCTGACCAGGCGCTGACGTTGACGGTTAGCGATACCGGCGCTAAAATTGTAATCCCGTTGATAGAAAACCTGCCGCTTGCCACGGCGAGATAACTATATATTTGAGGAGACGCACCCAATGCGCTACCTGAACCTGACTCAACATATTGCTTTATTGCTGGCACTGGGTCTGCTTTCGGCCTGTGCCTCCACAGCTTCCCGTTCTTTTAAAGCTGCAGAAAAGCTGGAGGCGGAGGGAAAATATGAAGAGGCCATGTATAGCTATGCGGAGTCCTTTAAAAGTGATCCGACGATAAATGTTTCCAGACTTCGTTTTTTTGACACTCGACAGAAAGCCGCTGACCAGCACTTCAAGCAGGGAGTGGCCCTGGCGGGAAAAGGGAATTACGCCGATGCGCTTACGGAATTTCAGGCCGCACAGGGGATAGACCCTACCCAGGAACGTTTTGTACAGCAGATCGAAATTTCAACCCGCTACAAGAATGCCATGATGGCGTTCCAGGAAGGGCAGGATTTTGAGAAGGTAAACAAACTTAAGGACGCTTATCGTCAATATATCAAGGCGGCAGAACTGTTCCCGGAAAATACTGAATACCGGTCTGCTGTTGATCGAATTGCCCGGCTGCGCAAGAGTACGCTGGAAGGCTATGAACTGCGGCTCAAATCCAACAAGCCGATAACTCTCAAGTTTAAAGAAGCCAGGATGAAGGATGTGTTTACAATTCTGACTCAGCTTTCCGGGATTAATTTTGTATTCGATGAGGGTGTCAAGGATTCCCCGGTTTCTATTTTTCTTGAAAATGCCTCCTTTCAGCAGATACTTGACCTGCTGACCAGCATGAACAAACTGGGGACTAAAAATCTTAATGAGACGACCGTGCTGGTGTATCTGAATACACCTGAAAAGAGCAAACAGTATGATGACATGGTTCTGCGTACTTTCCATCTTAACTATATGGATGCAAAAAAAGCCATAAACCTGATCCGTACTATGATCCAGGTGCGCAAGATCTATGTAAATGAAGAGTCGAACTCAATTGTCCTGCGGGATACGGAAGATGTCGTTGCGGTGGTTGAGAAGATACTCGATGCCAACGACATGCCTGAGGCTGAGGTTGTTCTTGACGTCGAAGTGATAGAGGTCAGCGACAAGAATGCTGAAAATATAGGGTTGCTCTTGAGTAACTATAATGTCCAGCTTGGTGCTTTTTCACCAAGCAATGAACTGCTGGCAACGACTTTGGCAGGGGCAACAACATCAACTGCTGCAGATACGACAACATCGTCTCCTGCTACTGTTAATAATCTGGTGCGTGCCTTTACCATGAAAGGTTTCGGCGGGTACGTGACGGTTCCCAATGCAACCTACAACCTTGGCAAAAC
>JAQUCU010000096.1 GCA_028686055.1 Desulfuromonadaceae bacterium
GGAGGATGTGCGAGGCGGTCAGCCTTTCAGTTGTACGCCTCAAGCGGATTCGCTACGGCTCTCTTATGCTTGGTACGCTGAGGGCAGGTCAGTTTCGCCACCTCTCAGAAACCGAGGTGCGCGAATTGGCCGGTGAGCCGGATAAACCCGTATCCGCAGGTCATCCGAAGCGCGAAGTGTATCAGAAATCAACCGGTTCAGAAAGATCAGGAGGAAAAGTACGTGGAAGAAGGCAGCAGTAGAAGGTCCGGTTTTATCGAACGCGTCAGCCGTTTTATGACCGGACGCAAAAGAACAACCGAACAGGAGATCAACGACTTTATCGAGGCTTCTGAAGAAGAGGGCCTGGTTAACGAGGAAGAGTGCGAGATGATCCGCTCTATTTTTTCCCTCGGCTCGACAATAGTTCGGGAAGTCATGGTCACCCGAACTGAAATGGCCTGCGTCACCGTGGATGCCACCGTACGGGAACTGCTTGATACCATCATCGCCTGCGGCCATTCAAGGATTCCGGTCTACGAAGATTCCATCGACAACATCATCGGCCTGCTGTACGCCAAAGATCTCCTCAAACAGTGGGGCACCAATGAAAACAGCCTCTCCGTTCGCCAAATCATGCGCCCGCCCTACTTTATACCAGAATCCAAAAATCTGGAGCAGCTGCTGCAGGAGTTCAAACGTAAACGTATCCACCTGGCGATTGTCATTGATGAGTATGGCGGCACATCCGGTCTGATAACGATTGAAGATCTGCTGGAAGAGATTGTGGGGGACATTCAGGACGAGTACGATCGCGAGGAGTCCCTCCTGACGGTCAATCCTGACGGCAGCATAACCGCGGACGGGCGTCTTCCCGTAGAAGAGCTTGAAGAACATTTTGATATCGAGATCGAGCGTGACAACTTCGACTCTGTCGGAGGGCTGGCCTTTCACCTTACCGGTAAGATCCCGGCGATAGGAGACACCATTAACGGCGACGGACTCTGCCTGAAGATTATTGATGCCGACCTGCGGCGTGTAAAAAAGGTAAGTATCAGCCTTATAAGCAGCACCAGTGCAGAAGAACCGGGGCGTGAGTGAGCGCTCTGATTTCCTTTCCAAGGCTCAAACAGCTGTTTGACCGCCGCGCATGGCTGGCGGTTGCCAGCGGTATTCTCATAGCCCTCTCCTTCCCGAATCCCGGTCTCGCCTTCCTGGCCTGGATCGCCCTGATTCCATTGCTGATCGCGATGGAGGAGAGCACGCCGAGGGAGGCCTTCCGCATCGGCCTGACCTGCGGCATTACCGCATACGCCGGAATACTCTACTGGCTGAACATCGTCTTTACCCGGTACGGTCACCTTCCCTGGGCTGTCAGTATACCGGCCTATCTGCTGCTGGTTCTCTGGCTGGCACTGTTTTACGCCTTAAGTACCTCCATTACCCGACTGGGGGAACTAGCCGGCATCAAGGCCGCGTTTACCCTGCCGGTCGCCTGGATAGCCTTCGATTTCATACGCTCGTTCCTTTTTTCCGGCTTTCCATGGGCCATGCTGGGACACTCCCAGTTCCGCACGCTGCCGCTGATCCAGATTGCCGACCTGGCTGGCGTCTATGGCATCACCCTACTCATAGTCCTGACAAACATTGTACTGCACCGGGCTCTCCGCGCCGTTTCCGGTGCCGGCGTTCCCTACCCGGTGAAAAGTGCGGTTGTGGTTCTCATCCTCCTTGTCGGCACCCTTTTCTACGGTTTCAACAGCCTGAACAGAGCGGAAACCGTCTCTTCAAAACCGCTGCGGATAGCGCTGATACAGGGCAATATCCCCCAGGATGTCAAATGGAGCCCGGCATTTCGCGAGCAGACGATAGACACCTATGTGCGCCTCACACGAGAAGCAGCCAAAGGCGGGGTCGACCTGATCGTCTGGCCTGAAAGTGCCGTGCCGTTCTTCTTTCAGGATGAGCCGCTTCAGGCAGAACGCATCAGAAACCTGGCACGGGAGACCAACGCCTGTCTGCTGTTCGGCAGCCCGGCCCACGAACTCCGCAACGGCAGGAGCACATTTCTTAACAGCGCTTTCATGATATCTCCACGTGGCGAGACAATCGGACGTGCCGACAAGCTGCATCTGGTCCCGTTCGGCGAATATGTACCGTTGGGTAACATCCTGACCTTCGTCAACAAGCTTGTCGTAGGCATCGGTGACTTCTCCCCAGGAGAGCGGGCGGTTGTTCTTGATACCGGGAGCACAAAACTTGGTGTTCAGATCTGCTATGAAGTCATTTTTCCTGAACTGGCCCGTCAATATGTCAAGGCCGGCGCCCGTGTTCTGGTAGCAATCACCAACGATGCCTGGTTTGGCCGTTCATCGGCCCCCTACCAGCACCTAGCCATCTCGGTCTTCCGGGCTATCGAAACCCGCACACCGCTGATCCGCGCCGCAAATACCGGGGTAACCGCAATTGTTGACCAGAACGGGCATATCAGCACCATGACCAGCCTGTTTGTCGAAGCATACCGTACCGGAGAAATTCAGCCCGGAAGCGGCACATCACTCTACCTCACGATCGGAGATGACCCGGCCTGGCTCTGTGTACTGCTGACAGCCGGAGTCGCCCTGCTGGTATGGATCAAACGTAAAAAAATCAATTTATAGCCCTGACAAACCATAATAAATGCGTTAATAAACTTAATTTATGCAAAAAAACGCAGAAATCAATTTCCAACTTATTAAGGAGTAACAGCCATGTACCGTGAAGAAACTGCAAAATTGAAGGATTGTGAAGAACGTATCGCCAAGCTTCGGGGGGCACTTTGACGTAGAAGCCAAACGTGAATCGATCATGGAGATCGAATCAATCATGGCTGTGCCCGGATTCTGGGACGATGCCAAACAATCCCAGGAAATTATCAGGAAACGCACGACGCTGGAAAAAACGGTCCAGATGTGGGACGGGCTCGTGCGCCAGATGGAAGATGTCCGCGTAATGATCGAGCTTGGAGAAGAGGCCCAGGACGCCGAGACTCTGACGGAGGTCGCCAACATGACCGCCAGACTGACAATGGAAGTCGAGGCCGCCGAATTTCAGCGTATGCTCTCAGGCCCCCATGACCGCAATTCCTGTTTTATCACGATAAATCCCGGAGCAGGCGGCACCGAGTCCCAGGACTGGGCCGAGATGATCCTGCGCATGTACCTGCGTTACTGCGAGAAAAAGGGATGGAAGACGGTTATCACCGAATATCTGGCCGGAGATGAGGCCGGGCTCAAATCGGCAACGTTCAACGTCAGCGGCGAGTACGCCTACGGCTACCTCAGAGCGGAAGCCGGCATCCACCGTCTGGTGCGCATATCCCCCTTCGACAGCAATGCCCGCCGCCACACCTCTTTTGCCTCGATGTATGCCTTCCCTGAAATAGAAGAGGAGGATATCGACATCAAAATCAGCGATTCCGATCTGAAAGTTGATACCTTCCGTTCCGGCGGCGCCGGCGGCCAGCACGTCAACACCACCGACTCGGCCGTGCGCATTACCCATATTCCATCCGGCATCATCGTCGCCTGTCAGGCCGAACGGAGCCAGATATCAAACCGTGCCACCGCTATGAAAGTGCTGCGGGCCAAGCTGTATGAACGGGAAGTAGAAGATCGCAAGGACAAGGCAGCCGAGATCGCCGCCGAAAAGAAGGAGATCGGCTGGGGGAGCCAGATCCGTTCCTATGTGCTGCACCCCTACAAGATGGTCAAAGATCTCCGTACCGGCGTCGAGTCCGGCAACCCGGACGCCGTCCTTGATGGCAATCTGGATGAGTTTGTAGTGGCATATCTGATGGGAGTCAGACGCAACGTTGCGGATGTGGAATAGGACAGGTTCATTCCGGGTAAGACCGGGTCGGACAGGCTCTTGGCTACATTACGTCTTTATTGTTGCGTAACTCCCCCAACAGCGAGTGGATTTCGGCTATGGCGACATTCTGTGTGTCGATGGTTTCCATTATTGCCTGTAAACGTTCGCCGCTATCGATCCAGCTTCATTTTAGGCCCTTTTTCTATCCTCGATCAGCACAAACAGCAGATAGGATACCACGACAACGTTAACAACGAGCACGGTGACTTTCGGCCACGAAACAGTTCGGGTAACTTCATAAATCTCGAGCGGAATATACATGCCGCCGGTCAGGACGCCAAACCACTCGGCCCATGCTTTTCTCAGCCAAAGCCCGACAGCCTCTACCATTCGCACAAATGAATACATGGCCGCTGCTATGGCCATACTCCAGAGCCTCGTGTCGTTTATGTGTTCCGACAAGTCGAGAAATATTCGCGGATAATGACTGGCCGGGTTGAGGTGGATGTGTTCGACCAGCCGCATGGCTGCTTCGTGGATGTCTCTGTGAATAAATGACAGCAGTTCAAAGCCCACGAGTAGAACAAGCAGCCCTTTGGCCCCTTCAAAGATCGCAACGACGTGCAGACCTCTTGATTGTAGTTTCATATCGGGATGTTTATGGATTCGGGAGCGTTTCATTTCCAAAACCTTGCCATGCTCACCTCGGTTCATATTTTCTTGCAGGGTATCAACTGATCTTTTTTCAACAAGCAGCTTCACACCGAATTAAGCGTAGCGGACGGCAACCGGAAAGATGGCGGTCACGCCAATGCCGTGCCATCACACCAGGGTTGAATAGTCAGCTTCATGGTTTCCATGTTAAGCGCCACCAGATTCCCCAGCTCCGGCTGCATATTGGTGAACGCGCCGTTATCAAGCTGGAAGTGGTTAGTCAGGAGCGAGGCCTCTATCTGGCTGAGCGACCTGACAGTGTGGCCGGTGACGAGGGTTCTGCCCTGCAGCCTGTTTCTGTCGAACGGGCCGGCATCTCCCCACATCATCGTAACGGGACTGCTCTCCGTCAGCGGATCATCGGCCGTCATATCCAGCCCCGCGTGGACAAATACGAAGTCATTGTCCGACCGGACGTACGGCGTCAGGCCTAAGAGCGTCAGATAACGGGACGGTAAACTTCCCGGTGTCGTTACGCCAAAACTCTCCAGGGTCTCCCTCCCCCATCCCTCCATCCAGTACTTCAAAAATCCACCCTCTTCGTCGCTGACAGACTGAAGCAGCATATCCTCGTGGTTGCCCCGTACCGGGCATACACAATATCCTTCAAACATCAGTTTCAGGATGATATCCAGCACCCCCTTGCTGTCAGGGCCGCGATCGATATAGTCACCCAGCAGGTAGAGCCGGTCTTCCCGACGCAGGTCAATCCTGTTCAGCAGTGCCCGAAAAGTTTTTGCACCGCCATGTATGTCGCCGATTGCATAGCGCATATCAACAGTTTTTCCCTCATTTGCGGATTTTTTAGAAGTAATCTGAACTCAGGCGATCCGTGACTTGCCCCGTATAAATCGGGTCAGGACACGGTCAAGCGAAGAAGCAAAACGTTGCCTGTCGACCAGATTGAATTGAGCTGGACCGCCATGAATAGCCCCTTCTGCGCGAAGCTCCACCATCAGATCACGCATTGAAAGCCGTTCACCGACATTTTCCTCGGTATAGAGTTCACCTCTCGGATCCAGAGCAACGCAGCCCTTGGCAACGATCCTGGCAGCCAGGGGAATATCCGCGGTAACAACCAGATCCTCCGCCGTTGCATGTTCGGCGATATAGTCATCGGCCACATCGAAGCCATCAGCAACGACAATGGATTCTACCAGCCCGCTGTCATGCTTGGTCAGGCTCTTGTTTGCCACAAGCAGTACCCGCAGGTTGAGCCTTTCGGAGGCACGAAATACAATCTCTTTGATCACCCGCGGGCAGGCATCGGCATCGATCCAGATTCTCATAGGTGCAAGCTCCTGCTTATCTCATCCTTCACCACTACCACCACTCCGCACTCAGCATCTACGCCTGATCCAGAACCAGCTGCGGCGTTTCTTCCTGCCGGTCTGTTTGCCGCTTGTCTGCTACTGTAGAACAGAAGGCAGATATTCTAATGTAATGAAACTATATCGGCAAACATAAATCCTATAAATTTTAGATTACAAATACATTCATACCTGACATTCTCCGTCTTTTGTGATATTAACCCATGCAAGCAGGCGACAAACACCGCCAAATCTAACACTTGAGGAGAAATTCATGACTAAAACGGAATTCGTAGCAAAAGTGGCAGAGGAACTGGAAGTCCCTAAAACTGTTGCGGCTGAAACAGTAGATGCATTCTTGAAGGTAACAACGGATCTGTTGAAAGCCGGAGACAAGGTCACCTTCCCCGGATTTGGAACATTTGATGTTGCACAACGCGCCGCCCGCAAGGGGCGCAACCCGCAGACCGGCGCTGAACTGAACATCGCTGCATCGAAAAACGGCAAGTTTTCAGCCGGGAAGAACCTCAAGAACCTGTAACCAAACGCAACCGCAATCTTGGACAGAGAAGCCAGCCTTAACGGTCTGGCTTTTTTATTGTCACACACATACTTCATACCATGACGGCAACCGCGACAACTGCTGGAAACTTAACATGATACTTTTTGTATTGAGCGGAAATAGCGAACCAGCATGGGCACGATGAACATCGCGCCAAGAACGATCAGCATTGTAGTGTTTGGATCTCGAAAGTACGAATTCAGGCGCAAAGTCGTAAGTGCGATTACGGCAAAATACAGCATGTCGCCAACGATGGCAAAGGCCCACCCGGCAATGAATCCGTGGCCCGCTGCAAGCGCCGTGGCCCGTCCTGTCATTGGGTCTACGCCGAAAGCAATCATAACGAGCGAAAGAGGGCCTGCGCTGGTACCGCTGAAATTTGCCACGCTGCGAGCCGTTACAGCTTTTAAAGCCGCGCTGAAACGAGCAATAAATGAGACTTTCCCCGCCAACACTACGAGAAACCGAAGGATCGGTTCAAAGGCAAAAGCCAGGATTATATCTGAAACCAGGTAGATCCCTGTGGTGATAGGCCAGGCCAATCCTTTGGCACTGGCGAGCAAAACGCCAGCCGGGATGCCGCCACCGACTGGAAGAAGAAAGAGCTTCAGCACGTGAAGAATGATTGATACTGACTGGCCCGGGCCGGCAAGTTGTGTGGATAAGGGGAAAAGGGCCATGTGACTCCAGATTAGGCGACAACTTTTTATGAACTTTGCTTGCCAATACGTTGAGAGAATTCTGAATGGAGGATGTAAGGAAATTGACCAGGTACATGGTCAATTGGTTACCATGCTGCAAAACAAAGATAAAGGGGTTACAGACTATGCCGTAACCCCCTTGTTTTTACTGGAGCCGTTGGTCGGAATCGAACCGACGACCTGCTCATTACGAGTGAGCTGCTCTACCCCTGAGCCACAACGGCGATGATTTTCTTTCCGGCACTTCAGCGCCTTCGAAGGATGTGAAATTACCTTAAAAGTATGGCTGCTGTCAATGCCCTAAGGCACTTTATGGGTAAATTTCTGCTTTACCACTGCTCCAATTACGGCTAGTATCGTCGTTCAGCTTCATCTCCACTTTTATTCTAAAATGGCGCTTTTATGATTTTCCGTACACAACTGATATTCCTGCTGCTCTTTTTCACTGTCCTGACCGCTCATGCAGCAAAAACCACCGGCATCACCCGGCTTGGGTATGCCATACAGATGGGTGCTTTTGCCGATGTAAAAAATGCCGAGCGTTTCACTGCCAGGCTCCAGGCCGATGGAATCGATGCGTTCTATTTTCGCAAGGACAACGGTTTTTATGCCGTCCGCTTCGGTGACTTTCCCAACAAGGAAAAGGCCCAGACTGCAGCAAAGAAACTTGTAGCTGAACACCTGATACAGAGCTATTACGTCGCCCGCCCGAACGAAGTGGTCTTTGAACAGCTAAAAGGACCGGGGTGGCAGAAAATGCCGCCGGATGAAATTCGGAAGCCTTTACATCCAATCCAACCGGTCGTACCGAAAGAGCCGGCTGAAAAACCCGTTAGCAAACGCGTAAAAGACAATAGGGACATGGGGGCCATCGCCGCCCGCACAGCCGAACGCTTTGTCGGTATCCCCTACCGTTGGGGCGGCAACAACGTGGTGGATGGTATGGATTGCAGCGGCTTTGTAAGAGCGGTTTACAACCTTTGCGGGCTTAGTATCCCGCGAACCTCAAGCGACCAGTTCAAGGCCGGAGATTCAGTAATCAAGGACGATCTCAAGGATGGCGATCTGGTTTTTTTCGGATCGTCAGCAGACAAGATCAACCATGTCGGTATTTATGTCGGAGGGGGTAAATTCGTTCACGCCCCGCGGCAGGGAGAAGAAATCCGCATAACAACGGTAAATGAGGGTTATTTTGAGAAGCGTTTTGTGGGTGCAAGAAGGTATTTTTAGTAGTTACGGAGAATAATGCATGGCAATAATCAAACCATTCCGGGCTCTGCGCCCACCCAAAGATCTGGCAGAAAAGGTTTCAGCCCTTCCGTATGACGTGATGAATGTCGGGGAAGCATGCACGATGGCTTCTGGAAATCCCAACAGCTTTCTGCATATTTCCCGCCCTGAAATAGATCTTCCGCCAGAGGTTGACCCGCACGATGAGTCGGTTTATCTCCAGGGGAAGTTAAATCTGGGCGAATTCATACGTCGCGGGGTATTGACGCAGGACACCAGCGAATGTTTCTACGTCTACCGCCAGCGGATGGGCACCATCAGCCAGACCGGCCTGGTTGTCTGTGCCAGTGTCGATGACTATCAGTCGGGAGTCATTAAAAAGCACGAACATACGAGGGCCGACAAGGAAGAAGATCGGGTCAGACATATCGACTACCTGGATGCCAATGATGAGCCTGTCTTTTACCTCTCCCGTTCCTGCGCGGAAGTGGAAGGGATACTGGAAGGGGTCACCACTGCCCCCCCGGAATATGATTTTATATCAGACGACGGGGTTGGACACACCGTATGGATTATTACCGACCAGACCATAATCGAGCGTCTGGTCATCCTGTTTGCCGCAATCCCGAGACTGTACGTCGCCGATGGTCACCATCGCAGCGCCGCTGCAGGGCGCGTGCGTGAACTGCGGCGCGATAAAAATCCGGGACATACCGGCCGTGAAGAGTACAATTCATTCCTGACGGTCATATTCCCTGAAAACCAGCTCAACATCATGCCCTACAACCGGGCCGTCAAAGATCTTAACGGCCGCACCGTTGCCGGGTTTATGGATCAGCTTAGAGGTATCTTTGATATAACCCCCTCTCCAATCCCTGTAGTTCCGGCTGAAAGGCATGAATTCGGCATGTATCTGGATGGCTCATGGTACCTTCTGGACGCCTTGCCAACTCTGATCAACGAGCATGATACCGTCGGCCGCCTGGATGTCTCCATTCTGCAGAATAACATCCTATCGCCGCTGCTCGGCATTGACAACCCGCGCACCGACCAGAGAATCCACTTTGTCGGCGGTATACGCGGCAACGACGAACTGGTCAGACTTGTCGATTCCGGCGACTTTGCCGTGGCCTTTGCCCTGCACCCGACTTCTATAGCCGAGTTGATCGAACTGGCCGATCAGGATCAGATTATGCCACCTAAATCGACCTGGTTCGAGCCCAAACTGCGCAGTGGCCTGTTCGTGCATCTGTTGTCCTGACGGGGCGCCACATGCCACACAGAAAAGACCTCTTGGGCGTAAAACCAGGAGGTCTTTTTTGTTGTGCGGCAAGCAGCAGCAGGCAGCCACTATCTCTTCATCGCGTCATCCATCAGCTTATAGGCACAGAACTCTCCGCACATTGTACAGGCACCGTGGTCTGCCACCGGTGAGTTGGCCCGGTATTCACGGGCCTTGTCCGGATCCATAGCCAGCGCAAACTGCCCTTCCCAGTCCAGCTTTTTCCTGCATTTTGCCATCGCGATATCCTGTGCCATGGCCCCTTTGACACCCTTGGCGATATCGGCGGCATGGGCGGCGATGCGGGTAGCAATGACTCCATCACGCACATCATTCACATTCGGCAGACAGAGGTGCTCGGACGGGGTCACATAACAGAGGAAATCAGCACCGGCAGCAGCCGCAATAGCACCGCCAATAGCACAGGTGATGTGGTCATAGCCGGGAGCAATGTCGGTAACAAGCGGCCCGAGGACATAGAACGGAGCACCATGGCAGAGCCGTTTCTGCAGCTGAATATTGGTCTGGATCTGGTTCAATGGCACATGTCCCGGCCCCTCGATCATCACCTGCACGCCGGCTTCCTGGGCACGCTGGGTCAGCTCTCCCAACAGGATCAGCTCATGGATCTGGGCCCGGTCGGTAGCGTCAGCCAGGCAGCCGGGACGGAAACCGTCCCCGAGTGAAAGAGTCATGTCATAGTGTTTGGTGATCTCCAACAGCTTGTCGAAATGTTCAAAGAGTGGATTTTCCTTATTGTTATAGCTCATCCATTCGATGGTGAAGGCCCCGCCCCGCGAAACGACATCCATGATGCGGCCTTCGTTCTTCATCCGTTCCACTGTGCCGCGCGTCACACCACAGTGGACGGTGATAAAATCGACCCCATCCTCCGCATGCTTGATGATCCCGGCAAAGATATCATCGACAGTCATATCCACGATCGCTTTGTTTTTATTGCGCACCGCGTCCAGAGCAGCCTGATACAGCGGCACAGAGCCTATGCAGGCACTGGTTTCGGCAATGATCGCCTTCCTGATTTCGTCCACCGGCCCGCCTGTTGAAAGATCCATGATGGCATCGGCACCGTATTTAACCGCCACGCGGGCTTTTTCCAGTTCTTTTTCCATATCGGTATCATCGGATGAAGAGCCGATGTTGGCGTTGATTTTGGTGCGCAGCCCGGCTCCGACCGCCAGCGGGGTACCGTTGGCATGTTTATTGTTGTGACAGATGACGATGTTGCCGGCGGCGATGCCGTCACGAATGAATTCAGGGGAGAGTCCTTCTGCTGCCGCGGCGATCTGCATCTTTTCGGTGATGACGCCTCTGCGGGCGTATTCAAGTTGAGTCATGGTCATAATCCTTGATCCTTTACGTAAAATTGGAACTATCTGTTAAGATTGCAGCAGCTCACGTGCCGCCATGAAGTGATTAACCGGGCCATGCCCATTGCCCAGTGGCCGGGCAAACCTGATAGCGGAGGTGATGAATGATTTTGACCGTTCAACCGCAGTCAGCAACGGTTCACCCTGGGCAAGCAGGGCAGCAATAGCCGATGCATA
>JAQUCU010000293.1 GCA_028686055.1 Desulfuromonadaceae bacterium
TTATGTGAAGAGCCCAAAAAGGTGCTATTACAGAAGAATAACCTTTTGCAATATATTTTTTTACTATAGAAGATATGCTGTTTTCAAAAGGAGTTGAGCTTATAGAGCCTGAATGGCAAACAAAGAAAATTAAGACTTTTCCTGAAGATAAATACCTGTCCAAATTAAGACGTGGAGTGTCATCTGGGAATACTACCTGTTTCAACGCAATGTCATTCGATCCATGAGCACAGATGATGTTCAAATCAGTATTGATTGGATTCTCCGGCTCAAGGCTCTGTAATATTGTGAATTTATTCTCTACTAGTGAATCTTCGAGTTTTCCAAATAGTTGGTTTAATGTGAAATCACCCCCTTCTGTTGGAATCCAAACGGATTTTGGAAATTCCTTATCAATCTGAACCTGATTAGAGTATTTAATATACCACTCGGTAGATAGAATATTTGCAATAGGACGCATTGAGTGAATAAAATCCCCCTCTCTACTCAAAAGTAAATTGTGAGGGAATCCAGCTAGATCCATATCCATTACCACTAATAATGGTGAAGTGCTTTGGTTTATGTCAAGTCTAAAAAACTCAAAGTTTGCTTTGTACTTGTTAGATTGATCAATATGCTCTTCTGGAAATACTGAACGTACTTCATTCTTGGTTTTTATGGTATCATCAAATGCGAATTGGGAGAAAAATCCTGAATTTATAAGTGCTTTAAATTCTCTTAAACCCCATGAATTTATAGAAGCATATTCGAAATCTTCACCGACATAACTAAAGTGATAGCATCTGCCTTCTGTAGTAATTAGCCATAAGAAAGCAATTTGACTTTTGGTACTTAAATTTTGGAGTATTGCTTTTTCCGACCCGTAGATTTTCTCAAAAGATTCAAGTGATGTCTCCGGAACATTTAAAGGGGCAATTTCTTGACGTTCTTTCTCAGTGAAAATGAAACTAAAGTCGGACTTAACCATCATGGCGAGAAGTAGAGCTTCATGATCCTTGTTTGAGATAGCTTGATCCACCAGACGACTAGCCATTTTTATAGACATATTGTTATCATTAACAATATCTGATGGATTACGTGTTTCATTGAGCTTAATAAGAGACTCCCTAAGCATTGGTTTCAGCTTGCTGACGTCTCCTTCAATCATAGCTTTTTGATTGGCAACTGTCTCTGGAGGTACAATCATTTCAAAAGTTGATAAGTAATGACCAAGACCAGTTGCACTAAAATCTGCATCAGCATATATCCTTCTTACATTGTAAAGGGTAAGTAGCCATGGTAAAGCGTCATGTATGCCTGTTTGATAAATTTCTTCTCGATGTTCATTGAGAAAATCTAATATTAAGACTGGTAAGTTTTTGTCATGCGATAGTAAAAGGCTCGTGAAGTAAGAATGAGCAATTGATCTTTTTTCATAAGGATCAAATGATATGTGACTGGGGATAGATTCATAAATTAATTGAACCCAAGGATATAGGGATATATTTCTAAAGTACTTGATTCCTTGCCAAATGATTTCCTTGACATACTTTGAGCTAATCTGTGCCCCTGGTTCTAAGGCACACGACATAGAAAGACATGCATAAAGTAGAGCAGGAATTGCTGAAGAATTATTGGAGTAACATCTGAAAGAATTGAAGTATCCGAGATGGGGTCTTTGGTCAAGATAAGAGCTTATAATTAATTCTTCTGCCACATCCCTTGATTGCTGATGAAACTCGGATGAGCTAAAACGATCTAACATCATTGCACTCAGAATGTAGAAAGAATCCTGATTATTCTGATCATTTAAGAGGTTTCTTACTGCCGCAAGTTGAAGGAGAGTATTGTGTGTACGATCATAGTCCCAAGTGAGGGTTTTAGCTGAATCTTGTATTGCATCCACAAGAAGTGAAATGAATTGCCTTTTGTCTTCATTTGTAAGTTCGGATTTATCAAGGTCAAAATCAGAAATACGTATCTGAGCCCCATAAGTGAGTGATTTCTTCAGAGTTGCATAGAATTTTTCAATCACATCATCTTCATATTTTTCCTTTAATGCGGAATCATCCACTTCAATTAAGTCTCGTTTTTCACTTAGAAGACTGAATAGGGCAAAAAAAGAATCAACTAAAACAACAAATGAAGAAGTCTTATTTTTCTCTAATAAACCAAGAACTTTAGGAATGTATCTACGATAAGTTGCATAATCTACTTTTATCGAACTGACAATCTCTAGAAACAATGTTATCAAGTCTGACTTTGGAATAACTGCCGCGTCATGATGAACCAAGGTGAGTTTATCATGAAGCTCAGAAATTTGATGTTCTATTTTGGAGTTGTCGCTCATAAAAACCAAAGATTATCTTTCCCATAGGGAGGTATATCGTTACCAGTGAAATGAGGAGCGATTTGAGCGACCATTTCAGGGTATTTAATGGTGACAGGTAAGTTCTGTTGCCTGATAGATTTCCAATACATTCGGCTGAATTGATACACCTGGTCAATCAATTCATTCACTGTCTTCATATCCTTGGTTAGCTCTGGAACAGAACATTGAATTTTTAGCTTGATTGGAAATGGAAAACCATCTGATTTTGATACCGGACCGCCATTGTATCGAGTGTTGTTGTACAAAAGGTATTTGTCCCTTCCAATGCCGATGAATGTGCCACTATTTGGCATGTAGCCTTTCCAACTATTAT
>JAQUCU010000097.1 GCA_028686055.1 Desulfuromonadaceae bacterium
TCATACACATTCCGGGGGGATCGTACCCGCATCGTCCGGCCGGAGAAGGTCTGCGGCCAGAGGCAGTAGATGCAGTGTGACGGGCAGCCGCGACTGGAATAGATGGAGACATAGGGATTCTTGAAATGCGGGATGACATACTCCGATATCGGCAGGTCCCGCTTATAGATCGGTGCCACAAAAGGGAGTGCGTCCAGATCGGCTATCGGTGCGCGATCGGGTGTATGCACAACCTGCCCGTCCTTCATGAAACTGATACCGTCCACACGGTTCCACTCGCGACCTTCACAGAGCTCTTTGGTGGAGTAATCGAATTCGCCACGGCAGACGATGTCGATAATCCCGGCACCGGCCCGGAGCGACTCTTCCGGCAACACAGATACATGCGGCCCGGTCAGCACCGTAACAATATCCGGCTTGACCTCCTTGATGCGGCGGGCGGTCTCGATGTCAATCCGCAGCGTCGGTGTGGAGGTGTACATCACCACCATGTCGAACCCCTTGGCAATAGCGAGGCAGTCCTCCAGGGTGAATTTCTGCACCGGGGCATCAACAACACGGCTCCCCTCGATCATGCCTGCAGGAAAACAGAGCCAGGTTGGATACCAGAAGGAGGTTACTTCACGGGAGGCCTGATAGCGGGCACCGGCGCCGCCGTCGAAGTCTTCAAAAGTTGGTGGGTTTAAAAAAAGCGGTTTCATTACAACTCCTTGCCAAAATATAAATGAAATAAATAGCAGGAATCCCGGCGTAAAGTCAAGGTTTACAAGGATTGTGCCACTAAAAAACGGGGCTCCGAACCGGCTGCCCCGTGTGAATAAATCCAACACTACCTCTTTTATTATTTTTTCAGATGCCTGGCTATAATTCTATCCTTGGCCTGTTCATAGATGTTCTGCGGCAAGACTTTCCTGGATTTCAACTGCGCTTTATTGGCGTACGGCCGGCCGGCAATAACTTTGGCTGCGTAGGCCGCACCGATTCCGGGAACCGCCCTCAGCTCCCCTTCAGTAGCGGTGTTAATATCTACAAGCACGGCCTTGGCCGCCGCTTTTGTACCGAAAGTCTTACCTTTTACATTCTGTTTCACAGAAACTGCAGAAGCTCCGGCGTCAGCCTTTGCACCTTCTTTTGCCGGCTTGGCTACTCCTTTCAAATCTGTCGCAGGGGAGTTTACACCGGCGGCAAGGCTCAGTCCGGCGGAGAACAGCAGCGAAACGGCAATCAAGGCGGTTTTGGAAAAAAAATTCATTCGTGTCCCTCCTGATCAAATTCAATAATGTTTTTTTTCGATGGAAGAATAGTACTCTCAACAGGGATTGCAAGAAATTATTTTCCTTGATCTTCCGATTATGGTAGGTGTGTAGATGTTTTCATGGTGTCTGCTGCCATCATGACAGACACAATTTAAGCAGACCAAAGGAGAAGAAACCGATGAGCAACAAGAAACCCGAATTGACTTTCAAATATGTATTCAATTACGGCTACAATCCTACCTATGTAAACGGTGCTCAGGGGGGCTTTTCCCCGCGCGGCGAAATGGTCATCAACTTCTATCTCGAGCGTCAGCCGCTGCCTGAATCAATCTCACATGAAATTACCGCAGAGGGGGCAATCGGCCACGAAACCGGTGTAGAACCCAAAGACCTGGCCGGCAGCATGGTTCGCTTCATTGATACCGGCGTCGTCATGAGTTATGAAAATGCAAAAGTATTTCATGCCTGGATGGGGGAAAAACTGCGGGAAGTCGAAGAGATGCACAAGGCCCGCACTGCATTTGAGCAATCACAGGCCGGCGGCCAGGCGTAACGGAGCGTTAGGGAATTCAGTGGATATCATGATTGAACGATGCTGCATGAATATGGTGAGCGCAACTCTGGTTGCGCTCACGTTCTTTTGTCTGGCACACCGGACAGCTGCGTTTCAGGTTCCGGAGCGGCTTGAGTTTGAGCTTTCCTATTCAGGAATTACCGCCGGCCATGCCGTTCAGGAGGTCAAACGGGTTGACGATGAAATCCGAATCATTTCCACGGCAAAATCAGCCAATTGGCTCCGCTATTTTTTTCCGGTAGACGACAGGATTGAATCATATCTGATTTCCGGCACCCCGCCTTTATACATCGGCTCCCCGTATCTGTATCGGGAGCGGAAACATGAAGGCCATACAATAACCAACCGTGAAGCTCGTTTTGATCGCCAGCGGTTTGAAGTAACAACCACCGACCATCGTAAAAAGAGTGAAAAGAAACAGGCTATCACGACACGGACGTTCGACTACCTTTCCAGCTTTTATTACTTGCGCACGGTGCCGCTGCAGGTCGGGACCTCACATTTCATAGATATCTATGACTGCAAGAAGCTCTGGAATACAGAGGTAAAAGTGCTGCGACGGGAAGAGCTTGTCACCCCTCTGGGACGATTCAAAACCATAGTAGTCCACCCTCTCCTGAAATCGGAGGGGATTTTTGCCCGGACCGGAGATATGTTCATCTGGCTGACCGACGACGAACGACGGATACCGGTACAGATGAAATCAAAGGTTGTGGTGGGAAGCATAACCGCCACCCTGACCGGCGGCAGTTACTGGCCGGCCAAAAACTGAGCGTTTACCGGGCTGCCTGATCTATCTGAACTTCATTTCGTGCCGGAACCTCCGGAAAGATACTCCCCCAGCATTCCGCGGGAATGTTCGTCGTCATGACAATGGATGCACAGATTCTCCCAGTTGCTGCCGTCAGGTGGATTATTATCGTGATTACCGTCCTTATGGTGAACGGTCAACAGATTCAGGGAGGCAGAATCAAACTCACGGCCGCACTTGGCGCAGACCGTACCGTGTATCTTCAGTGACTTGGTCCGGTAGTTGGATTTGCTGTCAACTTCGCCACGCATCCGCTTAAGGATGGCAGCAGCCTCATCGGCGCTCGGCAGGGTGACTGTTCGGGGACCTCGTGATCTCATCTTCCGCTCCCTTTTACCGTATTATTTTCTCGCGCTTGTAAACCTGTCAATGCAATCATTCAGGCTTACGGTCATCCGCCGCCATCTTGTCCACCAGCACCCAATTCCGTTTATAATCCATATGGGTGCCGCCGTTTTTCCGTATCATATCGCCGATACAGCTGTTTATGCGTTCCTGATCGGCCTTGAGAATATGAATAAAGCGAAATCCGCAACGGAACCCGCCATCCACAGGCTTTTCCCAGACAGTCTCTGCAATGGCACAGAGAGGCAGACCTTCATCGAGCGCGATAAAAAACATCGAGAGCGGCGTCGGCCGTTTTTTTGCATCAACAGCAAATCCAATCCCGCCGGCACCAAGATTGACCTCGACCTCCTGCAGAACAAGTCCCGGGAGTACTCTATTACTACGCATATACTCGGTAACCCGCTCCCACTCCTTTATGAAATGAGGCAGATGATAATTACCGCACAGGTGGAAGAGTCGTATGGATAACTCAATGCGGGGGACGACACGGCGCTGGAACATCTCCAGTGCGCCGTGCATCCGGAATTGAAAAATATTGCCATCAACGATGCCGGTCAGGTCGGCCAGCACCTGGATACCGTTACCCAGAGCCTCGCTTGTCAGCTTGCAGGTCGTTCTCCCGACCTCACCGCAATAAGCACCTTTTCCGCCTTGGCTGATCAAAAGTTCAATAGTATCGCCGCCGCTGGAGGTGACTACGCCGCTCAGCGATTCGTAGATCCAGCTGTTCCGCTCTACAGACATATTGACCAGATAGACCTTCTGCCTCAGGCAAAAGTAGCGGCTGTAATCATTGTTATGGGTGTTAGTGGACATTTTGGCGACCCTTGCTGCAGTTGGAGAGGTCGTAAGCATATTCAGAATTACCTGAACTAATCATCAAAACCTATTTCGCATTTTGTATTAAATCAACCAAAAGGACAATATTATCCGTTCAACAGCTTCACTGTCGCCCGGCCGTCGGCATAAAAGTCGATGATATTCAGGCAGCCGTAATTCTGCTCGATATTGAACATCCCGGCCAAAGGTGCGCCGATGGCGTTCAGCAGCACGATACGGTTAACCCCGCCATGCCCGACCACCAACACCTCCTGCTCCTTATGGCGGCCCACTATTTCGTCAATGACCGGCATGACCCGCGCTTCCACATCCAGCAGATTTTCCCCCCGGGGTACCCGGTAATTGACCAGATCGTCCAGCCGCGCCTGCCAGCCGTCCGGCCAGGTCGTGCGGATTTCCTGCCAGGTCAGCCCTTCCCATACCCCGATGTTCAACTCCCGCAGTTCCCGGCGTGGGGTCGGCTCGATGCCGAACGCCTGGCAGATGATGCCGGCGCCGGTCGTACAGCGCGACAGGTCGCTCGTATAGCAGGCCGATATCTTCGCATCGGCGAGACGCTCTCTGATGCGGTGGTACTGTTCGACGCCGTAATCGGTCAGCGCCACGTCGGTCTGCCCGTTGTAACGGGGCTGATCGAAACCGGCCACCTGTCCGTGACGGATGAGGTATATCCGGGTATGGGGTGTCATGTTCATTCTCCGCAGAAGAATTGCTTAAATCATTGCTGAAATAACCATCAGCGCCAGGATTTCATTCAGTTCACTGATGCAGCCGATCGTATCGCCGGTCAGACCACCGAGCTTACGCTGAAAGAACAGCCGCCCGGCACTCGTCAGAATGCAGACCGCTGCCAGCGGTATGGCCCCTCTGAAGCCGAGCAGGTAAAAGCCGGCAGCGGCGGTGGTTACAAACGCGACTATCAACGTCACGGCACCGGTTCCCCGGGCAATTGAGGCGCCGAGTCCATCCTGTCTCGCATGGCGGGCACCAGTCATCGCCAGTACCTGGCCGAAACGGGCCAGAGCGGGGAAGAGCAGCAGCGCCTGCCATTTCAGTTCAGCCGGCACGGCCACCAGCGCCTGCCACTTCAGCAGCAGCCCGAGCGCAAGACCGACCGCACCGACCGCCCCCACCTGCGAATCCTTCATGATCGCCAGAAAACGCTCCCGGCCGCCGCGTGCAGCGAGGCCGTCGCATACATCCGCGAGACCGTCCAGGTGCAGCGCGCCGGTTACCAGGGTCAGCAGGGTTATCAGCAGGGCATCGCAGAGTGGCCGGGCGACCCAGGGAGAAATCAGCCAGTTGGTCCCTGCCAGCATGACGCCGATAACGAGGCCGATGACCGGGAAAAAAGCGGTGGAACGTCCCAGGTCCTCTTTTTCACAGCGGATGCTGAACGGCAGCGGGATGATGGTCAGAAATTGAAAGGCAATAAGAATCAGGCGCATATCAATTCAATTACCACAGAGAACCGGAGGGTAACAGCAAAAAGTGGCGGAAAGCCGTCCGGCATACTCACTTTCCACATCGGCAACCGCCTGCGACTGCAGCGTCTGTGCGGCACGGTAGAGCGAGCGGAACGCATCCTTCAGAAGTTTGTTGACAGTACCATCAGGGTCACCGGTCCGATTCTGGGCTCCGCAGCCTTCGGCTGCTGCAGAGCGGTTCTGCATGATGCCGGCCATAGTGCTGAAATACCCTGAGGTCAACCGCCCCATCGCCGCGCAGACCTGTTCCACCCGCCCGTCACGGAAACGATAGCGGGCCTCGAACGGCAGCCGCTCGTCCAGCAGCAGTCTCCCTTCACCCCCGAAACGCTCCCAGGCCGCCGAGCCGTGCAGCACGATCTGGTTGTGGTAGAGCAGATTGGCGGTCAGCTCATGATCGTCAAGCAGCCCCATCTCCTCAAGAAAATTGTAGTTTTCCTCCAACTCGGCGAGCGTCGAATCGGGTTCGAACATTATAAAGCCGAGATGCAGTTCTATCCCGCTGTCCCGAACTGCCCGCACCGCGCGCCGGATCTGCCCGGTGCTGATACGTTTGCCGATCCGCTGCAGGACGCTATCGCAGCCTGACTCTATCCCTAGAAACACGGAGGTCGCTCCAAGTCCGGCCAGTGTCGCTAACAGCTCACCGTCAATGGTATCAACCCGCGTCTCGAAACCGAACGGGAGTCCGAAGCGCCCCGCCATCCGGCCGATCTCCCGGACCCTTTCCCGCTCACCCTCCCCCTGGCCGATGAAGGTCGGATCGATGAAGTAGAGGCTGCCAATATCGCGCCGCGACAGGCGGACCTCCAGCTCACGCTCCAGTGAAGCGGAAGAACGGGCCCGGCGGCGGCTGCAGCCGTAATAGCGATGGATGAAGCAGAAGCTGCACTCACCGTAGCAACCGCGGCTGGCGCCGATATTCAGAGTCGTGTAGCCAACATTGGCACCGACGTCGTCAGGAACGGGCAGCAGGGAGAGATCGGCGATCAGCGGGCGCGGCACTAATTTACCGCTACGCAGTACGACACCGGGCAGCGCAGCAACTGTAGGGTGCTCCGCGAAGAGTGGCAGCAGTTCGGCCAGCGTGTCCTCAAACTCTCCGGCCAGGATGAAGTCAAGCTGCGGTGCGAACTGCAGAAGGCAGCTTGGGGAGAGGGAGGGAAAGAGGCCGAAGGCCCCCAGTTTGGCGGCGCTTTCGCGGCGTAAGAGTTCGAGGATAGAGCGGACAAGCTCTTCATGCCCCCAGGAGTAGACCCAGTGGAGCAGCACGATGTCGGCGTCCTCGGCGAGGATGGTCTCCGCGATCGAAGCCGCGTCAGGATTACTGGCGGTGAAGTCCAGGTATGCGGTATTCCACCCGGCCCGACGGGCAACTGCCAGGGCATAGCCGCAATTCAGGCTGGCCGACAGCGGTGCATTGGCCACGTCGTTATAGTGTTCGGCCGTAAGGGGGCGGGGGTTTTCCACGATGACGATTTTCATATGGTCTGGTTATCCGGGTTATGGGTGGCGTTGTCAATACGCTCATTTGGTCGTATAAAAAAGCTGACAACACGTAGTCATCTTCGGCCATCGGCCGGCTAACGCTTTTTCAGCCGGTAGCGGTAAAACCAGATCCCGCCGCCCACCACTGCTACAGCCAGCATAACGGCGAGCTCATATTTTTGGAAATCATGGAGAACCGCCGCGACAACGTTGCCGAAAAAATAACCGGCAGATGAGACCACCACCGCCCAGAGGATGGTGCTGCAGAGGTTGAGGAACACGAACCGCCGGGTGGAAAAACCGCTCGCGCCGATGACGATCGGCGTGATGGTCCGCATACCGTAGATGAAGCGGTAACTGAGGACGGCTACGGTCTGGTAGCCGACCAGAAAACGACGCACCTTGTCGATACGACTCTCCCACTGCGGCCTCTTCTCGAAAAACCGCTTCCCCCTTCGCTTCCCCACCTGAAAAAAGAACTGGTCGGCAAAAAATGCTCCGCAGAAGGCAACACCCATTACCCACGGCAACTGAAGATAGCCGCTGTGCGCCATGATGCCGGCGATAATAACGACAGTCTCCCCTTCCAGCAGAGCGCCGGCCAGAAGCGCCGGATACCCGTATGTGACGACGAACGATTCTATATTCATGCTATATCATACCACGGAATCTGTACGGTGAAAGCTGCCGGCCGGCCCGTAACAGCTGTGCATCTACGACAGAGAGACATGATCAATCCACCAGCAGCAAGCCGACATACTGCACGAAATCATCGCCGTTCCTCAGCGGGGCGACCGAAATGCCGCAGCTCCCGGCGAGGGCGAAAACGTCGCAACCGCACGATTCCAGTGACGGGCGCCTCTTCTCCGGAAAGCGGCACTGCGTGTCATCGCACTCTTCGCACCAGCAGCAGGGACCGCCGCTGAAGACCAGCGCCTTCTTGAACCCGCCCAGAAACGCCTCCCGCTCCAGCACCAGCAACTTTTCTTGAAACCCCTTGAGCGGTGGCTGGCCGACGACCAGCAGCGCCCGCGAATAGCACCCCAGCAGTTCCTCAAGCCCCGCCTGATCCATGGCGTGCGGCGGGCAGCTCCACCGTTTGCCGTACTGTGAGCAGCCGTAGGCGCATTTGGCCCGGACCCACGCCTCGCTCCTGATGCGGGCCGGGTCCAGCCCAACCGCGGCGAAGAAACCGCCTGAAAGGGCAAAGCTCTTCAGGGTAAACAGAGACGAAGCGGATTGGTATGGAGTAGTGCGGGTGGCAACCAGAGCAAGAGAGTCGGATGGCAGTTCAACAATCGAGTGACGGGGAAAGCCGGCACCACCCAGCAGCGCGGCGGTTTCGGCGGTTGTATAACTGCGGCCGTTATAGGTATTGACGAGCATGTGCAGGTCGTACAGGGCACCGCAGCTGTTGGCATCCCGGTAGAAATCGTGGACGACCAGCAGCCCCTCAACGGTCAGCATTTCCCCGGCCTGCTGCAGTATGGACCGGTTTTCGTCGGGGCTGTAGCAGTGGCAGAGGTTGGAGAAGAGGAGCAGATCGACCGCGGCACGATGGTCGGCGACAAGGGAGGCCAGTTCCCGGCGCTCCAGGATGTTGCAGGGATGAAATCTCAGGTTTTGCGGAATAGAACCGGTTGCGGCATGTGCGCAGACGTCAGGCAGGTCGCACGCAATTCCCTGCCACAACGGATGTTGCGTCAGAAATTCGCGCAGATAGGTCCCCTCCCCCGCTCCTATATCGATGATCGTGCCCTGTTCCGGCAGATCCGTCAGTGCATCCCACAGTTCACGGGAGCGGACCACCGCAGCCTCGGTCATCGCCCGTTGGAAGAGCTGCAGACGCTCCCGGTAGTCATCGTCTGACTGCTCGCGGGTCAGTGCCCCCTGCCCTTCGTGCAGCACGACCCCCAGTTGGCGCCATTTTTCCATCAGAACCGGTTCAAACTCGATAACATGGCGCTGGCTCGTGGGGCTTGTCCGGCTGAGGTATGTTCTGCTGAAGCGCGACAGGTAGAGGCGGCCGTCATACTGCTCGATCAGCCCCACATTCACCAGCAGTTCGACGAAACGCCCCCCCTCCGCAGGCTGCATGTCAGTCGCCACTAGCAGTTCTTCGGCAGTCCGTTCGCCCTCTTCCAACAGGTCAATGACCCCCGAACGAAGCGCCTCGGAAATGACGCGGAACATACGGTAGCCGCCGGTCATGGCACAGAAGGTTTGGTATGAATTGTCGGAAGGAAGGATTTTCATTGAATTCACGTCAGATCTTGTCGCCCTTCAGATCGCAGGCAAACAGCTTTCCCGCTCCGCGCGAGGCACAGAAATCGCCGCACATCGTGCAGGTGTTCTCGTCCTCCGGAACCCGGCTGGCCCTGATGGCACGGGCGTCCTCCGGGTAGAGCGCCAGCTGGAATTGTTTCTCCCAGTCAAGGTCGCGGCGGGCCTTGGACATTTCCTTGTCCCGCTGGCGCCCCTTTTCAGGGTACTTGTTCATGTCGCCGATGTAGGCGGCAATCTTGGCGGTCTTGACACCGGTGCGCACATCCTCCTCGTTCGGCAGGGCCAGGTGTTCGGCCGGGGTGATATAACAGATCAGGTCGGCGCCGAAGCGACTCGACTGGGCAGCGCCGATCGCGGCGGTGATGTGGTCGAAACCGGGGGCAACGTCGGTGGCGATCGGGCCGAGCATATAGTACGGCGCTCCGCCGCTCATGCGCTTCTGCAGCTGGATGTTTCCCTCGATCTCGTCCAGCGGCACGTGCCCCGGCCCTTCGACGAGCATCTGGCACCCCATGTCGCGGCCGATTTCGGCCAGCTCACAGTTGAAAATCAGTTCCTGGATCTGGGCACGGTCCGATGAGTCATGGATCGCCCCGGCACGCAGGCCGTTGCCGAGGGAGAGTACAGTGTCGTATTTCTTCAGGATCGAGACGACCCGGTCGAACTTCTCGTAGAGTGGGTTTTCGCGGTTGTTCGCGATCCTCCACGCCACCATCGACACGCCCCCCTTGGATACCAGCCCGCCGTAACGGTACCCCTGCTTGCGCAGCCGGTCGATCGTGCAGCGGTTGATGCCGCAGTGCACCGCCATGAAGGCCATGCCGTCGGCGCACTGCCGCTCGATGATATCGAAGAGCATCTCCTCGTCCAGCTTGTTCGGGTCACCATACTTACGGGCCGCTTCACAGAAGGCCTGGTAGAGCGGCACATTGCCGACCGGCAGGTCGACGGCGGCGATGACTTCGCGCCGGACACGGTCGAGGTCGCCCCCGACGGAGAGCTCCATCAGCGTATCCGCACCCGATTCCTGCGCCGCCAGCGCCTTCCTCACTTCGGCGCCGTAGTCGATGATATCCGACGAGGTGCCGATCGAGGCGTTGACCTTGGTGGAGAGCCCCTTACCGATGCCGGCTACCCGGGATGGCTTCCGGTTGTGGTTCCAGGGGATGACGATCTTCCCTTCGGCAGTCATCAGGCGGATATACTCAGCCTCAAGCTGTTCCTTGTCGGCCACACTCTGCATCTGGGGGGTGATGATGCCCTGGCGGGCGAATTCGATCTGGGTAGACATCGGTTCGGTTCCTTTTCAGTTTATGGTAAGTTCAGTCAACTGCATATAAAGGGGAGCCTGCGGCACCCCGCTTCTGTCAGTGCGTCACACCGGCCTGCTCGAAGGTCGCCATCTCCTTCATGATCTTTACCCCGGCCTCGATCAGCCCCATTGCCAGGGCGGTACCGGTCCCTTCACCGAGACGGAAGTCCAGGTCCAGAATCGGACGGACGCCGATCCGTTCCATCATGAAGCGGTGACCGATTTCCACTGACTCATGGGCGGCAAAAATGTAGTCACGTACGTTGGGATGCAGTTCAGAAGCTATCAGGGCGCCGGCGGTCGAGATAAAGCCGTCAACCACGACCGGGACCGAGTTGGCGGCGCAGCCGAGCACCAGTCCTGCGATCGCGGCGATTTCGAGCCCACCCACCTTTGTCAGCACATCGAGCGGATCTTTCGGATCGGGCCTGTTGAGCGCCAGACCCTGTTCGATGACGCGGATCTTGTGTTCCAGGGCGGCATCGTTGATGCCGGTGCCGCGGTGGGTCAGTTCCCGGACCGGGATACCGGAGATGACGGCGATCATCGCCGAGGACGGGGAGGTATTGCCGATCCCCATCTCGCCGGTGCCGACCAGCGCCACCCCTTCGACACGGCATTGGCCTGCCAAGTCAATGCCGACCTGCATGGCGGCCAGCATCTCGTCGCGTGTCATTGCCTGTCCCCTGGCAAAGTTGCGCGTACCGCGGGCCACCTTGCGGTGCAGCATGCCGGGGGTGTCGCCAAAATCGTAATCGACCCCGACA
>JAQUCU010000294.1 GCA_028686055.1 Desulfuromonadaceae bacterium
AACAATCATGGTTTGCAGATTAGTGTGGATGTAACAATAAAAACCTTGCAACCACCGTATAGCCGTGCTATTCAAAACACTACATTTTGTTCTTTCTGACAAAGTGGGCTCGCAAGGCCCACTTTTTTGTTGCCTGGAGTTAGCAGATGACCGGAGTTGATCCCATACAGCGGGTAAAAAACCTGCTTCAATTACTTGTTGATTCAATGGGGCTTGAGCTGGTGGACCTCGAATTCAAGAAGGTTGGTCGAGGGCATCTGCTGCAGGTCTTTATTGATAAGCCGGATGGGGTGAATCTGGACGACTGTGCCGAGCTCAGTCGCGAGTTGTCAGTGCAGCTGGATGTTGATGACTGTATCCCCACTCACTACACACTTGAGGTTTCGTCCCCCGGTCTTAATCGTCCTCTGAAAAAAGAACAGGATTTTTTACGTTATCACGGCCGATTGGCGGTTATCAAGACCGCTGAGTTGCTGAAAGATGAAAAGGGGAGTCCCCGTAAGACCTTTTTGGGTACTATTGAGGGGGTTGAAGAAGGTGTTGTGGTTCTCCGTCTCAAGGAGGGGCCGTTAGCCCGCATTCCCCATGACAAGATTGTAAAAGCACATTTAGAATTTGAATTTTAACGCAACCAAGCGTTTGCAGTATCATTTAATCCGTGACCGCATAAGGAGATTCGTGCCGTGGATACAATAGTAAGTCTCAAGCAGGCCATCGAGCAGCTCGTGAAGGAGAAGGGGATCGACCGTAAGGTTGTGATCGAGGCGATGGAACAGGCCGTGCTGTCTGCTGCCAACAAGAAGTATCGTAATACCCGTAACTTGGAGGCCCACTACAATAACGATTCCGGTGAGGTTGAACTGTTTGAGTATGTGGTCGTGGTGGACGAGGTGCAGGATTCCTATACAGAGATCTCGTTGGATGAAGCCCGTGAGATGGACCCTGAGTGCGAGGTTGGCGATGAGCTGGGTGAGAAGATTGACTCCGGTGACTTTGGACGTATCGCTGCCCAGACTGCCAAGCAGGTCATAATCCAGAAGGTACGCGAGGCTGAACGCGAAACCGTCTTTAATGAGTACAAGGACCGTCAGTGGGAGATTGTGACCGGTCAGGTGCGCCGTTTTGAACGTGGTGATCTGTTGATCGATCTGGGCCGTGCTGAAGCAATTTTAACGGGTAAGGAGCAGATGCCGCGGGAAGTCTATCGTCCGGGTGACCGTATTCGGGCTATTATTACCGATATTGCCATGACCACCAAAGGTCCCCAGATTATCCTTTCCCGTACCCATCCCCAGATGTTGTCCAAACTGTTTGAGGCAGAGGTGCCGGAGATTGGTGAAGGACTGGTCGAAATCGTCAACGTAGTGCGTGATCCTGGCAGCAGGGCCAAGATAGCCGTTGCCTCCCATGACCGCGATATTGATCCGGTGGGGGCTTGTGTCGGCATGCGCGGTTCACGGGTACAGAATGTGGTGTCTGAGCTGCGTGGTGAAAAAATTGATATAATTCCCTGGTCTGCGGATATGGCCCGTTTTGTCTGTAATGCACTTTCCCCGGCTCAGGTGGTTAAGGTGTTTATGGATGAGGAACAACGGACATTGGAAGTAATTGTGCCAGATGATCAGCTTTCTCTTGCCATTGGAAAGCGGGGGCAGAATGTCAGTTTGGCTGCCCGTTTGACCGGCTGTCGGATCGATATTAAGGGCGAAGGAAAAGAGGAAGAGGCCGATCTTGATGCCTTTGCTTCTTTTGACGGTACTCTGGTTGAAGAACTGCCTGAAGAGACAGTTACTGATGCTGACATGGAGTCAGAGCAACCTGAACCGCAGGAGTCCGGAGTATAATTGATGTCATTTCAGGCAGGGCCAGGACCACAGCGGAGTTGCATTGCCTGCCGCCGCGAAGGGGACAAAGGAACATTTCTCCGTTTTGTGCTGGCACCTGACGGTACCGTAACGCCGGATCTGGAAGAAAAGCTGCCCGGTCGAGGTGCCTATACCTGCCAGTCACGCCGTTGTCTGCTGGAAGCGGTCACCAGGAAACAGTTCAGCCGTTCCTTCAAAGGTGCCGTAACTGCTGTGGATGGTCAGGCATTGAATGCCTTGCTCTTGCAGATCATGGAACAACGGATCGGTGGTTATCTCTCCTTGGCAAACAAGGCGGGTGCAACGGTTTCTGGTGGAGATGCAATTGAGCGTTCGTTAAAAGGGGGCAAGTTGCCAAAGCTGTTGGTGTTGGCAACGGATATCTCTACAAGCATTGCTGATAAACTTAAGGGGATGGCAGCGCGAGCTGCTGTGCCGGTTGTTTGGGGGCTGTCCAAGGATTTGTTGGGACAGCTGGTAGGTAAAGAGTCGGATCGAAGCGCTGTAGCCGTGTCGTCCAGCGGCTTTGCACAGTCACTTGTTAAGGAAATTGAGCGATACAGGAACTACCTGGAGGAGGAGAGCGGTCGATGAATAAGACCCGGGTAAGCAATCTTGCGGAAAAGCTGGGCATCGATACCAAGGAGGTGCTTGCCAGGCTGAAGGCGTTGGGCTACGACGTCAAGGCCGGAACCTCCAGCGTTGATGATGAAGCGGTGGCCAAGCTGACGGCATCCAGGCCAGCCGAATCAGGTCCTGAAGAGGTTCGGGTGACGACGACTATCGTGCGCC
>JAQUCU010000098.1 GCA_028686055.1 Desulfuromonadaceae bacterium
TTCCGGAAAAAAGATCCGGCACTGGTTGAAATCACCGACGAGATGGAAATAGTGGGTGAGGAGCTGGACTAGATCATCAGCTCAGCTGCCCGTACCCCCTGGCCCGTGAATAGAGGGCGATCGAGAGTGCCAGCCCGGCTATCGGGAACAGAAATGCCGTATGCAGTGCCCCCCCAGAGATGCTCCCCCCCCTGCCACCGAACGACCCCACGATGACCCCCATGACCTGCTGTGTCAGCGCCGCCCCCATCAGTACATAGAAATTGAGCGATGTCAGCGCCGTACCGACGATGCCGACCGGGAACATGGAGCGGATAATCGGGTAAATCATCACCCCGCTGGAAACTGCCAGCCCGACAACAAAAAACAGCCCCGCCAGCAACGGCTGCGGCAGCGCTTCCGACCAGCCGAGAAAGGCCGTCATGAGCAGCAGCAGCGCCAGCTGTCCGGCCATCAGGGTTTTCTTGTAAGAGCGGAAGAAGCGCCGGGCAACGGTATCGACAAAAGAGCTGCCGACGATAAAACCGAATGAGGTGAACATCAGCATGCTCCCGGCAGTCCCGCGGGAAAGATGCAGCAGTTCCATCAGATACGGCCCCCCCCATAACGCCTGCAGTGCCAGGTAATTGCCGTACCAGAAAAACGCAAGAATCCCCAGCAGCCAGAAATCCCGGGTGCCGAAGATCTCGCCCCACGCCGCCATCATTGAGATTTTCCGGATTGATGCCGGCTCTTCATGGGCAGTACCTTTGTCCGGCCTGTCCTGCACTGTGATGAAGACGAGCAGCGTCACCACGGCCTGCGCGGCGCCGACGGCCAGAAAAGAGCTGCGCCAGCCGAAAGCCCCGACTGCAAGCGCCAGCGGTGCCGTGGCGGCAAGGTTGCCGAGGTTGCCGGTCGCCACCATGAAACCGGAGACCCGCCCGAACTCCTGCTTGCTGAACCAGTGGCTGAAGAGCGTAAAGGTCGCCATCAGCACCGAAGCTGTGCCGGCCCCGATCAGCATCCGGGCGACCATCGCGACCGCGAGCGTATCAGCCCGGGAAAAGAGAATTCCGCCGAGCGTGGTCAGCACTCCGCAGCCGCTGATCACAAGCCTGCTTCCGAGCCGGTCTATCATCGGCCCGAGAGGGATCTGCGCCGCGGCATAGACGTAGAACATCATTCCCGACAGAGTTCCAAGCTGCTCCGGCGTCAGGTGGAGTTCGCGCGTGATATCACCGGCCACCACCGCCAGCGAAATGCGGTAAAAGTAAACCAGAATATACATCAGCGCCAGAACGGCAAAGAGGGTCCAGCGCGTGCGGTTATTCTGACGGGTGCTGTCCATGAAGATTCCTGTCGGCGTGGCCGGGCTGTAAACGGAGTGTCACCGGCGGATTGATCTGCAGCTGTTCATGTACACCAAAGTTTCACTGTTGGGTATAAAATTTTTCCGTCCGGAAACAGCTGAAGCGGAACCAGTGGGTTCCGCTTCAGAAAAGAGGGCATGTTCAGAACCTGCTGCTGCAGCGGCTCTACGCGATCGTGTGGCGGATGTCCTTCCCCTTGACCATGAATATCACCATTTCGGCGATGTTGGTGGCGTGGTCGGCGATACGTTCCAATGACTTGGAGATGTAGTTGAGTTTCATGCCGAGGGAGATCGTCATCGGGTTTTCGATCATAAAGGTCAGAAGTTCACGCTGGATCTGGGTGTTCAGGTCATCCACGGAACTGTCGTCCTTGCAGACCTTGACCGCCAGGTCGGCGTCGCCGCGCACGAAGGCGTCCAGCGCTTCCTTGACCATCATCTCGGCGCGGTGGGCCATGCGCGGGATGTCTATATACGGCTTCAGAGGCGGTTCACTGTTGATCTCACGGGCACGCTTGGCGATGTTGGCACACTGATCGCCCATACGTTCCAGGTCGGTGACGATCTTGAGCGCCATCGTAATGAAACGGAGGTCGCGGGCAGCCGGCTGGCGCAGCGCCAGCAGCTCCATGCAGCGTTCGTCGATTGCCACCTCGGCCGTATTGACCTCGTGATCCAGCGCAATGGTGCGTTCGGCCAATGCCGTATCCCTGTCGACAAGCGATTTGACCGAGTTGGCGATCATCAGCTCCACCTTCCCCCCCATGACCAGGATGCTCTGTTTCAAATCATTCAACTCGATGTCGAATGCGGTACTGATGTGTTGTCGCTCCATTATGTCTCCTCACCCGGACAAACCGGAATCCAAAAAAGTTTCACGCGGAGCCGCGGAGAACGCGGAGAAAACCAGAATTAAAAGCGTACAGTCTTTCGGGTTAAACCATAAAACTTTTGTTTTTGACTTTCTCCGCGTCTCTGCGTGAGACCGCTGCTGTCTTGTATTATTGTTCACCTGTTGATACCGGCTGTAGATAGTACTGTACTACCCGAATCTTCCGGTGATGTAGTCCTCTGTCTGCTTCTTTTCCGGGTTGGTGAACATCTTGCGTGTCCCCCCGGTTTCAATCAGTTCTCCGAGATAAAAGAAGGCGGTTATATCTGACACCCTGGCTGCCTGCTGCATGTTATGGGTGACAATAACAATGGTGTACTTGTCCTTCAGCTCTTCTATCAGCTCCTCTATCTTGAGGGTCGAGAGCGGGTCGAGAGCCGAGGCGGGTTCATCCATCAGGATGACATCCGGCTTGACGGCAATCGTCCGCGCGATGCAGAGGCGCTGCTGCTGCCCGCCGGAAAGATTCATGGCGCTTGTTTTCAGGCGGTCCTTGACTTCGTCCCAGAGGGCGACCCTTTTCAGGCTCGACTCCACGATTTCGTCCGCATCTCCCCTGTTCAGGCGGCCGCTCAGTTTGTAGCCGGCAATAACGTTATCATGGATCGACATCGCGGGAAACGGATTCGGCTTCTGGAAGACCATCCCCACGCGGCGGCGGATGAGCACCGGGTTGCTGGAGCGGCCGTAGATATCCGTGTCGTCCAGAATGATGCTGCCGGTGACCCGCGCCGAGGGGATCATGTCGTGCATCCTGTTTATGGAACGCAGCAGGGTTGACTTGCCGCAGCCGGAAGGGCCGATAATGGCGGTCACCCTGTTTTGCGGAACGTCCAGGGACACATTTTTTATAGCATGCGTGGCGCTGAAATAAACGTTCAGATTTTCAATCGTTATCTTGTTTGTCATGAACTCCTCTGTCTGCTGTGGCTTTAAAAAGCTGTTCCCCTGTCCCGCGTTTCGCATGCGCGCCGCGCATCATCCCATCGACCTTTCCCTGCCGAAAAACCGCGCCACCAGAGAAATTCCGAACATGATGACAACCAGGACCAGAGCGCCGGCCCAGGCCAGACGATGCCAGTCCTCGTATGGGGAAATAGCGAAATTGAATATCTGCAGCGGCAGCGCCGCCATCGGCTCGGTAAGTTTACTGCTCCAGAACTGGTTGCCGAGGGCGGTGAAGAGCAGCGGCGCCGTCTCTCCCGCCACCCTGGCAATCGAGAGGAGAATGCCGGTGATGATCCCCTTGAGGGCGCTGCGCAGGGTTACCTGCAAGGTCGTGCGCCAGAAGGGAACACCCAGGGCCAGTGACGCTTCACGCAGCGTCCCCGGCACCATTTTGAGCTGTTCCTCGGTGGTGCGCAGGACAATGGGAATGATGATCAATCCGAGGGCAACCGCCCCTGCAACGGCCGAAAAACCATGCATCGGCACCACTATCAGCGTATAGGCGACCAGGCCGGTAATAATGGACGGAACACCGGCGAGGACATCGGCGCTGAAGCGGATTACCTGTGCCAGGCGGTGTCCCTCGTATTCGGAAAGGTAGAGTGCGCCGAATATCCCCGTTGGAATGCCGATTAACGACGCCATGAAGAGAATAACAGCCGAACCGACCAGGCCGTTGGCCATGCCGCCTCCGCTTTCACCGGGCGGATTCGGGATGTTGGTGAAGAAATCCAGGTTGATCGAACCGGCCCCTTCTCTGACGATATGGACGAAGATCAGCACCAGCGGTGTGAGCACGAGGAGTGTCGCCGTTCCCATCAGCAGCATCATTACGCCGTTTTTTAACGACCTGGCGACCATGCCGTTCATATACGACCTCCGGCGGCACCCTGGCGGGCGACTCCCCAGATGAGGAAGCGCGCCGTGATGTTGATGAGCAGGGTCATTACCAGCAGAATCAGCCCTATCTCCATGAGCGCCGAAGAGTGGAGGTTAGAAGAGGCTTCGGCAAATTCGTTGGCGATAACGCTCGGCATCGTGTAGGCGGGGTCAAGCAGCGACAGCGATATCTGCGGCGTATTGCCGATGACCATGGTTACCGCCATTGTTTCCCCGATCGCCCGGCCGAGGCCGAGAACCACGGCGCCAAGGATGCCGGAGCGGCCGTACGGCAGAACCGCCATGCGGATCGTTTCCCATGTGGTGGCGCCCAGGGCCACGGCAGCCTCCTTCTGGCTTACGGGGACGGTCAGGAGCACCTCCTTTGTTATGGAGGTGATGATCGGAATGATCATGATCATGATGATCATGACCGCCGCCAGCATGCCGACGCCGTAGGGGGCGCCGCGGAAAAAGGGGAGGAAACCGAAGTGATCGACGAGAAACGGCTCGACTGTCTGTTGAAGCCAGGGGATCATGACGAGAATGCCCCACAGGCCGTAGATGACGCTCGGAATGGCAGCCAGCAGCTCTACCAGGGAAGCGATTGCGCCGCCCAGTTTTTTCGGTGCAATTTCGGTGATGAACAGCGCCGTGCCGACCGCCAGCGGAGTGGCCGCGACAATGGCCAGAAGCGACGAAACGATGGAACCCCATATATACGGAAGCGCTCCGAACCGACCCTGCACCGCGTCCCAGTTGGCACCGGTGATGAAGCGCCAGCCGAACTGTTTCAGGGCCGGAATACTCTCGACCGCCATTCCGATCGTAATCAGAAGGAGGATGAGTATGATGCTGAGGGCGAAGCCGAGCGTTATCATCCTGAATATCCGGTCTCCGCTGAATCCCCCTGCGGAAACGGTGTCCCGTAGCTGTTCTTCGTGCGACACGATCGCCTCCATCCTGTTGGTATCAAACCTGTTCATAACGGCACTGTCCCTGAAACGGTTAAGAGGCGCAGAGCGAGTCGATCTGCGCCTCTCTGATATATCATGCTGCCTGGCTATCTGATGCCGGCGATGGTCTTTTCCACCATCCTGACAACATTGGGCGGAAGCGGGGCATAGAGCAGCGGTGCCGCCAGCTTCTGACCTTTTTTAAGCTCCCACCGGAGGAACTCGACCAGTTTTTTACCCTTGACTTTGTCCTTCTGATTCTCATACACCAGCAGCCAGGTAAAACCGGCGATCGGGTAGGCGTCCTTGCCCGGCTGGTTCACGAGGGAGACCCGGTAGTCGGCCGGCATATGCCTGGCAGCGCCGGCAGCAGCGGCCGTGGTGCTCTTGATGGAAGGCACGACATAGCGTCCGTCGCGGTTCTTCACGGTGGCGAACGGCAGTCTGTTCTCAAAGGCATATGCCAGCTCCACATACCCCACCGAGTACGCGGTGATCTTCACCTGTCCGGCGACGCCCTCGTTGCCCTTGCCGCCCAGACCTGCAGGCCACCTGACCGAGGTGCCCATACCGACTCTGCTCTTCCATTCAGGGCTGACAGTGGAGAGATAGTCGGTGAATATGGCTGTCGTACCGCTGCCGTCTGAACGGTGTACGACGATGATCGGTTTGGCGGGCAGCCTGACTCCCGGATTAGCGGCGGCGATCCTCGGGTCATTCCATTGTGTGATCTTTCCGAGGTAGATGCCTGACACATCTTCTGCAGTCAACTTGAGGCCTGTTTTGACACCGGGAACATTGTAGGTGATAACAACGGCACCCATGACGGTAGGGATGTGGATCAGCCTGCCGGGGGCTGCTTTCAGCTCGGCATCGGTGAGAAACTTGTCGCTGGCGCCGAAATCGACGGTCTGTGCGGTGATCTGCTTGATCCCGCCGCCGCTGCCGATGGACTGGTAGTTGAATTTAACCGAAGTATCGATCTTGGCGTACTCGTTGAACCATTTGGAGTAGATCGGGTAGGGGAACGTGGCTCCCGCACCGTTAATCAGCGTCCCCGCACCGGCAGTCCCTGCCATGGCGCAGACGGCCGCCAGGGCGACAACGGTATTTCTGATCTGTTTATACATGTACTATTCCTCCTGTGGGTTTGTTACCTCTTTATACCCGCATCATAACAGACCACTGTTACAGCGGTGTTACAGGTTGGAAAACCTTCCGTTACTTTCTGTATGTCAGCCCTGCTTCTTCAGCGTAAACGAGAATATCGACCCCTTCCCCGTTTCGCTGGACACGGAAACCTCGCCGCCGTGCAGCTGCACGATATGCTTGACGATAGCCAAGCCGAGCCCGGTCCCTCCCTGGTCGCGGGTTCTGGCCTCATCCACCCGGTAGAAGCGCTCAAAGATCCGCGGCAGGTCCTTATACGGGATGCCGATGCCGGTGTCTGCGACGGAAACCCGGACAAATTCACCGCAATCTTCGGTAAACAGCCGGACTGACCCGCCATCAAGAGTGTATTTTATCGCGTTCTCAAGGAGGTTCACCACGACCTGCTCAATCCGCCCCTGATCCGCCATCACTCGTGGCAGGACACCACCCTTTGCTTCATTTATGATCGTAATATTTTTCTGCGCCGCGCTTTCCTGAAACAGCATGCAGGCCCTGGCCATCGTCCCCGAAATATCAACCGGAGCGAGCTCGAGCAGCGCCTCTTTTGATTCGAGGCTGGAGAGTGCAAGAATGTCGTTTATCAGATCGGTAAGCCGCTCCGAGTGATTGTGAATAATCCCGACAAATTGCTTGGCCTTTGCAGGGTCCGCGTCCAGTACCCCGTCCAGCAGAGTTTCCGCGTATCCCTTGATTATCGTCACCGGTGTCCGCAGTTCATGGGAAACATTGGCGACAAAGTCCCGGCGCATGTTTTCCGCCTTCTTCAGGTCGCTGATATCGTGAAATACCGCAACAACACCCTGCCTGATTCCATCCACAACCAGCGGAACCCAGTGGGTAAAGAGGGTGCAATCGTTCGGCGGGATGGAAATTTCCCGTACGAGCTCGTTCACATCCGGCCTGTCAAGGTCGTTAAAAGCCTCCAGCAGGTCGGGATGCCGCGAGATTTCAACCAGCCGTTTGCCTTCAACCTCGCCGGAAATTGAAAAGAGGCGGCGGAAGGCCGGGTTTACGAGGCGTATGGTCCCGTCAGGAGCCGCCACCATGACCCCTTCCCCCATGCTGTACAGGATCGTATCGAGGCGCTGTTTGTCAGCCGAAAGGCGCTGCACCTGGACTTCAATCCTCTCCGACATGTCATTGAGTACGCCGGCAAGAATGCCGATCTCATCCTTGGAAGCCACCGGGATCCTGACCTTGTTGGCCCCGTGCCCGATGCGAGCGGCGGCATCCGCCATGTCACGCAGCGGCCGGGACGTCAGGTTGGAAAAGAGATAGCTGAACAGGAGGGCGACCAGTATCGTTGCCGCTGTCGCACCTCCGACCACGCCATGGAGGGTGTTCCGCGCCGAGGTGAGGTATTCCAGCGGCAGGGCAAGGCGGATGATGCCGCCGCCCGCTCCGCTGCCGTACGTCATTGCCGAGTAAAGCATCGAGATCCTGATGGTCTCGGAATAGCGCAGGGAGGTGCCCTTTCCATGTGCAAGCGCTTCCTGCACCTCGGGACGCTGCAGGTGGTTCTCCATTTGTGCCAGCCCCGCCTGCCCCACCTCCGAATCACCCACCACCGTGCCGTCAGGTGCGATCAATGTCACCCTGGCCCTGGTAGCCGTTCCAATCGATTCGGCAAGCTGCTGCGGCGGTGTAACCTGCCTGTTGCCGGTCACAAGCAGCCGGGCCAGCTGTGTCTGGCTGATCAGGTTGTCCCGGCTCTCCTCGATCATCCCGATCTCCATGGTATGGTTGAAGTAGAGATAGAAACTCCCGGCCATCAGAACAATCAGGACGAAGTAGGACAGCATTAGTTTGGTGCGGAATCCCATTTTTTACTCCTCGATCTTGTAGCCGAAACCGCGGACGGTCTTGATGATATCCCCCGGCGCGCCCAGTTTGCCGCGCAGACGCGTCACATGGGTGTCAACGGTTCTGGTGTCACCGGCATTATTGTAGCTCCAGACATTCTGCAGCAGCTTTTCGCGGCTGTGCACGTATCCCTTTTTCTCCGCCAGATAGAGGAGCAGCTTGTACTCGGTACTTGTCAGCTCTATCTCGACCCCGGCGCTGACAACGGTATGGCGTTTCTTGTCGATGGCGATATCGCCGATAGTGAAAAGGTCCGGAACCGGCGCCTGAACCTCATGCTCAAGGCGCCTCATGACCGCCTTCACCCGCAGAGCCACCTCGCGCATCGAGAACGGCTTGACGATGTAATCGTCGGCGCCGACCTCGAAGCCGACGACCCGGTCGATCTCATCCCCCTTTGCGGTGATCATGATAACCGGGATATGGGCGGTGCGCCGGTCCCTGCGCAGCTCCTTGCAGACCTCCGTTCCCAGCAGCCCCGGCAGCATCAGGTCCAGCAGGATCAGGTCAGGCAGGTCGGCCACGGCCCGCTCCAGCCCCAGCCTGCCGTCATGGACGCAGGTAGTGGCATACCCTTCCTTCTCAAGGTTGAAAGCCAGCAGCTCCGCCAGATCTTTTTCATCCTCGACGATCAGCACTCTCTTCATATCATTCTCCCGCTGGTGGTTGGCAATCAGATCGGACAGATGCCACTATAGGTCGTTCACTTATATCATGCAATTGTTACAGACATGTTGCAGGCAGATGAACTTCTTGTAGAAATTGTACTACGCTGCGGCTCTGACGCAATAAATTCACAAAGATTATATCCAACCGTAACGTGATCGTACTATTCGCGCGGTATACTGGGAGAAAAAACAGAGGAGTGACACATCGATGAAGACAGGATCAAGCGGGGAATACTACTTCTGGTGCTGCGACTGGTGCGATTCGGAAAATCTCGTGCTCTGGTCAAAACTGCAGGACGGAGCCAGCTGCGGCGCCTGCCACCGGCCGCACACCCTTCAGCCGGCTTTTCCCCACCACAAAAGCCTGGCCGCAGCAGCGCTGAAGCAGGCCAGCGATGCCCACCCGGCAGCCGGGTGCCCCGTCCCCCGCAGATAAAAGGCCGCTGCCACCAGCAGGGCGGTCCAGGCGAGCCGCTGCAGCGACTGCAGCAGCGGGCGCAGCAGCATCCGGCGGTCCTCATCGGACAGGCGCACGACCAGTTCCCCCTGCTGCAGGGTATCAACCAGGTGGCGGGCCTTGACGAGGGTCAGCGGCAGCTGGGCCAGTTCGTGACCGACGAGGCCCCAGACGCTGTTGTGCTCCCCCAGGGCGCGGGTCAGGTTGGCCTTCAAAATCGGCAGTATATCCTTGATCCCGTTGAAGTTGTCGACATAGGTGGTGCCGAGCCCTTCGATGATCGAGCTGACACGCATGACATAGACAATTTCCTGGGGCAGCTTGAACGGGTAATCCTTCAGGGCGCCCATCACGCCGAAGGCCAGCTCCTGCATGCTGGTGGCGCTCAGATGGTCATTGTCGAAGATGCGGAAGATCTCCTCCGACAGGGCGGTCAGCTCATCCTGCGGGGCACTGTCGGTGATGATCCCCAGCTTGCGGGTAGCCTGCGCCAGCAGCTCGAAGTCACGCTCGTACGCCGCCTTGACCGCATTGATCATCGCCAGGCGGGTCGCGTTGGGAATCCGGCTGACCATGCCGAAATCCAGCAGCACCAGTTCGCCCGCGGAGGTGACGAGCAGGTTGCCCGGGTGCGGGTCGGCGTGGAAGAATCCCCTGACGAGGATCTGTTCGGTGTAGAACAGCACCAGTTTTTCCATCAGCCCGGCAAAGGAGACCTGCAGCGTGCTCAACCCCTCCCGGTCGTCAAAGCGGAACCCCTCCTCGAAGCTCATCACCAGGGCATCGCGGGAGCTGAAATCAGGGTATGGAACCGGCATGCGGATGCCCGAATCCGGATAGGCATGGCGGAACCGCTCCAGGTTGGCCAGCTCGGCCTGCATATCGACTTCCTGCAGGATCGTCCGGCTGAAGGCCGCCAGCACCGCTTCGATGGAGTTGCGGGTATACTCCGAGAACAGCGGCCGCAGCAGCGTCAGAAACCACCCGAGCAGGCGGATATCCGCGCGCACGACCTCTTCGATCCGGTTGCGGCGCAGCTTGACCGCCACCAGGGCGCCATTTGGCAGCACGGCCCGGTGCACCTGGCCGATCGAGGCGCAGGCCAGCGGCTCCCGGTCAAAAGTGCTGAAACAGTCTCCGCCCGCAAAAGCACGGTCAAAGACGGCCTGGAAATCCTCCTCCGGCATCGGTGGAAGCTGGTCGTGCAGCTGCCTCAGCGCCTCAAGATAGCTGCCGTCGAAGAAATCGGCCCGGGTGGCCAGCACCTGTGCCAGCTTGATGAAGCTGGCCCCCAGCCCCTCAATGGCCGTCACCAGCTGCGGCGGCGCCAGCGGCCCCACCCCCAGCCAGCCGGCCCGGTTCCGGAGCAGAAGAAAGATCGTCAGCAGCACCCGGAAGACCGAGTAGATCCTCGATGGATGGTAGAGGCGGATAAGCAGTGAGACTCTGTTCACGGAATCAGGACTGCCCCTGACGCAGCCTTGCCAGTTCTTCGCGCAGCGCATCCACATCGGCGCGGGTTGCCAGTCCCAGCTCGTCAACAGCCTCCTTCAGCAGCTCCCTGATACTCTCCTTTACCTGCTCCCGCTCTTCGCTCCCCTTCGCCACGGCCTGGTCAAAGAACTCGCGCGCCTTCTGGTCGCCCTCTTCCTTGCGGCTGCGGGCGGATTCCCCCGCCTCCTCGAGCTTCTCCTTGGCCATCAGGGCGCTCCCCAGGCCGAAGTAAAAGAGCTGTTCAAGTTTATTCTTCATAGTAACTGTCTCCTTTCAGGATTGTATGACGGAGCGTCATCCCCGCCAGAATACAGGG
>JAQUCU010000295.1 GCA_028686055.1 Desulfuromonadaceae bacterium
TAACGGAGTTCATCCGCAAAGCCGATCAGATAGGCAGCATTGTCAACGGTTTCCCGCAACTGTGTTCGGACCTGATCATCGCCTTCCAGTAGCTTGACACTTGCCCAACGCAACGGGAGTGAAGCAGAACCGGTTATATGCCCGGAAAGCCGTGTCTCCATCTCCTTCAGATAGCTTTCCATGGCGCCATAATCGATTCTGCAGGGAGTTTGGTGCGGCTGGCCCTGCAGTCGGCCGGCAATGGCTTGCAGCAGCGCCTGCTTGCCTTGGCTCCGATGCATGGTCGAAGGAATTACCGGCACCTGCAACAGCCGCTCAAGTGCAGTTATGTCAATGAGAATTCCGGCTTTTTCAGCGGCATCCATCATGTTCAGGTTAACGATCAGCGGCAGCCCCATCTCCAGCAGTTGCAGGGTCAGAGACAGGCCTTGCCGCAGATTGGAGGCATCAATTACATTAACCACCAGGTCTGGTTTGTCATGCAACAGATAGCCGCGGGTAACCCGTTCTTCCGGTGATGACGAGGTCAGGCTGTAGGTGCCGGGAAGATCGATGATTTCGACCTTTTTGCCTGCAACCCGGGTCCAGCCGCTCAGCTTGTCAACCGTCACCCCCGGCCAGTTGGCAACCCGCTGATTTGCGCCGGTCAGCACGTTAAACAGGGTTGATTTACCGCAGTTGGGCTGTCCGGCCAGCGCTATGCGAGGTGTTGTGTGGTTACTCACGCCGGTTCAACCTCAATATAACGGGCCTCATGGCGTCTGAGACTGAGAAAGCTGGTGCCGATTTCAATTTCCATCGGATCGTTCAGCGGGGCGTTACGTACCACCCGCAACTCGAGACCGGGGAAAAAGCCCATGCTTAACAGACGCTTGCCAAGTTTGTCTCTGGAGAAAAGATCAATAATCCGGCAGTCATTGCCGGGCTGTATCTGATCAAGGGTCATGGTCTGCCATTCCTTTCTTGCAGGCCGCTGCTGCCGTTTCGCCCTTTAACAAAAAGAGGGTCCGGCAGAAACGGCTAAATAATGAATGTCCGTATCGCTTAATGGTCGATTGCTGACCGGTCGGGATAAGAAAGGTCGATACGTTTGTCTGGTTATAATTGAAGTCTGCTGGCTGGGCTTGAGAACCGGGATGTCGCGGAGGAAGCGTGGCTGGCGAAAGTGTTATATTATCAGTTTTGTTAATATTTAAATTTCACGTTCAGATAATTTCAAAGGTCAGGGTAGCCGTGTAATCAAGATCATCACACTGCTCCTGCATCTCTTTGGGGGCGGGCAGAGTGTGGTTGGCCTTGATCAACCACGGTCCGCGATGGGTCAGTTTGAGGGTGGCAATGCCGTTTTGATCGGTTTTCACTTCATAGGGATAGCTTTCTTTTGAAGCATAGCCGCTGTACATGGCGTGGATGGTGCTGTTGGCAAGTGGCTGTCCGTTAAAGAGCAGTTTTAGCTGGATTGAACTGCTGCCGTCACCTTTCAGTGAATGGGGATTTTGCAGGGGAATGATCTCAAGGCGGTGTCCCACTGGTGTCTGAAAGTCGTTTCCGGCAGGTTCTCCGGCCACAATCAGACTCTTGGCATAAGACTCGAAATATTTACTCATCTGCACATCTTTAATGCCGGTTTTGGGTACAGGCTTGCGCTGTGTTGCCCCGTTTTCCTGGTACATGGTGACAAAGCCAGGCTTGGTGACGACTGAAATCATGTAGAAGCCTGGTTGCTGGAAACGAAGGTCGGTCTCCATGAAACCGATGGTTGAAGCTGGTGTAATAACACTTTTGGCACCATTGCTGATCAGGGCATATTCGCTTACTCGTTCCGAAGACATAAAATCATCAACCGGATATCGGTGTCCGAAGCCGATATAGCACTTGGAGCGGGCGCCCATTTTTTTCGTATAATTGGGTGCATAGTCGGTTGCATTGACCCAGAGTGTGTGGGCCGAGGCAAGGCATGGCAGCAGGATAGCTGCAGCGAGTACCGTAAAAATTCTTGTAAAGCGACTTGTGATATTCATGATTGTCTCTCCGTGATTATTTGGTTGTTATTTACTTTCCGTCTGTACCGCCACCTTGGTGAAATTCAGCTGTTTCAGGACATCAACTACATCAATAAATTTCTGCAGGGGGATGTTCTTGTCGGCCCGCACCATAAACGGTGTCTCGCGTCCCAAGGGACGCAGGGTTGTCTCCAGCGTCTCCGGAGTTGCCGGTTTGCCGTTAAAGAACATGTCTCCCCCCGGGCTTAGTTCAATGATCTGTACTTTCCGGGTCTCTGCTGCGCTTTTGGATGCCTGGGGCAGGTTGACCGGAATCCTGCCGGTGGCGATAAAGCTTGAGGTGGTCAGCACGATGGTCAACAGCACCAGCATGATGTCCACAAACGGAATGACGTTCATGGTCTCAAACGGCTTTTCGTCCATTGGCGATCTCCCATTGAAGCATTAAAACTTTAACTTTACGCAGCAGTGCGTTGTAGAGCACCACCGCAATCAGGGCCACCACCAGACCCACTGCCGTTGCCTTCAGAGCCAGGGCCAGACCGGTCATAATCTTGCCGGTGTCCATAGCCGCATCCTGTCCAATATTGTAAAAAGTGAGCATGATCCCCAGTACCGTGCCCAGCAACCCC
>JAQUCU010000003.1 GCA_028686055.1 Desulfuromonadaceae bacterium
GGCGGCGCTTTTAGCAGCGCATATTCCGCCAGGTTTGCAGCGCCAGTTCGGGTTTCAGCATTGGCAGGATTTTGATAGCGGGCTCTGGAATCAGATCTGCACTGAAGCCGAGAAGGATATCCGCAGACTACCGATTGGTTTGATAACCGGATATGATCTCGACAACAGGGCTCTTCTCCTGGCGGGGAGGAATGCGGCCAAAGCGGGCCTGGAAGGACAGATTCACTTTTTTCATGCCGCGCTTCAGGAGTTCCGGCCTGAAGGGGACAAAGGCGTGGTAATCCTCAACCCTCCTTACGGCAAGCGGTTGGGTGAGGAAGATGATCTGCGGGAACTGTACTGTCAGATCGGCGATGTCATGAAGAAACGGTGCCGCGGCTGGACCGGATATGTTCTGACCGGCAACCTTGAACTGGCAAAATATATAGGCCTTAAGGCCTCACGCCGCTACATCTTGTTTAACGGGGCGATTGAATGCCGGCTGCTGAAGTATGATCTGTACTAAAACGCATCTCCAAGAGGAATAACATACATGACGATTCGATGGTATCCGGGACATATGGGGAAGGCGCAGGAAAAAATGGCCGAAGCGATCCGCAAGATCGATGTGATCATCGAGGTGCTTGATGCCCGTCTTCCGTCATCCAGCTCCAATCACCAGCTTGACGAGATGCGCCGCAACAAGCCCTGCATCAAGGTATTGAACAAAAACGACCTGGCCGACCCGGCTGTCACCAAGGCATGGGTGCGCCATTTTGAACAGGAGTCCGGCGTCTGCGCCCTGCCGCTCTCTGCCAGGCTGCACGCCGATGCTAAACAGCTGCTCAAGCTCTGCCAGAAAACGGTGCCGCATCGCGGGCGTCCGGGATGGCCGTTGCGGGTCATGGTGTTCGGCATTCCCAACACCGGCAAATCAACCCTGATCAACACCCTGGCTGGGAAATGCATGGCCAAGGTCGGCGATAAGCCCGCGATCACCACCTGCGGTCAGCAGATCGATCTCAGGAACGGCATTGTCCTGTCAGACACACCCGGCATCCTCTGGCCTGACATGAACGACCAGGCTGTGGCATACAGACTGGCCACCAGCGGTGCTATCGGGGCAAGCGCCCTCGACTACACCTGTGTCGGGCTTTTTGCAGCAGAGTATATGATGGGCAGGTACCCGGAGATGATGATGGCACGGTACAAACTATCCGAGTTGCCTGAGGCTCCGACCGACATGCTTGAAACCATCGGGCGTCGCCTCGGCTGTCTTATGGCTGGTGGAGAAATAGATGTACACAGGGCGGCTGAGGCGTTTTTGAGGGAGTTGCGCGCGGGGAAACTCGGGCGGATCAGCTTTGAAGAGCCGGTGCAGGCTGCCGATATGACTGTTTCTAATGAAGAAATCTCCGATTGATTTTAAATTCAGTTATCTCTTCAGCTTATGGCAGAACAGGCAGCGGTTCTTGGAGGGGTGATTCGCTGGAAATTGCACCCCTTTTTCCTTGTGACACGGCTCACAATAAGCCTCAGCACCTTTTTTATCCGGCTTGTAAAAGGCTCTTTTAAAGATTGGAGCATCAGGAGCCGGAGCATTTCTGAATGCGGTTTCATAGACTATCCTGTGCATCTGGTCGTTGGGCACAGGTGTCGTCTTTTCTTTTCCGGAAATACCGATAAAGACCACTAATACAATAACTACCACTGCTATGAATATCCAGTCACGTCTTTCTATTCTCATGTAACAATCCCTTTAGTAAGTTAAAAGTGCCTTTCCGGCAAAAGACACGTTTGTTAACGCGTAACCATATCCCGGCCGGCAGCGTTATGCGTATCAGTCCGATTTTATCAGTGAAAAATAAATAATCACACCGCCTACCAGCAGGCCGCCACCGATAAACGGCAATAGCGATGACATTGAAAGGTCATCGCCAGGCTCCGGCATCGCATAGCGAATGATAACAGCGATACAGATCAGCGAGAAGAGGCTGAGCAGGACGGTCTTGGAGCGTCTGACAACCCCGAAAAAGAATATTACGATAATAAAAAAAAGTACTGCGGGGTGGGAAAAAACCTGATTAACACTCAGATGCTTCGCAGTTTCTATCAGATTTGATGTTTCAAAGGGGCGAAGAGTTTCGGTAGTTTTTTCGACCAACTGCTGTTTGTCCATGGAATGCCCCTGAAAGCCACCTGAATTGGTCAAGGATACTATGATAGATTACCTGCCTAGGCAAGAAATAAATGAGCCCGCGGGAAGCGGGCCCAGTATCTGCTAACTGATAAAATCCATTACCTTATCGAGAAATCCTTTTTTCATTGGGTGTACGTCCTCCCCGCTGATCTTGGCAAATTCCTCCAATAGCTCTTTCTGCTTTTTGTTCAGGTTGGTAGGCGTTTCGATCCGGATAACGACCAGTTGGTCGCCACGGCCATACCCCTGCAGTGAAGGAATACCCTTCCCCTTCAGGCGATAGATCTTCCCCGACTGGGTCCCATCCGGTATCTTCATGGCAACCTTGCCATCCAGAGTCGGAACATCAAGCTCACACCCGAGCGCAGCTTGAATGAAACTGATCGGTACTTCACAGATGACATTGTTTTCCTCACGCTGGAAGATCGCATGTTCCCTGACGCTGATAGCGACGTATAAATCGCCGTTGGGGCCGCCTTTGCCCTGCCCCCCTTCACCGGTCACCTTAAGCCGCGTACCGGTCTCAACTCCGGCAGGAACCTTGATAGAGAGCGTCTTGGTATCTTTTATGCTCCCCTTGCCGCGACAGTCTGGACAGGGATTGTCAATTACCTTGCCTTCGCCGTTACACTGACCGCACGTTTTGCTGACGCTGAAAAATCCCTGCTGGTAGCGAACCTGTCCCGCTCCGCGGCAGGTCGGGCAGGCCTTGGGTTCGGTGCCCGGCTTTGAGCCGGAACCGCTGCAGGTGCTGCAACGTTTTGCAAAAGGAACTTCAATCTTCTTCTCAACGCCGAAAGCAGCCTCTTCGAAACTGACCTCCATGTTATAGAGAAGATCGTCCCCCCGCCTCCCCTGTGTGCGCCCACGACCGGCGCCACCACCGAAGATGTCGCCGAAGATATCGCCAAAAATATCACCAAACGGAGTCCCAGCGCCGAAGCCGCCAAAACCGCCACCGGAAAAACCACCCGCTCCGGAAACACCGGCATGACCGTATTGATCATACTGGGCGCGTTTCTGGGGGTCTGAAAGGATTTCATACGCCTCAGAGGCCTCCTTGAAGCTCTCTTCAGAAACCTTGTCTCCCGGATTTTTGTCTGGATGGAACTGGACCGCCACCTTCCGGAAGGCTTTTTTTATCTCCGTTTCAGAGGCGTTGCGATGAATCCCAAGCACCTCGTAATAATCACGTTTTTCGCCATTTGCCACAATAGGTTCCTTTATATCTTGAAATACAGGTAGGGGCGGGTTTGAAACCCGCCCCTACTGTGCTGAACCGGCGAAGCCCTTCAGGACCCCTATTTCTTCTCGTCCTTAACCTCTTCAAAATCGGCATCAACAACTTTATCGTCTTTCGGCTTGGCTTCGCCGGCCTGCTCTGCCCCGGCAGCAGCCTCGCCTTCTCCCCCTTCTTTTTTGGCATACATGGCTTCGGCCAGTTTATGGGAAGCCTGGGCCAACTCGTCGGTGGCTTTCTTGATAGCTTCGGCGTCTTCGCCTTCCATCAGTTTTTTAAGCTCCGTCAACTTGTTCTCGATGTTCCCTTTTTCTACCGCATCGATTTTATCGCCAAACTCTTTCAGCGATTTCTCGGTGCTGTACACCAGACTGTCAGCATGGTTGCGGGCCTCGATAGCTTCACGCTTCTTCTTGTCCTCGTCGGCATGAGCCTCGGCATCACGCACCATCTTGTCGATCTCCTCCTTGGAGAGCCCGGAAGATGCGGTGATGCTGATGGACTGCTCCTTGCCGGTGCCGAGATCCTTTGCAGAAACGTGCACGATACCGTTGGCATCTATATCAAAAGTGACTTCAATCTGCGGCAGGCCTCGCGGCGCCGCAGGGATTCCCGAAAGCTCGAAATTACCAAGGGTCTTGTTGTCGCGGGCCATTTCACGCTCGCCCTGCAGTACGTGGATTGAAACTGCCGGCTGGTTGTCGGCCGCAGTTGAAAACACCTGACTTTTGCGGCACGGGATTGTGGTGTTTTTCTCTATCAGCTTGGTCATGACGCTGCCCAGAGTCTCGATACCAAGAGAAAGCGGTGTAACGTCCAGCAGCAGCACGTCCTTGACGTCGCCTCTGAGAACGCCCCCCTGAATGCCAGCGCCGATGGCGACAACTTCATCCGGGTTAACGCCCTTGTTCGGCACTTTGCCGAAAATATCTTCAACACACTTCTGGACAGCAGGCATACGGCTCATACCACCAACCAGAATAACCTCATCAATCTGGCTTGCGGTCAGACCGGCGTCTTTCAGTGCGGTACGGCATGGGCCCTCAAGCTTTGCCAGCAACGGGGCGCAGATTGATTCAAGCTTGGCCCGCGTAAGCTTCAGCGTCAGGTGTTTCGGACCGGTCGCATCAGCAGTGATGAACGGAAGGTTGATATCGGTCTCAACAGAAGTTGAAAGTTCACATTTGGCCTTTTCAGCAGCTTCTTTAAGTCGCTGGAGAGCCATCTTGTCGCCACGCAGATCAATACCCTGGTCTTTCTTGAATTCGTCGGCGATCCAGTCGATAACCAGCTGGTCGAAGTCTTCTCCACCCAGAAATGTATCACCGTTGGTCGACTTGACTTCGAACACGCCATCGCCCAGCTCCAGTATGGAGACATCGAACGTGCCACCGCCCAGGTCGAATACGGCGATTTTCTCATCCTTCTTCTTGTCCAGGCCGTAAGCCAGTGCCGCGGCGGTCGGCTCATTGATGATGCGCAGAACGTTCAGACCGGCGATCTTACCGGCATCCTTGGTTGCCTGACGCTGAGAATCATCGAAATAGGCCGGCACCGTAATGACAGCATCAGTAACGGTAGTGCCAAGATAGTCCTCTGCGGTCTTTTTCATCTTCTGCAGAATCATAGCCGAAATTTCCGGCGGTGAATAACGCTTGTCGCGCACTTCAACCCAGGCATCGCCGTTGTCAGCCTTAACAATTTTAAACGGCGAAATAGCGATATCTTTTCTAACCGCCTCCGAATCAAACTTGCGGCCGACCAGACGCTTGATGGCATAAAGAGTGTTCTCAGGGTTTGTGACCGCCTGCCGTTTGGCCTGCTGTCCAACCAACCGCTCACCGCTGTCGGAAATGGCGACCATTGAAGGTGTCGTGCGCCCCCCTTCGGAGTTGGCTATAACGACAGGTTCACCACCCTCCATAATTGAAACACAAGAGTTGGTTGTTCCCAGGTCGATTCCGATTACTTTACTCATGATGTGTAGTCCTCCTTTTTGGATACTCTGAAATTAAGATATTCATCGCGTTTATAAAAAACAAGGGTTCGTAAAAATTATTTTAACGGCGTTGCTACCGTTACCATAGCCGGACGGAGCAGCCGATCTTTAAGCATGTACCCCCTCTGGTACTCTTCAACGACCGTATTCGGCTCGTGCTGATCAGTCGGAACCTGCGCCATGGCCTGATGGTAGGCCGAATCGAAGGGTGTGCCGACGGACTCGATCGGTGTGACATTGAATTTTTTGAGTGCCGTCAGCAGCATGCCATGAGTCATCCGGATACCCTCGACAACGGCACCCTGGCTATCCTCGGAGGCGTGGGCAAGGGCACGTTCCAGATTGTCGATGATCGGCAGTATCTCTTCAAGCAGTGACTTGTTACCGTAGTTCAGCAACTCTTCCTTTTCACGCCCCACCCGCTTGCGGTAGTTTTCCAGATCGGCCCGCTCCCGCAGAAAGCGGTCCCAGTTTTCACGTGCCTCCTTTTCCTTGGCAGCCAACTGTTCCTCGAGCGATACCTCTGGTTCTGGAGACTGAGTGTCAGAAGTTTTCTCCTCCCCGACAACCGTTTCAGTTTTTTCGAGCTCTGCAATATCATTTGGTTCCATGCTATTGTGTCCTCTTGCTGCTTTCATATGGTGATGTCCTTTTGCTGAGTTCATAGCGTGTGTCCTTTTGCTGCGTTTATAATCGGAATCAGACTTCACTTAACAATTTGCTGACCATCCGGGCTGTGTAATCGACAATCGGGATTACACTTGAATACCCCATACGGGTCGGCCCCACCACCCCAAGCATACCGATCGTGTTGCTGCTGGTAACAAAACGGGAGGTAATCAGGCTGATTCCGGCAGACTGGCTGAGCGATGTTTCCGAACCGATATAGATCTGCACACCGTCCGCCTTCATGCAGCGAGAAAGGAGCTGGACAAGCATCCCCTTCTGTTCGAACGCCTGATAAATCTCCTTCATCCTGCCGGCATCGCTGAATTCAGGCTGATCAAGAATGCGGGCCTGCCCCTCCACAAAAATCTCGTCACCTTCCATTCTCATCGCTTGTTCACTGATCTTCAGAGCCCTTGACATGAGCTGGTCATACTGCACCTTCTCGGATTCCATCTCTATTAGAATCTGTTCGCGAACCTGGGTGATCGTCAAGCCCTGCATCCTGTCGTTCAGGTAATTGCCCATCCTGACAAGTTCTTCGGAGGCGTACTCTTCCTCCGTTTCAATCAGACGGTTTTGAAGTGCTCCCTTGTTGGAAACCAGGATGGCCAGAATCTTGCGCTGACCAAGGCGTATGAATTCGATGTGGCGGAATACGTCCGCGGTAAAGCTGGGAGCGACGACTATGCCCATATAGTTGGAGAGCTGCGACAGCGTCCGGCTTGTCTCTTTCAGAATACCGGAAAGACCGCTGCCAGCCTGACGGCAGTGGCTTATAATCTGGCGCTTTTCATCACGGCTGACCTGGCGCAGGACAACCAGGGAGTCAACATAAATACGGTAGGCTTTTTCAGTCGGGATCCGTCCCGCAGATGTATGTGGCGATGTCAGGAGGCCCATATCTTCCAGGTTGGCCATGACATTGCGCACAGTTGCCGATGAGAGTGTCAGGGCATGACGGCGTGCCACAGCGCTGCTGCCGACCGGCTCGGCAGTAGCAATATAATCCTCAACAATCGCTTCCAGTATCTGTTTGCTTCGTGCAGAAAGGTCTACAACCATGTCATAACTCCGCAAAAAATAGCACTCAATACAGGTGAGTGCTAACACTTTCAAGGTAATAAGCGACCCTGTTTTTGTCAAGGATATTTCAGGAGATTATTAGCTTTCAGCGGAGTATGATCCATGCAGGATTCTTTTTTAACATCCTTCTTACGGTAATAGAGTAAGACGCGCTCGATGAAGTCGTTTCGGATACGCGGATTGTGCAATCGTTCAGCTTCCTCCATCGGCATTAACGGAAAACAACGTACGACCTCATGTGCAAACAGTCCAATGGCAAATAATTCAGAAACGCCGTTCCCGGAGAGTGGAATCTTTGTAAGACCGCAACTGGGCGAACGCTCCTTGAAGATAAATCCGCAGATGTCCTCGCTCATCAGTCCCCCGACCTTTGCGGCGCAGTAGACCAGCATCCGTTCGGTCCGATCAACCCGTGACTGGATTGTCATCAGGCGCGGGGCAGCCGGATTCCCTTCAAGCCGCATCGCCTCACGGGGGATCGGCAGTCCGCACCCGACTTCCGGGCATACCGGGACGAAGGTAAAATATGCCCCAAGGATATCGGTTATGTGCCGGTCATGTTTATGGCCAGCGTCATAGCGGACATGTTCCCCCAACAGACAGGCACTGACACCGATTATGATTGGCTGCGTCATATCCGGCACTCTCCATGGGCTGCAAACACAAAATCGGCAATGGTACCGGCAATGGCACCCGGGGTAACACGATCGTTGTTGAACAGCAAATCATAGAGGGCCGGATTTTGGGGATCCTGATCGAGAAACTCCCTTGTGAAATGGTCGCGCAGTTTCTGTTTTTTGTGCATCAGCTTTTCGGCGGCATCATCTTCTATTCCCAAACGGCAGGCAAGTGTAGCGGTTTTAAAAGCATCCGAACCGTATATTCTGAAGTGGCACGAATGTTCGATATGCCTCGCAATAATGGCGCCTCCCAACTCAATGATAATAACGTTACCCTGCTCTGCCAGAGCGACGATGTGGCGGGAAAGGAGAGTAAAACAATCCTGGTCGCTCTTCCAGCGTGGCGAGAAGGTCGCCAGAATTTCATTAAGAATCCGGTTGTTTTCTCCCAGGGTCTGCAGGATCTCTTTCGAGATATTGTGGTGCCGGGCTACCTCATCCAGAACATCCTTATCGATTATTACCCATTCATCACCGGTCTTCTGCATCATAAGCTCACGCAGCCGCTCTGCAACGGGATATCCCGCGCATCCGAATTCACGCGAGAGGGTAATGCACGGGCGCGGTTTCGGCTTTCTGTGATGCAAAGTCTCCTTTTCCCTCTGCCTGCGGTTGTACTCTTCCAGAGAGCCTATTCTAAGGTCAACAGATGGCATCAAAAGGTTTTCCGGCATGGCACCTCCTTCAAAACAGAAATACTATACATCTTTGTGTGATTGAAACAGTTATCAACCTGACTAAACCGGGGAAACAACTCGGATAATTTCATGACAGAGTCCCCATGGTTGTTATAATATGCATGGCAGCCCTGTGGCAAGCATCATGGTTTTATTTTAGTGTTAGCGAAGGTCGTAACCGTAAGTAAATAATTTCAGTTAATCCCGTACCCCAGAGGAAAACAATGAACCTTAAAAAAGTGTTGGTGACCGGAGCGGGCGGATTTATCGGCCGGCGGCTTACGAAAGCGCTTCTCGCCGAAAACCTGCAGGTGCGCTGCATGGTACGTAAATCAGCAGGCCCCTCCGACAACACCATCGAAACCGTGCGGGGTGACCTGCTGGAACCTGCCACGCTGTCAGCGGTAATGGATGGTATCGACACGGTCTACTATCTGGTACACGCCATGGCAGGGGGACGGGCCGGTTTTGAACGTCGTGACCGTGAAGCCGCCGAAAATTTTGTCCGTGCCGCCGAAAAAGCGGGCATCCGGCGGGTTATCTACCTTGGTGGACTGGGGGAGACCGGCGATGACCTCTCCGAACATCTGAAAAGCCGGCTGGAGGTTGCCGATATCCTCCGAGCGGGGAAATTTGCAACCACCTTTCTGCGAGCGGCGATCATCATCGGTGCCGGTGGAGCCTCGTTCGAGATGGTTAAGGCACTGGTCGAACGATTGCCGGTCATGATCACCCCGCTCTGGGTTACAACGCGCTGCCAGCCGATTGCAGTAGAAGACGTTATCAGCTATCTGGTCGGCTGTCTGAACGATGAACGGACGACCGGCGGGACATTCGACATCGGCGGACCGGACGTGCTGACCTATAAGGAGATGATGGAGCGGTTCGGGCGCATCTGCGGTCGCTCACTCTACATCCTGCCGGTGCCGGTACTGACTCCCCGGCTGTCGTCATATTGGGTAGGACTGATCTCTCCGGTGGCCCCATCTGTTTCGATGCCGCTGATTGAAGGGCTCAAAAACGAGGTGGTCTGTCGGGAACACGCCATCCGTTCCCTGATACCGCTGCAGTTGACGTCGTATGACGAAGCTGTCCGGCAGGCGCTTGCCGAGGAAAACCTAACCCTGGGTTACTGAGCAGGCCAGGGATTCAAGTCCATCAGCACTCCCTTATCACACGGAAAGACGACAATTCAGTACAGGACTGGTTTGGTCCTGTTTATTTTACCTATTCCTATGGTACACTTTGATTCACAAAACAGAGGCTTTATTATCTGTCATATTCATTATTCAAAAAGGAGCAAGTCATGTGCAAGGTAGCGATCATTCAGTACAGCATGTATGGCCACATTCTCAAGATGGCGGAGGCGGTAGCGGAGGGCGTGCGGGAAGTAGCCGGCTGTGAGGCGATCATCAAGCGAGTGCCGGAAACCCTTTCGGATGAGGTGCTCGGAATGATGGGGGCACTGGAGGCTCAGAAGGGGATGGCGCACATTCCGGTGGCAACGGTGAATGACCTGGCTGAAGCCGATGCGGTTATTTTCGGCACCCCTACCCGTTTCGGCAATATGTGCGGTCAGATGCGGCAGTTCCTCGATGCATCGGGCGGACTCTGGGTAAAAGGGACCCTGATCGGTAAACCCGCAAGTGTCTTCTGCAGCTCAGCCACCCAGCATGGCGGCCAGGAATCAACGATCCTCAGTTTTCACACAACGCTGCTGCACCAGGGGATGATTGTCATCGGCCTCCCCTACTCCTTTGCCGGACAGATGGGGTTTTCAGAAGTCACCGGCTGCAGCCCCTACGGCGCATCTACCATTGCCGGCGGGCAGGGGGAGCGGATGCCGAGCGAGAACGAGCTGGCCGGGGCCCGTTTCCAGGGCGCCCACGTGGCGCGCATTGCCCTTAAACTAAAGGGGTAGACATCGCACATTCCAATGAGCACCCGGGTGGGAACTCACACAAAAAAAGGGGACACCTTCCGGTATCCCCTCTCTCATATTCTCTCCACCCTGTCGTCAGCATTAAGGGCCTCCGGCGAGTTCCTTAATTATGGGAGTCAGTATACTGTTTCAGGCAGACCTGCGTACTGAAGGCAGCACACCACAGCAGGGAGCAACCCCCGTCTTGTTCAGCATTCCGCCCGGGCGCATCAGCCAACGGGCAGGGTAGAGAGAACTAAACTTCGATTAATTATTACTCCGATGGGATAGACATTTCAAGTGTTTTGTATACACATTCACCGGCTCTGCAGAAATGCAGTTAACTGACTTATTTTGTTCATCATCTGTTCGAAGCCGGGAAAGGTCAGCGACTGGGGACCATCGGACAGCGCCTTTTCCGGTTCGGGATGAACCTCTACCAGCACACCATCAGCTCCGGCCACCAGTGCCGCCATAGCCATCGGCGAAACCAGCGAGCGTTTGCCGGTCGCGTGTGACGGATCAACCATGATCGGCAGGTGTGACAGTTCCTTGACCAGAGGCACGATCGAGAGATCCAGGGTGTTACGGGTAGCAGTCTCAAAGGTGCGGATGCCCCGTTCACAGAGAATAACCTGGTCGTTCCCTTCCGCCAGAACATACTCTGCCGCTGCGAGAAACTCTTCAACAGTGGCACTCATGCCCCGTTTCAGAAGTACCGGCTTGCGGATTCTTCCCAGTTCGCGCAGCAGATCAAAATTCTGCATGTTGCGGGCGCCGACCTGCAGCAGATCGGCATATTCAGATACCAGTCCGACATTGTCAGGGCTCATGACCTCGGTCACAACAGGTAGTCCACTCTCTTTTCCGGCAATGGCCAGCAGTCTGAGACCCTCTTCACGCAACCCTTGAAACGTATGAGGCCCGGTACGCGGTTTGAAGGCCCCGCCGCGCAGCATATCCGCACCGCATTTTTTCACGAAGAGAGCCGTCTTGATGATCTGTTCCTCGCTCTCAACCGCACAGGGACCACCGACAACAACCGGACGGCATCCCTGTCCGACCTTGACTCCGGCTACATCGACGATTGTATCTTCAGGGTGGAAATCACGCGAAACCAGCTTGTAGGGCTTTGAAACGTGGATAACCCGCTGCACTCCCGGCAGCTCCAGTATTTTGCTGTCATCCACATAACCATGATTGCCCAGCACACCGATAGCGGTCCGCTCACTCCCCGGGATAGGCTCGGCCCTGAAACCCATCTCTTTGACAATTCTGGAAATAGCATCCACATCTGTCTGGGTAGCATTATGATTCATTACTATCAGCATTGCAGTCCCCCTACTTTAGTCGTGACGTTCAGACAGCTTCTGCAGTTTTTCCATCTGGTGCACTACAATCCTGTTCCCCTGCACTTCGATAACACCTTCATCCTTCAATTTCCGGAAGGTGCGTGAGATGGTCTCGCTGGCCGTTCCCAGTCGTGAGGCAAGCTCTCCCTTTTTGATCCCCAGATCAATATAGGTTATACCGTCATAGCTGGTCGAGTTCTCCGCAGCACGTCGCACGAGAAATGAGGCCAGTCGTGATGTAACATCGGCAAAGGAGATCTCTTCGATCTGGCGGGCAAACTGCCGCAGCATGAGTGAGAGCGATACGACAAGATTAAGGGCAAAACCGGGATTATGGCCCATAAGCTCCATAAAGCCCTGACGCGGCAGGTACAGGGCCTCACCCGCTTCGAGTACACGGGCCTCAGCCGGGTATTTGCCATCGCCAAAGAAAGCGGCTTCGGCAAAAGTCTCACGCGGCTTGACAAAATGCAGCACTTTCTCGCGCCCATCCGGCGACATCCGGCAGAGTTTGATGCTTCCGGACAGGAGCAGATAGAAACCGGTAGCCTCCTCACCTTCACCGAACAGGGTTTCCCCCTTCCTGAAGGTGCGGCGGACCGTAATGCCGGCCAGCTCGGCAAGATCGGCATCATTCAGACCGGAAAAAAGGAGCGGTTTTTTCAGCTGTTCAATCAGTTCCATAAGAAACCTTATGCCTGTTTCTTCATAAAAGAGACAATTTTATCCGCCACCTGCGGCGTGGTGAAGCCGAACTTCTCTGCAAGAATCCTGTCCGGTGCCGAAGCGCCGAAACGTTCGATACCGATAAAGAGACCATCACAGCCGATCAGACGTCCCCATGGCATTCCCTTTCCGGCCTCAAGGGCCACACGAGGTATGTCTGCAGGAAGTATCTGGCTGCGGTACTCTGCCGGTTGGGCCATAAAGGTTTCCAGACAGGGGACCGATACGACACGCACCTTCATACCCTGCGGGGCGAGTTCTGCAGCCGCTTCTGCCGCAATATGCACTTCGGAACCGCTGGCCATAACGACAACATCAGGTGTACCATCGGGGGAATATACGATGTACCCCCCCTTGAGTGCATCTGCCGGGGTGAACGATGCTGATCTGGCAATCACCGGCAGCTTCTGACGGGTCAGAATCAGCGCAGTCGGACCGTTGTACTGCAGGGCAGCCTGCCAGGCCATGGCGGTTTCAATTCCGTCGGCCGGGCGGATTACCTGCAGGCCGGGGATCAGGCGGAGTGAAGCGACATGCTCAATCGGTTGGTGCGTCGGGCCGTCTTCGCCGACAAAGAATGAATCATGGGTGAAAAGGTAGATTGCCTGCTGACTCATCAACGCCGAAAGCCGTACAGCAGGACGGCAGTAGTCGGCAAAAACCAGGAACGTTGCCCCGTAGGGGATAAAACAGCCGTACAGTGCCATGCCGTTTATGACCGCTCCCATGGCATGTTCGCGGATGCCGAAGTGCAGGTTGCGGCCGGAGAAAGTGCCGGCCTGTACCGAAGGAGAGCCCTTGATGTCGCTGTTGTTAGATGGGGACAGGTCGGCCGAACCGCCGACCAGTGAGGGAATCAGCTCGGCCACCTTCTGCAGCACAGTTCCTGAGAGTGCACGGGTAGCGCCGTCCTTGCCGGCAACAGCCGCCAACAGTTCCTCTGTCAGGGTAGCCGGCAGACTTTTGTTCCACATCCGGTCCCAGAGTTCGGCTTTATCCGGATTGGCGGTACGCCAGGACGCGAAGCCGCGCTGCCAGGCGGCATGGTCCTGCTTCAGTTTTTCGACCCTCTGCCGGCAGGTATCGCGCACGTCCTGCGGCACCTCAAACGGCGGAGTGTCCCACCCCAGGTTGGCACGGGTGGCGGCGATTTCATCCCTGCCGAGCGGTGAGCCGTGCGCAGCGGAAGACCCCTGCTTGGCCGGACTGCCGAATGCGATGTGGGTAGTGGCGATAATGATCGAAGGCTTGCCGGTTTCGTCCCTGGCGGCGGCAAGAGCGGCAACGATCTGGTCATTGTTGTGACCGTCAACCTTCTGCACGTGCCATCCGCAGGCGGTGAAGCGCCCCTCGACATCTTCAGACCAGGCCAGATCTGTTTTCCCCTCGATAGTGATGCTGTTGCTGTCATAGATGTAGATCAGGTTGCCCAGTTTGAGGTGGCCGGCCAGCGCAGCCGCCTCGTAGCTTATTCCTTCCTGAAGGCAGCCGTCACCCATCAGAGCGTAGATGTAATGGTTGATCGGTTTGAAGTCGGATGTATTAAAACGCTCGGCGGCCATGCGAGAGGCGATCCCCATACCGACGCCATTGGCAAAGCCCTGTCCCAGGGGGCCGGTAGTAACTTCAACGCCGACCGTGTGACCGAATTCCGGGTGCCCCGGTGTCTTGCTCCCCCACTGGCGGAAGTTTTTGATCTCTTCCATCGGGAGGTCAAAACCGAACAGATGCAGCAGCGAATAAAGCAGCATCGAGCCATGACCGGCGGAAAGGACAAAACGGTCACGGTTGGGCCAACGTGGATCGTCGGGATTAAATTCAAGGAAATTACCCCACAGGGCGACTGCACAGTCTGCCGCTCCCATCGGGAGGCCGGGGTGACCGGAGTTGGCCCTGTCTACCGCGTCGGCGGAGAGGATTCGGACGGCGTCGGCGCAACGCCGTGCCTTGTCAGCGGGAATCATGATGCTATGCATGGAAGTTCCTTTCAACTGGGTATTTTTATATTTTTATTTAAAATGGTTGAAACCCTCTTTTTGAGCGACGTACCGACTGCCGTCCGGATTTACAGCCGTTACCCCGGAAAATCTTGTTACTATACCAACACGTGTTACCGCAATGCCACATTTTTTCAAGCAGTCGACAACTTTTTCCCGGTTGGAGCTGTCAGCAGTAAAACAGAGTTCGTAGTCTTCTCCTCCGGAAAGCGCCAGGTGGAATGGAAATATCGGGAGAGATTCGGTCTGCCTGCAAAAGCTTTCGGAAAGTGGGAGACAATCAAGGCGGATGCAGCCGCCGACACCCGATTGCTCGGCTATATGGCCGTAATCAGCCAGAATGCCGTCACTGACGTCGATCATCGCGGTAGCCAGACCGGCTTCAGCCAGTGCCAGAGCAGCAGAAACCCGAGGGACCGGATCGAGCAGGCGGGAGAAAAGGTAATCCCTCCCTCCGACTCCGCTCAGGGAACTGCGTGATGGTAGAGAACTATTTATTGCCCCGGTATTACCAGACGAATGAATTGAGTCCAGCGGCTGAGCGGAGCCGAAGCCACTCTCCAGCAGCTTCAACCCAAGCGCAGCATCACCGAGCGTGCCGGTCACCCATATATCATCGTCCGGCATCGCACCGGAACGCCGCACAATCCGGTCAGGGTGCTGTTCACCCATTATGGTTACCGAAACAGTCAGCCCCGTGCGTGATGAGCAGGTATCGCCACCGATCAGGGCAACCCGTTTTTCTGCTGCCATTTCCAGAAAACCACGCATAAAATCATCTATAAAGTCCAGCGGGAGCATAGATGGAATAGCCAGGGACAGAAGCGCCCAGCAGGGGATTCCTCCCATGGCCGCAATATCGGAGATACTGACGGCCAGAGATTTGCGCCCCAGCCGGTAGGGGTCATGCCAGGCACGGCGGAAATGGACATCCTCCAGCAGCATGTCGGTGGACGTCAGCAGCTGCATCCCGGGTGAAATTGCAGTGACTGCGGCATCGTCACCGATGCCGGTGATAACACTTTCAGGCGCAGAAACTCGGTCAGCAATGCGTGATATCAGGCCGAATTCGCCAAGATTAGCTAATGAATGGGTCACAGTCGGGTCGATTCTGTAGACAATTGAAGTAAAGCGGACACTGTTTAGTGCGCTTGGTAAAGAGGCTTTGCATTGTAGCGCACCAGGCTTTAATGGCAAGTAAAAACCATTAAATATGTGTGGTGAAATAATGTTGCAACAGCCGGAGTGATATGCTAGCTTTTGCCAGTTTTCATATATTTGAGCACACATCAAAAGGAGCATGATCGTGAAAATATTTACCACTACAAAACTGTTTACAGCTGCCCTCTGCGTGGCTGCACTTGTCGGCTGCCAGGGCGGGGGCACTTCCGGTGGTTCACAGTCACAGGGAAAAAAAGAAGGCAAGGTACTTGCCGAGGTCAATAACGGCACCATCACCACCGGGGATTTTGACCGTGAGCTTAAAAATCTGCCCGAATATCTGAAGGCTATGGCCGATACCCCTCAGGGGCGTAAAGAGATGCTGGACACCATGGTCATCCGCGAACTGATCCTGCAGCAGGCCGCCAAAGACGGCCTCGACAAGGGCCCCGATATCGAGGAAAAACTGCAGGATCTCAAAAAACGCCTGATTGTGGAATCGTTTCTCAAGAAGAAGGTTGAAGCCGAATCCAAGGTTTCCGATGAAGACATGAAAAAGTTCTATGAGCAGAACAAGGACAAATTCAAGACAGGCGAACAGATCAGAGCCAGCCATATCCTGGTAAAAACCGAAAAAGAAGCCAAAGACATCCTCGCCAAACTTAAATCCGGCGGTAATTTTGAGGAACTGGCCAAGAAATACTCTGTCGACTCATCCGCTGCCAAAGGCGGCGACCTTGGGTGGTTCGGCAAAGGGAGCATGGTACCGGTCTTTGAAAAGGCAGCTCTTGCACTCAAGGAAGGGCAGATCTCCGGCATTGTCAAGTCCGATTTCGGCTTCCACATCATCAAGCTGACCGGCAAGCGTCCGGCTGGTATCCGTCCTTTTGAAGAGGTGAAGGAGCAGATCAAGGGCGCGATCATGCCGACCAAACAGCAGGAAGTTTTCCAGAAGATCAAGGATGAGCTCAAAAAAACCGCTAAAATTACGGTCAAGGAAGATGTTTTGAACAGCATCGGCGGGAAGCAGGAAAATCCGACTGCAGCTCCCACACCGGCTGCTCCCGAAAAGAAATAGCGACCTCTGTTTCTGCCCGAGGCACGTACAGAACACATAAAACCGGAAGTGCGGGAACATATCCCCCTTCCGGTTTTAACATCTACTGAAGAAAAGAGTTCAACTATGATGCAACGTACTTTGGCAACAGTTGCAGCCTCACTGGCCCTGCTCACAGCGGCCGGATGTGCCGGCAGCAATGTTTCTGTCCCCACCCCACCCTTAACGGCAACAGCAAAGGCTACGACTACGGATGCGCTCAAGACGGCGAAGCCAAAGCCATCCCCTGAACTGCCCAAGAAACCTGAAAAAGTAACCAATGCCATTGTAGCTATCGTAAACGACGAGATCATTACCCTGCATGAACTTAATACTGAGGCGCTGACTGCCGTCGCTGAAGCCGAGAAGAAGGGGCCACTGAATGACGCAGACCGGCGCAAAATCCTCCGTTCCGCCCTTGATCGTCTGATTGAAAAGAAGCTGACTGAGCAGAAGATCAAGGAGTTGAATATCCGTGTGTCCGAAGAAGAAATTCGCCAGGCAATTGATGACGTGCGCAAACAGAATAATATGCCTTCGCAGGAAGCCTTGATAAAGGCTCTGGCAGCCCAGGGACTTTCACTTGACCAGTATCGATCCCAGCTTAAGGACCAGCTCGAAAAATTAAAACTGGTGAGCATGGAAGTTCGCGCCAAGGTCCAGGTAGGCGAGACCGAGATGCGTGAATATTACGCAGCCAACCAGTCTAAATACAGTGAAGAGGAGACCTTTCAAGCCCGGCACATCTTCTTTAAAACCGGTGAAAAGGCAACGCCTGACGATATAAAACGCACCAGAACCACAGCCCTCGCTGTTCTGGCTGATGCCAAGAGCGGCAAAGACTTTGCCGAACTGGCAAAAAAATTCTCTGAAGACCCGGCAGCCCGCAAGGATGGCGGCGACCTGGGAAGCTTCAAAAAAGGGGACATGCAGCCGGAACTGGAGAAAGCAATCCTTGCCTTGAAACCGGGTGAGGTCAGCGGCTTGGTGACTACACCGATCGGATTTCACATCATCAAGCTTGAAGCCAGGATTCCTGGCACAATCAAGCCCTTTGAAAGTGTCAAAACAGAAATTGAAGAGATTCTCTATCGTAAAAAATCAGAAGAGCGCTTCAGCCAGTGGGCCGCCGAACTCCGCAGCAAGGCCAGTATTGAAATCAAAAATCTGGACGGCTTGTTATAGCCATGCACAGGTCATAAAAAGACAGCCGCTCACCCGATGCCGGGAGGCGGCTGTTTTTTTATATTTATGCCTCTATCTGTTACTCTCTGCGGCGTATATGCCCGAGAAACTCATCGCAGGAAAGCTGTTTTTTTCTGACCAGATGGGCAATTTCCCTGCTCATGGCAAGTTTCTCGCCCTCCTTCATTTCGTCTTTTAACAGAACGAACAGGGGAATGTTGCTGCTGTACGGGTATAATCGGAATCGCTCCTGCAATTCGAACGCTGACATGTCCGGCAGCATCTGGTTGCAGAATACCACATAAACCGGATGAATTGACGAGATGGCCAGAGCCTCCTTGCCGGTATACCCCTTTACTACTTCAAATCCCAACGACTCAATCGCCTTCGAAAGTTTATCTTCACCGTTCCGTGACACCACCATTGACTGCAGGTCCCAGGTTTCGGCTTCTTCAGTCAGCCCGTAAACTGCCAGACGATTCTGGAGGTATTGCTCGTCGACCGGAAGTGTAAAAAAACCGGCAACCGGAAACACGCCGCCCACCTTCCCTTTTTCACTCAGAAACACCGGCAGTACCGGGATGTCGCGTATTTCAGGAGAGTTCTTGATCTGCAGCAGAACTCCCCAGCCATCTTCGGAAAATGGTGAGATATCCAGAACAGCACCCAGTGGTCGGCCGGTTTTAAGGTTTTCGAATTGTTCAACCCGGCAGGTATACCCACCCGCTTTCAGATACGAAATAATGACCTCTTCGCGCCCACTCCCAGGCTTTATACCCAGTACCCAGAGTTCCCTGCATGGTTTGGTGTACTCTGCCATAGCCGCTCCTGTCTGCAATGCATTGAATCAAATAATTATCTCATACCAGAAAACCACACCAAAAACCAGACTAATAAGCCGGATTATTCCACCGAATAGAGTTCAAGGACACGCTCAATAATATTGGTAGTCGACTTGCCATCCACGAAGGTAATCAACTCCACTCTTCCACCGTATGATTCGACAAACTCACGGCCGACCACGCCATCCAACGAATAATCACCCCCCTTGGCCAGAATATCAGGTTTGAGAGCGGTTATCAGCTCCATGGGGGTATCCTCGTCAAAAATAACAACATAATCGATGCAGTTAAGAGCCGCCAGCAGATGAGCACGTTCGTCCTGATCGATCAGCGGTCGCTTTGACCCTTTCAAGCGGCGTACGGAAGCATCGCTGTTAAGACCCAGCACCAGCATGTCGCCGAGGCTGCGCGCTTTTTGCAGATATTTCACATGTCCGAAATGTAGCAGGTCAAAACAACCGTTGGTGAAAACAATCCGTTTTCCCCTGTTTTTTTCAGCAGCGATCAGCGCAGACAACACCTCAAGACTCTTGATTTTTGCATGGCTGTCCATGTGAGCCAGCGATACGGCATCAATGATCTCCTGCGGGGTAACGATAGAAGTCCCCAGTTTTCCAACGGCAATACCTGCCGCAACGTTAGCCAGCCGGGCCGATTCCGCCATACTGAAACCGGAAGCAACACCGACCGCCAGTGCTGCAAGCACCGTATCCCCGGCGCCGGAAACATCAAAAACTTCACGGGCGACGGTAGGAATATGCACAGCCTCGTTTCCCTGTGAAAAAAGCGACATCCCCTCTTCACTGCGGGTGATGAGCAGGTGCTGCAGGCCCGCCGCTCCCATGATAACAGCAGCAGCCTCTGCCAGAGATGCGGCATCGGTTATGGCAACTCCGGAAGCGGCCTCTGCCTCTTTGCGATTCGGCGTCAGCAGTGTTGCACCGCCATAGCGGGTAAAGTCCGTCCCCTTCGGGTCAACCAGAACCGGTATGCCTGCCGCAGCTGCCGCAGAAACCACTGCGGCTATGACAGCCGGAGTCAATACACCCTTATTGTAATCAGAAAGCACAATGACCCTGTATTCGCAGGCATGGTCGTTTATCCAGAGGCAGAGCTGCTGCTCTACTGATGGCTGCAGCGCTTCCCGCGATTCCCGATCGATACGCACAATCTGCTGATGCGCGGCAACAACCCTTGTCTTGCGGCTGGTCCGGCGATCAGGATCAAGAAAAATTGCCCGTGTATCTATGTGATGCTGGCAGAACTGACCCAGCAACTCGCGGCCGTTCTGATCATCGCCGACTACCGAGCAGACAGAAACCTGAACCCCGAGTGCCGCCAGATTATGCACCACATTGCCGGCACCGCCCAGGCGCAGCTCTTCACGGACGACATCAACCACCTGCACCGGCGCTTCAGGCGAAATACGTTCCGCCCTGCCCCACAGGTATTCGTCCAGCATAAGGTCGCCAACTACCAGGCAGCTTATTGCAGCACTATGGGCAAAAAGAGTTTCAATAACCGTGCGATCCACAGGGCCTCCGTTTATAAGGGGAAAAGCGTTTTTTCCAGCAGATCACAGACGATATGAATAATCGTTATATGCCCTTCCTGAACACGCGGCGTATCATTGGTAGGCACAATCAGCGCCAGATCACAGACATTCTTGATGCTGCCGCCATCCTTGCCGAGCAGGCCAACCGTCCGGCACCCCTTTTCACGCGCCAGCTCCAGCGCCCGCAGTACATTGGGGGAATTGCCGCTTGTCGAAATCCCTACAACCAGGTCACCCAAGGTAGCCAGCGCCTCTACCTGACGACTGAAGACTCTGTCGAAACCATAGTCATTGCCGATTGCGGTCAGAATAGAGGTATCGGTTGAGAGTGCAATCGCCGGCAACCCTCTCCGTTCCATCTTGAAACGCCCGACGATTTCGGCGACAAAATGCTGTGCATCCGCCGCCGAGCCACCGTTACCCATCACCAGCAGCTTTCCGCCGTTCTTGAAGGTTTCCGCCAGCAGCATCACCATTTCGGCGATAAGAGGTGACAGTTCCTGCTCAACCCTGGCGATGACTTCTCTGTGAACGGCCAGCTGCATTGTAATTTCTGATATCATGGTGCTATCTCCTCAAGGTGTCCGGCAACAGACGTTGTGTGGGCAAGTATGCTGCGGTGCAGTTCTTCCTGCGAGATTGCAGCATCGATACCCGGAAAAATAATCCCGCTGCTTCCCCGTACCGCGACCAGATCCGGTGAAGCGCTCTGCAGCGCTGCAATTTTCCGCTGCAGATCCCGCGAAGAAAAAGGAATCGATATCCGCTGCAGATCTATCCCGGTATGCATGCCATTCCACCCCATTTCCCGGAAAACAGAATACTGGCGCCGATGCAGCAGCAACGTAAAACGATGCCCCTGGCGGGCACCGTCCAGAATTGCGGTTACGGTATCGCCAAAAGATCCGGCGTCAGCCTCCTTGCCGAAATAAACGCAATAATGACGGGCAGTCCCCCACCGGGATATGTACGCCGAACGGCTCTGCTGCACCATCTCATTCCTGCGCTGTACCGATCCGAACTGTTGCCCGGTAGCGCAGGACAAGCAGAGGTTCCCGGTGATGCAGGTGCGATAGCCCTGCCCGGCGACGCGCCGAACATACTCTTTCAGGCACCACTCGTTACCGTCGAGATGCTCATCAAAAGTACCTGCAACCATGCGCATCTCGGTGCGCAGCAGAAGCGTATCGAAAGCTACCGTACTGCTCTCCATGATCGTGCATCCCCGAGCCATCTGCGGCAGGCGCGGCGCTTCCGCTCCTCTGAATAATGGCGAAACAATCCCGGCACCGGCAGTTTCAGCCGCACCCCTCAAGGCTTCCAGCCATCCGGCCTGTACGGTTACGTGCGGCCGTACGATGACGGTATAATCGTTATCAGAGCGGGCCAAGCCGAAATTTATCGCCGCAACCAGGCCGATATTCTTCTCTGACTTGATAAACAACCCCTGGTCACCCAATGGCTCGGAGAACTCCTCAAGCATCAGTTCCGTCTCGCGACTGCTGCCGTTGTCGACAACAATAAGACGCGCGCCGGGTGAGTGCATCAGAATCGCCGCAAGACAGGCACGGGTTTCAAACGGGTTGTTCCAGACGGGGACAAGTATGTCAATGGTGGGGGAGGTCATTGTAGATATGAAATGGCTCTATAATTAAAACAGAGTCACAGAGATTTGGCACTCTGTGACTCTGTATGAGAAATCACGAAGAAATAGCAACCCGGCGCAGCAGATCGAGCTCATCCAGAATAAGCCCGGAGCCGAGGCAGACGCAGTCAAGAGGGTTTTCTGCAATAAGCACCGGCACCTTGGTTACTTCCCGCAGCAGCAGGTCCAGGTTGCGCAGCATGGCGCCGCCACCGGCCAGGAAAATACCCTGATCGACAATATCGGCGGCCAGTTCCGGTGGCGTCTTTTCCAGACAGATCCTCACGGTATCAACAATCGAGTTGACCGCTTCCTTGAGCGCTTCGCGGATTTCGTCAGAATTGACCTTGATGGTTTTAGGAATACCTGAGACCAGGTCGCGTCCCTTGACCTCCATCTCCAGAGTTTCCGGCCCCGGATAGGCTTCACCGATCTCCATCTTGATCTTTTCAGCCCAGCGCTCACCGATCTGCAGATTGTATTTTTTGCGGATATACTGGACGATCGCCTCATCCATCTTGTCGCCGCCCATGCGGGTTGACTGGGCATAGACAATTCCGGCCAGCGAGATAACCGCGACTTCAGTCGTGCCGCCACCGATATCAACGATCATATTACCCGATGCCTCGGTGATCGGGAGGCCGGCACCGATAGCGGCCGCCATCGGTTCTTCAATCAGATAGACCTCACGGGCCCCGGCTGATTCAGCCGATTCCTTGACCGCACGCTTCTCCACCTGGGTTATGCCGGACGGCACGCAGATGACAATGCGAGGACGAACGAGGGTTTTGCGGTTATGAACCTTATGAATGAAATAGCGCAGCATCTCCTCGGTGATGTCAAAATCGGCGATGACACCATCCTTCATCGGACGGATGGCGGTAATGGAGCCGGGAGTCCGGCCGAGCATCTGTTTCGCCTCCATGCCGACCTTGAGCACCTTCTGCTGGCCGTTGGGCATTTTCTGCACCGCGACAACCGACGGTTCACGGACAACGATCCCCTTCCCCTTCAGATACACGAGGGTGTTGGCTGTGCCGAGGTCAATGGCCAGGTCATTGGAAAACATCCCGAACAGATAATCAAACATTTTAAGCATTATTTGTGATCCTTTCAGTGATCATATCAAGTCTGTAAAACGACGAAAAAGAATAGCAGAGTCGCTGCAGATAATGCAAGAAAGAATATAAATACAGCTTGATATCCGGACACCGCAATCACACGGTTCCGCCATTGAACACTTCCCCGGCCCGGACGAGCCCGATCCTTGACATTACTGCTTTATATCTGTAATTTAGTCCAGTTTTAACGAATCTGGAACGGAGACAGCATCCCATGGAATATAAAGATACCCTCAACCTGCCGCAAACCGATTTTCCGATGAAGGCAAACCTCAATCAGCGCGAACCGGAAATGCTCGCTAAATGGGAGCAGAACGGGCTCTATAAAAAGTTGGAAATTTCCGGCAAAGAGAAGCCGCTTTACGTACTGCACGACGGCCCCCCCTACGCCAACGGGCACATCCATATCGGCCATGCACTCAACAAAACGCTCAAGGACATTCTGCTTAAAGTCAAACGCATGGAGGGTTTTCATGCCCCCTACGTTCCCGGGTGGGACTGCCACGGCCTGCCGATCGAACTGCAGGTGGAAAAAAACCTCGGTTCAAGAAAAAACCAGATCAGCAAGCTGGAGATGCGCCGCGAATGCCGGAGCTATGCCGCCAAATTCGTCGACATCCAGAAAGAGGAGTTCAAGCGTCTCGGCATCCTTGGCGACTGGGAAAAGCCCTATCTGACGATGAACTATGAATACGAAGGGCTGACCGCAGGCGAACTGGCCCGCTTTGCCCACAATGGCGGACTCTACCGCGGCCGCAAGCCGGTGCACTGGTGCTCCTCATGCGTTACGGCTCTGGCCGAGGCCGAGGTCGAGTACGCCGATCACGTTTCACCATCCATCTACGTCCGTTTTGCCCTGCAGGATGACCTGTCATCCGACATCCCGGCCCTGGCCGGCAAACAGGTGTTCATCGTCATCTGGACGACCACACCCTGGACGATCCCGGCCAACCTGGCCGTGGCGCTCCATCCGGAGTTTGATTACGTGGCGCTGGAGACCGAAAAGGGTATTCTGATCGTCGCAGAGGGGCTCAAAGAGTCATTCCTGGCGGCCGTCGGCCTGACCGGGCCCGTCATTGCAACATTCAAGGCGGGTCTGCTGGAACGCAAACGGTGCAAACACCCCTTTTACGATCGTGATTCAATCGTGCTGCTGGGAGAACACGTAACACTGGAAGCCGGCACCGGCTGCGTCCACACCGCCCCGGGGCATGGCCAGGAAGACTATGAACTGGCGCTGAAAGAGGGACTGGAGATCTACAATCCGGTCGACAACCACGGGAAATATCTGGCCAATGTCGAATTCTTCGGCGGGCAGCAGGTTTTTCCCGCCAATCAGAGCGTAATCGACAAACTGATCGAGGTTGAAGCACTGCTGAAGACCGAAAAAATCACGCACTCCTACCCGCACTGCTGGCGCTGCAAAAAACCGATCATCTTCCGCGCCACCGAGCAATGGTTCATCAGCATGAAGGCTAATGACCTGCGCGACAAGGCACTGAAAGCGGTTGACCAGGTCCAGTGGATTCCGAAATGGGGGCGGGAGAGGATCTACGGCATGATCGAAAACCGTCCCGACTGGTGCGTTTCCCGCCAGCGTTCGTGGGGCGTGCCGATCACCGCATTTTCCTGCACGTCCTGCGGCGAATACATCGCCGACGGCACGATCATGGACCACGTGGCGGAAATTTTCAAAAAGGAAAGTTCCGATGTATGGTTCGACTGGAGCGCCGAAAAGCTGCTTCCCGCCGGAACGGTCTGTCCTAAATGCGGTTCGGCGGCCCTTGAGAAGGAAAATGACATTCTGGACGTCTGGTTCGATTCGGGTGTTTCGCACGCAGCGGTGCTGGAACCGAACCCCAACCTCCGTTCGCCGGCCGACATGTATCTTGAGGGAAGCGACCAGCATCGTGGCTGGTTCCATTCATCCCTGCTGGAGAGCGTCGGTACACGCGGGCGCGCACCGTACAAAAGCGTACTGACCCATGGCTTCGTGCTGGACGGTCAGGGACGCAAGATGAGCAAGTCCGTCGGCAATGTCGTGGCCCCGGAAGATGTCATCAAGAAGTTCGGCGCCGACGTCCTGCGCCTCTGGGTAGCCGCAATGGACTACCAGGATGATACCCGCATATCGCAGGAGATTCTGACCAGGGTAGCGGAAGCGTATCGCCGCATCCGGAACACCTGCCGCTACATTCTCGGCAATATCAGCGGCTTCAATCCGGAATCACAAGCGGTACCGTTCGCGGAGATGCCGGAAATAGACCGCTGGGCCCTGCACCAGCTTGAGTTACTGAAAGAGCGGGTACTGACCGCCTATCAGGACATGGAATTCCATGTTATCTATCAGGAAGTCAACGGTTTCTGCACGACAGAGATGAGTTCATTCTACCTCGACATCCTCAAGGACCGCATGTACACCAGCAGGGGCGATTCACTCGAGCGCCTCAGCGCCCAGACGGTCATGTACCGGATTCTTGACACCCTGGTGAGGGTTCTCGCCCCGATACTCTCGTTCACCTCTGATGAGGTCTGGCAGTTCATGCCGGGCGAGCGTGAGGAAAGTGTCCACCTGGCAGCGTTCCCTGCTCTGAACCCGGGGTGGAAGAATGAAACCCTGGCTGCCCGCTGGGAGCGCATCATAAAAGTACGCTCGGATGTTTCAAAAGCACTGGAACTGGCCCGTGTCGCCAAGACTATCGGACATTCTCTGGACGCCGCCGTAACGATCGCCGCGCCACCTGAACTGCTCGCGTTCCTCCAGAGCTATGCAGCAGAACTGAACAGCATTTTTATCGTCTCCAAAGCGACCCTGGCAGCTGACCTTGATGGTGAATTCTGGACGTCTGAAAATATTGAGGGGCTGAAGATCCAGGTTACAGCGGCGCCTGGCGAGAAATGCGAGCGGTGCTGGTATTACAGCGAAGAGCTGGGTACGGATGCCAGTCACCCGACCATCTGCCCCAAATGTACGGCTGCCGTCGCATAGCAACCAGCGGCAGCAATTTAACCAACATAACCACCATCAAACACATCCCGTTAATGCCGTCTGAGGATGCATTCACGGGATGCACGGACATACGCCATGAAATCTCGCTATACCCTGTTCGCAGCACTATCCCTCGTCGGCATAATCATCGACCAGATCACCAAGATCGCCATTGATCGCAGCATGCCGCTGTTTGACTCTATCCCGGTTATTGAAAACTTCTTCAATATCACCTACGTCAGGAACAAGGGGGCCGCCTTCAGCTTCCTCTCCAACGCATCGTGGCGGCTGCCGTTTTTCATCACCATATCAATTGTGGCAGCGATCGTTATTCTGATCGCCTTCCGCAGGCTGCGTGACAACCAGAAACTGGCGCACATTTCGCTGGCAATGATTTTTTCCGGTGCGGTCGGCAACCTTATCGACCGGATACGTCTGGGGGAAGTGATCGATTTTCTTGACGTCCACTGGTACCGGCTCCACTGGCCGGCCTTCAACGTCGCCGACTCACTGATCTGCGTCGGAGTTTTTCTGCTGGCTGTCGATATGATTCTGGAGGAGAAACGATTGAAGAGAGGCTAAACCTGAAGGAAACCCTGTCACAGAGTCTGCTGTAAATCTGCGGCAGGGTTTACATATTTCTGAACAAACTACTTACTGCCGGCGTACTGCACCCCGCCGGCATAAACTTCCTGAAGTTCTCCCTCCCGCATAACCCTTTCCAGCAACCTGTCTTCACCGCCGTCGAGGCAATTGCCGACCACCTGAAAATCCGCCCGTTTGCCGACCTCCAGCGAGCCGCAGGTTGCCGAGATCCCAAGAGCTGCGGCACCGCCGGTCGTAACCATACGGAGGACATCCGGTTCCGAAAGGTCGTTCGGGAAAATCTCGAGAGCAAAGCGCAGTTCGTCCCACAAAGAGAGGGAATTATTGCTCGCCAGCGAATCGGTGGCAAGGGCCAGAGGAATGCCGAACTTTTTAAATAGGGCGACCGGGGCACGTCCGACATCCAGAACTTCATTACTGCGGGGGCAGAGCGCAACATGAACTCCGCGCGACTTGATGATGCGGGCATCGGCAACGGAGAGATGGACGCAGTGAACCGCCAGGGTCGTCGGCGTCAGCAGCCCGTGGCGGTCAAGGAGCTCGGTAGAACTGCAGCGGGCCGGATGTCCGAGAAAACGCTCCCACCCGACAAAGGGATAGAAGGATGAGGCCAGCTCTCCGGTCCCGTCAAAGAGAAACTCCGACTCGGCACGGGACTCCGAAAGATGGATTGCCAGCGGCAGTGAATGTGATGCGGAAGCGTCTCGTATTGCGGCCAGATGATCCTGCGCAATCGTATAGGGGGAATGTGGAGACAGGCCGGACAAAAGTGTCTGTTCTTCACCCTGACGTGCTGCAGCGACGGCAGCGGCAAGCTTGTTTTTGAAAAAGCCGGGCTCCTGCCCGAGCAGCTCGAAGTAGAGTCGTCCGGCAAGCGGAGATTCATAGTAATACTCGGCCAGTGCCGGATTGGTGACGATCTCGCCAATAGCGGTTGTACCCGATCCCAGGCACATCCGCACCCCCTCCTGAACCGAGGGGGGATAGTCTGCAGCTGTCAGGCCACGGGCAATCTTGATCAACTGGATAATCCAGTCGGTAAAGCGGCGCGGATTGTAATCAACTGCCGACCGGAGCCGCCAGGAGGGGAAGTGCGTTAATTCAAGGTGGGTGTGGGCGTTTACAAATCCGGGCAGCAGGACAGAGCCGGGGAAATCAGCCACCGGCGCGGAATATTCTTCACGGAGCTTGTGGAGAGGCCCTGTGGCGGCTATCATACCGTCCCGAACGAGCAAAGCCCCGCCGGCAACAGGCGGGGCGTCTGCATTGATAAGCCAGGATGCGGCGTAGATGATCTGTTCAGCCATGAATCACCCCCGAACGAGCAGATGCCTACCCTCGTGCCGCAGCTGCTTTCCCCTTTGGACGCGCCTGCGGCTTGGGGGGAACTGCTGCCGAAACAGCTTTTTCAGGTTTCTTACCGGCCCTGTTGGCGGATGGCGGATACTTCTCCAGGGCGAGCCTGAGAGCTTCGTCAACCTCTGACACCGCAACAATTTTCACCTTTTTCAGGATTTCCGGTGGAATATCCTCCAGATCCTTTTTGTTCTGCTCGGGAATGATCACCATCCGCATCCGGGATCTGACGGCAGCCAGTATTTTTTCCTTAAGGCCGCCAATCGGAAGCACCTTGCCGCGCAGCGTAACCTCTCCGGTCATGGCCACATCCTTTCTCACCGGGATGTGACACAGGATCGACGCCAGCGCCACCGTCATCGCGACACCGGCCGAAGGACCGTCCTTGGGTATGGCGCCGGCCGGAACGTGTACATGGATCTCATTATCCTGGAATAGTTCCGGTTTAAGGTGCAGCATCTCTGCATGAGCACGGACATAGGAATGGGCCGCCTGCACCGACTCCTTCATCACGTCGCCCAACTGGCCGGTCAGCGTCAGAGCGGTTTTGCCGGCCATCAGGCTGGCTTCGATATGGAGTATTTCACCTCCGACCGGCGTCCAGGCCAGACCATTGACGACCCCTATCTCGTTTTTATCCAGCTCTTCTTCACGTATATATTTCGGAGCTCCCAGGTAGGTATGCAGACTCTTCGCGCTTACCTTGACCATGCGGGGGTTCCCTTCCGCCACTTTCCGGGCCACCTTGCGGCAGATCTTGCCGATTTCCCGTTCCAGATTGCGCAGGCCGGCTTCACGGGTGTATTTGGAAATGATCTCTGCAATTGCTTCATCTTCGAAACTGATGTGCTTCGGTTTAAGTCCGTTTTCCTTGATCTGGCGCGGGACAAGATAGCGTTTGGCAATCTCAAGCTTTTCTTCCTCGGTGTAACCGGCCAGGTTTATGACCTCCATACGGTCGCGCAGGGCTGACGGAATCGGGTCCATCTGGTTGGCGGTCGCCACGAACATCACATTCGAGAGGTCGAAGGGCTGGTTGATGTAATGATCGGAGAAGGAGTGGTTCTGCTCCGGATCGAGTACCTCAAGAAGTGCCGACGAAGGATCCCCCTTGTAGTCATAGCCGAGCTTGTCCAGCTCGTCCAGCATGAAAACAGGGTTGTTGGCGCCGGCCTGTTTCAATCCCTGCAGAATGCGTCCCGGCAGAGCACCTATATAGGTGCGGCGATGCCCGCGGATTTCAGCCTCATCACGTACGCCACCCAGTGAAATCCGGACAAATTTGCGGTTCATGGCGCGGGCGATCGACTTGCCCAGCGAGGTCTTGCCGACCCCTGGAGGGCCGACGAAGCAGAGGATCGGTCCCTTCATTTTTTTCTTCAGCTTGCGCACCGCCAGAAATTCCAGGATGCGTTCCTTGATCTTCTCCAGATAAAAATGGTCATCATCGAGAATCTTCCTGGCCCGCACAATATCCAGGCTGTCGCGGGTGGACTTGCCCCAGGGGAGCTCAACCATCCAGTCCAGATAGGTCCTGACAATGCTGGCTTCGCCGCCATCCGGATGCATATTCTCCAGACGCCCCAACTGTTTGAGCGCCTCCTTCTTCACCGGCTCAGGCATCCTGGCTGCCTCGATCGCCTTTCTGATTTCGGCCAAATCCTCCTTGCCTTCGTTTTCCCCAAGTTCGCTCTGGATCGCTTTCATCTGCTCGCGCAGGTAATATTCCTTATGGTTTTTACCCATCTCCTCACGTGCAGCATTCTGGATCTTGGCCTGCACACTCAGGAGTTCAACCTCCCGGTTCAGCAGTTCATTAACCTTTGTCAGACGAACGACCGGATCGTTTATCTCCAGCAGGGCCTGGGCATCCGAAACTTTCAGTCCGAGATTGCTGGAGACCAGATCTGCCATGCTTCCCGGCTCCTGGATATTCTCCAGAATGACCATCACCTCGGGAGAAATCTGCTTGCCAAGTTCAACAACCTTGGTCAGCTGTTCGCGCACGGTCCGTATCAGCGCCTCAACCTCCAGCGATATATCGACAACCGCGGAATCGTGCTGCCGCTCAATCCGGACAGTGTAGAACGGCTTGTCAGAGACATACTCGGTAATGCGCGCCTTGGCGAGACCCTGTACGAGGATTTTGACGCGGCCGTCCGGCAGCTTGAGCATCCGCATGATCATGGCGACCGTACCGACCTCGTAGATTTTGTCGGCCGGCGGATCCTCGTCACCAACATCGTGCTGGGTGGCAAGGAGAATCATCCGGTCACCCGCCAGAGCACTGTCCACGGCTTTTACCGACATTTCTCTCCCGACAAACAGCGGTATGATCATAAACGGGTAGACTACCACATCCCGAATCGGCAGCAGCGGCATAACATCCGGTATTTTCAGCTCTTCCGAACTCTGTTCGGTATCGTTCTCTATCTCTATCAATCTAGATCTCCTTTATTTGCACAAGCCGCTCACCGCTTTTAGGACAGATCACACGCAGTACCCCGCGGCGGTATTCCGCCCTGATCGCACCCGGATCAACGTTTCCCGAAATGTGTACGGCGTGATGAAAGCGGCCATAGCTTCGTTCCACACATATAAATTTTCCTTCGTTTTGTTCCTTCGGCTTGCAGGCATCGAGAATCAGCGTCAGACCGCTGACTTTCAGCGAGATCGAATCCATCGTGAACCCCGGCAGGTCAAACTCGATGATTATATCGTCGCATGTTTCATACATATCCATCTTCGGACGGGTTTCACTGTCTTCGAACAGGTCCCGAAGCTCAAGGGCGTTCAACAGACTGCGCATTTCGCCGACGTGTCGATCAAATATTTCCTGTGTAAACGGCTTCCTGCCTGAAAATCGTGGCATAAGGGCACCTGTTAGTAAAGGTAACGTACCGGAGTGTCTGAATTAGTGCGAAGGTAATCATTCGCTCCGGCAAAGTCAAGGCAGTCATTACGCAGAAACCCTTTTCACGGTTGCTGGCTGAAGTCAGCGCCCTGAGACAAATTAGAATTTGACTTTAACCATACTATGCAATAAATAAGGTAGTTTATTTGTTTGCGACTAACCGGAACAGAGGGAGCAGGTCATGGAAAAATGGTCCATCGGTGAATCCGCCAAGATTTACAACATCGACAACTGGGGCGCCGATCTCTTTTCGATCAATAAAAAAGGGAATATCTGCGTTCATCCCTCGTCAAACTCTAAACAGTCCATAGACTTACGAGAACTTGTAAACGACCTGATCAAACGAAAAATCAAGCCTCCCATCCTGCTTCGCTTCATGGATGTGCTGCAGGGACGCATCGCCTCGATAAACCGGGTCTTCAAAAATGCCATTCAGGAAAATGACTATCCCGCCACATACCAGACCTTCTATCCGATCAAGGTCAACCAGCAGCGCCAGGTGGTTGAAGCGATCGCCAGCTACGGAAAACGCTATAACATCGGCATCGAGGTCGGCTCAAAACCGGAACTGGTGGCTGGTATTTCGATCTCCAGCGGCAACAACCTGCCGATAATATGCAATGGCTACAAGGACGCCGAATACATTGAAACGGTACTGTATGCCACCAAAATCGGTTTTGACATCACGCTGGTCGTCGAGAAGCTATTCGAACTCGAAAAAATAATAGAAATATCCAAAAAGACCGGCATAATGCCGAAGTTGGGCATCCGGGTCAAGCTATCCTCCAAGGGAACCGGCAAATGGGCAACCTCCGGTGGTGAAGATGCCAAATTCGGCCTGCGCATGTCGGAAATAATCGCCGCAATCCGGATGCTGGAAGAACAGGGGATGCTTGATTGTGTTAAACTGCTCCACTCACACATCGGCAGCCAGATAACAAAGATAGACAAGATTAAAACAGCACTGATCGAAGTTGCCCGCGTTTACTCCGAGATGAAAAAGCTGGGGGTCGGCATAGAGTATCTCGATATCGGCGGAGGCCTGGGTGTCGATTACGACGGCTCCAAATCGAGTTACTTTTCCAGCGTCAACTACACTATTGAAGAATATGCCAACGATGTCATCTACCAGATCAAGAACATCTGTGACGAAGCGGGAGTCGACTGCCCCAACATCATCTCGGAATCAGGACGGGCAACGGTCGCTCACTACTCGGTACTGGTAACCAACGTCCTCAACACCAACACCCAGCACCTGATGCCCGATTTCGATGAGGTCCTGACCCAGGCGGAAAAAGTAGCCCCTACCGTCAAAAAGCTGACTGACATCTACAAAAGCATTGATCGCTATTCCCTGAGAGAGGACTACCACGACACGCTGCAGTTGATAAACGAGGCGGTCAGCCTCTTCAACCTGGGGTACCTGACGCTCAACGACCGGGCTATCGCCGAATGGCTCTACGCCAAGATCATCAGGAAGATCAACGGCATCGTCGAAAAACTGAAGCCGATTCCTGAAGAGCTCCAGAACTTCCAGCTCCACCTGCGCCAGACCTATTTCGCCAATTTCTCGCTGTTCCAGTCGATCCCCGACTCCTGGGCCATTGACCAGCTCTTCCCGATCATGCCGCTGCAGCGGCTCAACCACAAGCCGGATGTCATGGCCTCGATCGCCGACATCACCTGTGACTCGGACGGAGAGATCACCAGCTTTGTCGGCGAAAACGGTCGTTCCAAATACCTGCCGCTCCATAAAATCCGCAAGGACGAGGATTATTATATCGGCTTCTTCCTTATCGGCGCGTATCAGGAAATTCTTGGGGATCTGCACAACCTGTTCGGCGACACAAACGCAGTCCATATAACCTTCAACAAGAAGACCGGCTATATGATCGACACCGTCATCAACGGCGACACCACGTGGGAAACGCTGAAATACGTACAGTACAAGGGGCCGGAGATCCTGAAGCGCGTCAGGGACAACCTGGAGAAAAGCGTGGCTTCAAAGAAAATTTCCATTGAGGAGAGCGGTCACTTTGTCGAACTGCTCGACAGAACACTGCTGGGATATACCTATCTGGGGGAATAAACTATGAGCAAAGTCCTTATAATCGGTGCCGGCGGAGTCGGCGGAGTCGTTACGCACAAATGCGCGCAGCGCCGCGACATCTTCAGCGAGATCACCCTCGCCTCCCGGACAAAATCAAAATGCGATGGTATCGCCGCCCAGCTGGGCGGCAGCATCAAGACCGCACAGGTCGATGCGGACAACGTCCCCGAACTGGTGGCCCTGATCAAACAGGAGCAGCCGCAGCTGGTTATCAACGTGGCGCTCCCCTACCAGGATCTGCACATCATGGATGCCTGCCTGGAGAGCGGCGTCGATTACCTCGACACCGCCAACTATGAGCCGCTCGACACCGCCAGGTTCGAATATTCGTGGCAGTGGGCCTACCAGGAGCGTTTCAGGGAGAAGGGGCTGATGGCACTGCTCGGCTCCGGCTTCGACCCGGGGGTTACCAACGTCTATACCGCCCTGGCCGCAAAGAAATATCTCGATGAAGTTCAGGAACTCGACATCATCGACGCCAACGCCGGCTCTCACGGCCAGCCTTTTGCGACCAACTTCAACCCGGAGATCAACATCCGCGAGGTGACCGCCACCTGCCGTCACTGGGAAAACGGGCAGTGGGTCGAGAGCCCTCCATTGACGACGAAACATTCCTTCGATTTCCCGGAGGGGATCGGGCCGATGAACATCTACCGCCTCTACCACGAGGAGATGGAGTCGCTCGTCAAGCATATCCCGACGATCCAAAAGGCCCAGTTCTGGATGACCTTCTCCGACAACTACCTGAAGCACCTTGAGGTGCTGCAGAATGTCGGCATGACCCGCATCGACGAGGTGGAGTTTAACGGCCAGAAGATCGTGCCGATCCAGTTTTTAAAGGCGCTGCTCCCGGACCCGGGGTCACTGGGGCCGCTGACAAAGGGTAAGACCTGCATCGGCGTCATTGCCCGCGGTATCAAGGACGGCAAGCGGAAACAGGTCTACATCTACAACATCTGCGACCACGAGGCGTGCTACCGCGAGGTACAATCCCAGGCGATCAGCTATACCACCGGCGTTCCGGCCGTGGTCGGCGCAATCATGATGCTGACCGGCACATGGCACGAGGCCGGGGTCTTCAACATGGAACAGTTTGATCCGGAGCCGTTTCTTGATGTACTGGGACCGATGGGGCTGCCGACGGTCGTCATCGATGGCGGCGAATGGCCGGAACTGTAACGATCAGTGTATGTGCAACATACAAAAAAATAGAGGGGGTATTATGAAAAGATTACTTGTTTTCAGCCTGGTCCTTTCCCTGTTGTCACCACTGGCGGCATTTGCCGGCGGCCTGGAAGATTTTCTTTCAAATGTGAATGTTCAGGCACGGGTCGACCTGCCGGGATTTTCGGCAAGAATAAGCAACCAGTTCGGGGTGCCGGTTACTCAGGTCCAGGCAGTTATCCGTTCGGTACGCGAACCGGCCGATGCCTTCATGGTCTTTCAGCTTGGACAGTTTTCCGGAAGGCAGCCTGAAAGCGTTATGGATGTGTATAGAAGGGATAAAGGCAGGGGATGGGGAGTCATTGCCAAAAATCTGGGCATAAAACCTGGTTCGGCCGAGTTCCATGCGCTGAAGAGCGGCAACCTTTCGTTTAGCGGCAAACCTTCCGAAAACGACGCCGCTCCCGGCAAAGGGAGAGGCAAAGGGCACGGCAAAGGGCATAACAAGTAGGGGACCATTATAACGTGACCGGCATCGACATCAGCAGAATCCTCCGCATATCACCCTCGCCAGCCTATGTGGTGGACCTGGGGAGAGTGCGTCATAACCTGGCGGTTCTGGACGACGTGCAGCGGCGCAGTGGCGCCAGGATTCTGATGGCGCTGAAGGCCTTCTCCATGTGGAGTATTTTCCCGCTCATCAGCCATACGCTGCAGGGTGTCTGCGCCAGTTCCCCCTGGGAAGCACGCCTGGGGCGGGAAGAGTTCGGCGGCGAGGTGCACAGCTTCGCCGCCGCCTTCAAGGAGAGCGATGTAGTTGAACTGCTCCGGATCTCCAACCATCTTGTTTTCAACTCCTTTGGCCAACTGGAACGTTTCCGCCCATTGTGGGAGAAGGAACAGGGACGGGTTTCGGTCGGCCTGCGGGTCAACCCGGAACACTCAGAAGGGCATACGGAGATCTACGACCCCTGCGCTCCCAACTCACGCCTCGGCATTCCCCGCCGGGAGTTCGAAGGAAGATCCCTGAGCGGAGTCGAAGGGCTGCATTTCCACACCCTCTGCGAGCAGCTCTTTGAGCCACTGGAACGGACGGCAAGGGTTTTTGAAGAGCGCTTCGGCGAGTTTCTGCCGGGGATGAAATGGATCAACTTCGGCGGCGGGCACCACATCACCCGCGAAGGGTACGACATCGACGGGCTGGTGGATCTGGTCAAGTACTTTCGAGAGAAATACAGGCTTACGGTCTACCTTGAACCGGGCGAGGCGGTCGCAATAGGTACCGGCATCCTGGTGGGAGAGGTCCTTGATGTGGTCAACAACGGCGTGGATAACGCCATCCTGGACGTATCCGCCACCTGCCATATGCCTGACATCATCGAGATGCCCTACCGCCCCGTCATCGATGGCGGCTTCGACCCCGGTGAAAAACCGCACACCTACCGACTGGGAGGAGCCTCCTGTCTTGCTGGTGACATAATCGGCGACTGGTCATTCGAGAAGCCGCTCCGTCCGGGCGACAGGCTCGCTTTTGAGGACATGGCACACTATACGATGGTGAAGACCACCACCTTCAACGGCATTCAGCACCCGCACATCTGCACCTTTGAACCGGAAAGCGGGGAGTTGAAGGTGGTACGCAGCTTTGGCTACGAAGATTTCAAACAGAGACTTTCATAAGGAAACTACCATGTCAATCAACACAAGAATTTGGATGACCGGCTCACTGGAATGGTTCGGCTATATCGGAGAAGAGGAGATGTTTCTCGGACAGCGCTCTTTCCCCAACCCTCCTGAAGAAGGAGACGCCTGGACAACCGAAGTTGGCGATATGTTCAAAATTATCGACGGCGAAATAACGTTATTAGGCAAGACAGAACCACCGAAGAAATACTGGTGACACGACCGGATGCCCCCCACGATACAACAGCCACCCACCACATGACATACCCACTCCATATCATTGAAGTCGCCATCCCGCTGTACCTGGACAGGACCTTCCACTACCTGGTGCCCGAACATCTGCAGCCGGAGGCACTATCCGGACGCCGGGCCCTGGTGCCGTTCGGGCGGCGCCAGCTGACCGGCTATATCCTCGGCAGCGTTACAGACACCGCAATTGAAAACCTTAAAGAGATCACCGGTATCCTGGACAGGGAAAATCTCTGGACTCCGGGAGAACTGGAATTTTTTCGCTGGACAGCAGCGTATTACCAGCATCCGCTGGGCGAAGTCGTGCGTACGGCCCTTCCGGCCGGAATAAATATCCAGACCCGCAAGGGTTCCACCAATGGACAGGAAACACTGACCGGTGGGAAAAATGCACGGCATGAAAAGTTCTATCTGCCGGGTACGATCGTAGATCCTCCCCGCCAACCGGGCGTCAAAGCTCTCGAAGTACTGGCGGTCATTCGGGAGGCCGGCGATATTTCAGGCGCGGAGCTGCGCAAACGCTTCGGCGTCTGTGCCCCACAGCTTAAACGGCTTGTCGAGCTCGGGATGATTACGGTAGAAGAGCGCGAAGTATACCGGGACCCTTTTAAAAACTGCACCGTTGAACGTGACGAACCGCGCCGCCTGCACACCCATCAGAAGGCGGCTCTGGATGTAATTGCGGACAGCCTGGACAGTCAGCGGTTTACCCCGTTTCTGCTCTATGGTGTAACCGGCAGCGGCAAGACCGAGGTATATCTTCAGGCCATAGCGCACGCCCTCGAACTCGGCAGAAATGCGCTGGTGCTGGTCCCTGAAATCGCTCTCACCCCCCAGCTGACCGGCCGCTTCCAGGCCCGCTTCGGCGGCGGCATCGCGATCCTGCACAGCGCCCTTTCCGACGGCGAACGCTATGACGAATGGCGCCGCATCCGGAGGGGACTGGCAAGGATCGTCATCGGCGCCCGTTCGGCGATTTTCGCACCGCTGGACAGGATCGGCATAATCATCGTAGACGAAGAGCATGAGGCATCGTTCAAGCAGTCCGACGGACTACGCTACAATGCCCGCGACCTGGCGCTGGTACGGGGCAGGATGGAACAGGCAGCGGTCGTGCTCGGCTCGGCGACGCCGTCGGTGACCACTATCCATGCTGCGGACGAGGGGCGCCTGACACTGCTTGAACTGCCGGAGCGGGTCGAAGGGCGTCCCATGCCGCAGGTTGATCTGGTGGCGATGAAAGGCTCTAAAGAAACCATCTCAAAAGAGCTGTCGGCATGCCTGACCGGAACGTACGCGCAGGGACACCAGGCGATTGTTTTCCTGAACCGGCGCGGATTCGCCACCTTTCTTGTCTGCGCCGACTGCGGCAAACCGCTGACCTGCCCCAACTGCTCCGTCACGCTCACCTATCACCGCCAGCGCGGTCAGAGTCTCTGCCATTACTGCGACTATGCCGTTCCGGCACCAGGCACATGCCCCTCGTGCGGCGGAACGACACTGAGTGAACTGGGGGCCGGGACCGAAAAACTCGAACAGGAGTTGAAAGGGCTGCTGCCGGCCGCACGGATTCTCAGGATGGACAGTGACACCACCTCGGGCAAGGGGAGCCACGAGCGCCTGTTGTCGCGGATGAACGATGGCAGCGCCGATATCCTGGTCGGCACCCAGATGATTGCCAAGGGGCATGATTTCCCCGAAGTGACGCTGGTCGGGGTGGTGAACGCCGAGACGAGCCTGGGAATGCCCGATTTCCGCGCCGCCGAACGCACCTTCCAGCTGCTGTCGCAGGTCATCGGCCGGGCAGGGCGTGGTGAAAACCCGGGGCGGGTGATCGTGCAGGCACTTGACACGGAGCATTATGCAATCAAGGCTGCTGCAGAGCATGATGCTGCAGGATTCTACCGGCAGGAGCTGGAGTTTCGCCGGGAAGCCGGGTATCCCCCCTTTGCACATCTGGCGGCATTTGCCGTATCCGGCCTGTCAGAGCAGGCGGTCTCCGCCCAGGCCGACACCACCGCCCGTTTACTGATGCAGCTGAAATCAGAGATGAAACTACGCGTCGAGATCCTGGGCCCGGCCCCCTCCCCGATCTACCGCCTGAGAAACCGTTTTCGCCGTCAGATCCTGCTCAAGGGAGCAAACCGCAGCGAACTGCATCGCCTGCTCAAAGCCTGGCGGCAGCGGACTGCAACCGTCTCAACGGTCCGCATTTCCGTCGATATAGATCCGGTCGACATGATGTAGTGTCGCCACGTTCCCCTTTGTTATTTCACTCCGACAGATAAATCTGATAAAGTGCCGATCAACAGCATACTTCATTTGACAGCGGACCATGTTCTATGCATCACGGCGGAATTTACGAGGAAGAAATAGCGGGCAAGGCGTACGACACCGCCCTGTTACGGCGCTTTGCACGCTACGTGGCCCCCTATCGGCTGTCCATCACGATCGTGGTGCTGATACTGCCGCTGGTCGCAGCGTGCCGGCTGGCGCAGCCCTGGATCATAAAGCTGGCCATCGACAACCATATCATCACCGGAAAACTGGCCGGGCTCGAAAACATCGCCCTCGGTTTCCTCGCTGTCCTGCTGGCTGAGTCGCTGTTCTCCTTTCTGGAGGTGTATCTGCTGCAGTCAGTCGGGCAGCAGGTCATGTCGGACATGCGCTCAGAGCTGTACCGGCACGTCATGCATCTTCCGGTTTCGTGGTTCGACCGCGTGCCGACCGGAAGTGCGGTAACCCGACTGACGAGCGACATCGAGGTGCTGGGCGAAATGTTCGCCTCCGGCATTATCACGATCATCGGTGACATCCTGCTGCTGATCGGGATCATCTCCGTCATGCTCTGGATGGACTTGAAACTGTCGCTGGTGACCTTTTCGGTCCTGCCGGTGCTGCTGTATGTCGCCTATACATTCCGGCGACGCATGAGAAAATCGTTCCGGGAGGTCCGTGCCCGTCTGGGGAGACTGAACGCCTTCCTCAATGAATGCATCTCGGGGATCAGCATCATCCAGATCTTTAACCGGGAACGGGATGAGGAGCGGCGTTTCAGCCTTCTGAATGGATCGTATCGCGACGCCAATACGCCGGTCATCTTCTGGGACGCATCCCTGTATGCCCTGGTTGAGGCGCTGTCATCAATTGCCGTGGCTCTGATACTATGGTACGGCGGCGGTGAGATCGTAAAAGGAGCCCTGACCTTCGGCGTGCTGGTTGCCTTCATCCAGTATATTGAAAAGTTTTTTTCCCCCATACGCGACCTCTCGGCCAAATATTCAGTCATGCAGGGAGCGATGGCATCGCTGGAAAGGATCTTTGCGCTGCTTGATACTCCGGCGACAGAGCAGAAATCCCCCCTCCCAACCTTTGATAAAAGTGGATACTCGGCAGGGGGGGATGAATCGATTCCTCTTATCGAATTCCGCGATGTATCATTCTCCTACCAGGACGGCAATGACATCCTGAGCGGCTTCAGTCTGGCGGTTCAGCGCGGAGAGCGGATCGCAATCGTCGGGGAGAGCGGCGGCGGCAAAACGACCATCACCCGTCTGCTTACCCGCCTCTATGAAATCGAGCGGGGCAGCATCCTGCTGCAGGGGAAAGACATTCGCGAGCTCGACCTGGCACAGGTGCGCCGGCGGGTTGGTGTCGTTCTTCAGGACCCCTGCCTGTTTGCCGGAAGCATCGAGTTCAATATCTGCCTGGGCGACCTTCAGGCCAGACAGCGCGTGCGCCAGGCAGCGGCGGCGGTAGGAGCGGACCGTTTTATCGACCGGCTGCCGAACGGCTATGATGAAGAGGTACGGGAGAAGGGGAGCAATTTTTCCGTCGGCGAGAAACAGCTGATCTCATTCGCCCGGGCCGTCGCCTTCGATCCGGAGATTCTCGTTCTGGACGAGGCCACCGCCAGTATTGACAGCGCCTCGGAGCAGATGATTCAGGAGGGGATCAAGGGGATGATGCAGGGTCGTACCTCGCTGGTCATCGCCCATCGCCTTTCCACGGTCCGGGATGCAGACCGCATCATCACGATCCGGCACGGCATCAAGACCGAAGAGGGAACGCACGAGGAACTGATGCGCGCAGAGGGAATATACTCCAGGCTGTATCGGCTGCAGTTCGGTGAAATGTAAACAGGATCCAGGTTCAACTGATATTGCATCCGCGATTATAAACTGATACCTTATTCTGAACAACGTAATAGGAGCCCACCATGTGCACAACCTGCGGATGTACGACAGCGGACCATAATCACGACCATGACCATGGGCACACACACCGTCACGACCACTCTGACGGGCACTCCCACGGAGGAAAACATTCTCACGAGCACGGCGCTGAATCCGGAACGCGGACAAAGGTCACCATTGAAGAAGATATCCTGGGTAAGAACAACCGTCTTGCAGGCTTTAACCGCGCCCTGTTCAGGGAAAAGGGGATTTTTGTCCTGAATCTGGTCAGTTCGCCCGGTTCAGGCAAGACAACCCTTCTTGAACGTACCCTGCGGGACCTGTCGCACAAACTCCGCTTCGCCGTCATCGAGGGGGACCAGCAGACAGATAACGATGCCCGGCGCATCGCCGCGACCGGAGTGCCGGCACGTCAGATTAATACCGGTTCAGGGTGCCATCTGGATGCCCACATGATCATGCACGGCACCGACAGTTTCGACCTCGACCACCTGGATCTGCTGATGATCGAAAATGTCGGCAACCTGGTCTGCCCGGCCGCCTTCGACCTGGGAGAAAACCACAAAGTGGTCGTCCTCTCCGTCACCGAAGGTGAGGACAAACCGCTTAAATACCCGCAGATGTTCCATAACTCGACCGTCATGCTGCTCAACAAGACCGACCTGCTGCCGCACACCGATTTCGATGTTGAAAAGTGCAGGGAATATGCACGCCGCGTAAGCCCCGGTATCATCATCTTTGAAGTATCAGCCCGGAACGGCGACGGCATGGAGGCGTGGTACCAGTGGCTCTGCACCGAGGCACAACACTGACACGCCGCTGCCGGCACACGATTGGGGGGATTGTCCAGGGGGTCGGTTTCCGCCCGTTCGTGTACCGGCTGGCGCATGAGCTGAATCTTACCGGCTGGGTGCGCAACACTCCGGCCGGTGTCGAGATCGAAATCCAGGGGGACGATGACCGGCTGAACGCCTTTGAGCAGGATCTGCAGGACAAACTTCCCCCTCTGGCTCAGGTAACCTCCCACGTAAGGGTGGATATCCCTGCCTGTGACGACAATTATTTCACGATACTCCCGAGCGGTGACGGCAGAGTTGATATCCGGATCGCCCCAGATTTTGCGATCTGCGCCGACTGCCTGCGGGAACTTTTCGACCCGGCCGACCGGCGCTACCGCTATCCGTTCATAACCTGTACCAACTGCGGACCCCGTTATTCCATTATCACCGGCACCCCCTACGACCGTCCCAACACAACCATGGCAGGTTTCCCGCTCTGCCCCGACTGCCTGCAGGAATACCGGGAGCCGCTTGACCGGCGCTTCCATGCCCAGCCGATAGCGTGCCACAGCTGCGGGCCTCAGGTTACCCTGCTGACATCCAAAGGTGAAAAAATTGCCTTTCGCGACGAGGCTGTTGTGCAGGCGGCAGAGCTGCTCAAAAGCGGCGCAATCATTGCAATCAAAGGCATCGGCGGCTACCACCTGGCGGTTGATGCCTGCAATCACGGTGCGGTACAGCAGCTGCGGGAGCGGAAGAAGCGCGATGAAAAACCGTTCGCCGTCATGGCGGCAAACCTTGAAACAGCGCGCAAACTGGTGTTTATGAGTAACATGGAAGAGCGGCTGCTGAGCTCTGCGGAAGCGCCAATCGTCATCGCCGCAAAACGCCATGACACGCCGCTTTCTCCACTGATCGCCCCCGGCAACGGCTGGCTCGGCCTGATGCTGCCGTATGCGCCGCTGCATCATCTGCTGATGCGTAACAGTTTCCAGGCGCTCGTCATGACCAGCGGCAACATATCAGACGAGCCGGTGGCCTTTGAAGATCGTGAGGCCCTGCAGCGCCTGGCCGGCATAGCAGACTATTTTCTGATTCATGACCGCCCGATTCATATCCGCAGCGATGATTCGGTGATGCGCGTTTTTCAGGGGAGGCCGCTCTTTTACCGCCGCGCCAGGGGTTATGCCCCCAGTGCCCTCACACTCCCGTTCACTGTGCCGCCTCTGCTTGCAACAGGGGCCGAACTGAAGAGCGCAGTCTGCCTCGCAGACGGCAACCGTGCGTTTCTCAGCCAGCATATCGGCGACCTGAAGAACCAGAGTACACTGGACTCTTTTGCGCATACTGTTACACATCTCTCCGCCATCCTGGCAGTCAAGCCGGGGCTGGTCGCCTGCGACCTGCACCCGGACTACCTTTCATCACGTTTTGCCGAGGATTCCGGCGTGCCGCTGATCCGGGTACAACACCATCACGCCCATCTGGCCTCC
>JAQUCU010000296.1 GCA_028686055.1 Desulfuromonadaceae bacterium
CCCCGTTAGGACTCGAACCTAAAATTCTTGGTCCGAAGCCAAGCGTGATATCCGTTTCACTACAGGGGCGTATTATATTTTTTAAGTGACACTTTTTGAGTCAGATTTGCAGTTCATTTGGGGGCGACTACTGGGAATCGAACCCAGATTCTCGGTACCACAAACCGATGTCCTACCGCTGAACGATAGTCGCCATAAGTACTTCAAAAGAATATCACATAAAATTTTGAAAATCAAGAGTTGGGGAAGTTTTTTGGATTTTATTTTGTTTCGGGTTATAATTTTAGTATAAAAAGCGAAAATTTTTTAAATAATGAATTGGTAGCTAATAGAGTATTTATTTGCCGAAAAAAAAGTTTCTTTTTCTCCAGCCGTTCATTCCATGGGGCGAATATAAAGAAGAATTATTCCTTGGCAAATAAATTCAATATTATAGTGTTTAAATAAGTTTTATTCAACGCTACTTAATTAATATGAAATTTTTAAAATACTTAGGTTGGGCGGTGACCGTATTGATTTTGGTGGTCGTTTTTTGGCTTTTATTTCAAAGGCCCAATCATAATCGACTCTGGGAAGAGGGTCAGGAGAAAATGCCCCGAATAGAAATTGAGAAAGAAAAAATGAAAGTTTTCAATTATCGGGATTTTGACTGGTCGGATGACGGCAAAGCGGAAGTTAAATATTTCGACAAAGAATTCGATTTAAACAATTTGGAGGGGACGGATGTGATTATTTCTCATTTTTCCGATTTTGAGGGATTGGCTCATATTTTTTTGAGTTTTCGCTTCAAGGAGGGTGAGAATTTGGTTGTCTCGGTGGAAACTCGGCGAGAAGCGGATGAGGAGTTTTCTCCTTGGTTGGGCTTATTGCGTCGATTTGAAATTATTTATGTAGCGGGGAGTGAGCGGGATATAATCGGGGTACGGACGGATATTCGTAGGGAAAGGGTTTATGTTTATCCGACCGTGGCCGATAAGAAGAAATCTCAAGAGCTCCTGGTTTTGATTGCAAAAGATATTAATTATATTTATGCCAATCCGACTTTTTACAATACCTTGTTTAATAATTGTATCAATTCTATTACTCGAAGAGTGGAGGATATTTCCGAGATAAAATTTCCGCTCTCTTATAAAACTTTTCTCCCCGGTTTTATGGATGAGGTTTTATATGACATCAAGTTGATCCCCAATGATAAATCTTTTCAAAAAACCAAGCAATTTTATCTCGTTAATAATGACGAAGTAAATAGGGGGGATTCGGAGTATTCGATAAAAATCAGAAAATAAAAAATATTTTTTTCGGTTTATCGGGCGAATAGTGAGGGGATTTGTAATAATAATTTGAAAAATTCCCTTTTTTGTAATATAATTCGAATTGAGGAGGATTGGTGGCAAATAGATTCAATGTTATAGCGTTGAATGGGCTTCCCTTGATATCACCTTGATATTTTTTTAAAGATTAATCTTTGGATTATTATAATATGAAAAGTTTTTTAAAGTCTGTCGGTTTAATTTTCTTTTTTGCGTTTTTTTTCTCGGGTTGCAGTTTGGGCGGAAGCCAATCCTCCGGTAAAGTGGGGGGAGTTTTAAAATCGACGGATTCCGGTTCAAATTGGGAGCTTAAAAATAAGGTTAGCGAAAAAGTTACTCTTGATAAAGTTGATGTTTTTAGTATGGTGATTGATCCGGTTGATACAACTAGGATTTATTTGGGCACCAGGGATAAAGGAGTAGTTTTTTCCAAGGACGAGGCTGAGAGTTGGGAAAAAATGAAATTTCCCGGTAATAAAGTTTATGGAATTGCTATCAATCATTTTAAACCGGGGAATATCTACGCCACCGGAGTGGAAAACAATCGAGGCAAAGTTTATCGGACTGATAATTACGGAGAGGATTGGCGAGAAATTTATACCGAGCCGGCAAGCGGAACCGTGGTAACATCACTGGCGTTGGATAAGAGTAATGCCGGGACGGTCTATCTTGGTACTTCCGGCGGAGTGGTAATTAAGACGGTGGATGGAGGAGTGAGCTGGAGGAATTTATATACTGCTGCCGATGCGGTGACGAAAATATTGTTTGGCGGAGGCACCGATAATCATATTTATTTTATGATCAACAAAAAAAGCGTAGCTGTATCGGACATTGACGGGAGTAATTTTCGATTGATTGGCGCCAAATTATCCGATGAGAATTCAAAAATGGGGGATATTTATTCTATCGCTGTCAGTGAAAATGATTTGGGCAGTTTGTATATTGGAACAGACAGCGGATTGTTTAGAAGTTTTGATGCGGGAGAAAACTTGGAAGAAGTGGAAATAATCGCCAGTTCCAAGGAATTTCCAATCAGATCAATCGCTGTCAATCCGAGAAATTCCCAAGAGTTGATTTATAGCGCTGCTCAAGCTATTTATAAATCAACTAATGGCGGAAAAAATTGGTCAACTTATCAATTGGATACCGGTAGCTTGATTTCTCAGATTTTATTTGATCCGGACGAGGTAAATACGGTATATGCCGGTTTGAGAGATTTTAATTAATTGGTTAATATTTAATTTCAAAAAATATGTACAAAAAAGCGATTGACGATAAAAAAAGAGAATTAGAGGGGGCGATTGAACAT
>JAQUCU010000099.1 GCA_028686055.1 Desulfuromonadaceae bacterium
GCTATTGAGCGGCGGGGGAAATATCTGCTGTTTGATTGCGGGGCAGGGTGGCTGCTGGTGCATCTGGGGATGACCGGATTTTTACGCCTGCTGCGTGGCACCACCCCACCGGGGAAACACGATCATATTGATTTCATCTTTGGCGGCGACAAGTTGCTTCGTTTCCACGATCCGCGCAAATTCGGGATTGTTACCTGGTTTAGCGGCGATCCTCTGCAGCACCCGCTCCTTAAGGGGATCGGTCCTGAGCCATTGAGCGATACATTTAACGGTGCATATCTCTTTGGTGTCAGCAGAAACAGGAAGGTCGCAGTCAAACAGCTGATTATGAACAGTGCGGTAGTTGCCGGGGTGGGGAATATCTACGCCAATGAGGCGCTGTTCCGTGCCTGTATCCGTCCGGACCGTCCCGCCGGAAGCCTGACCGCCCAGGAGTGCACGAAGCTGGCTGCGACTATCCGCCAGGTGCTGGAAGGGTCGATCAATGAGGGGAGCACCTACCGTGTGGCAGAGGATAGCGTGGCCTACCATCCGCAGGAGTTCAGGGTCTACGGACGGGGTGGAAGACAGTGCCCATGCTGCACAGAACCGCTTGGCGAGATCAGGCTCGGTGGCCGGAGCACTGTTTTCTGCCGCCGCTGCCAGAAATGAGCCGCGGGTGAATATCTGACAATCAGATAAAGCCTTGCGATACGTCTGTTGTATATGTTATTTTTTCACTCTTTTAATCTGCATACCCTATCGTTGAGGAGAAACCTCTTTATGGCTGAAAAGAATAATGCGGCGGAGAAAAACAAGGCGATAGAACTGGCACTTAGCCAGATCGAGAAACAGTTCGGCAAGGGATCCATCATGCGGCTCGGCAATGACGAGGCGCTTCCGGGGGTAGAAGCTATTCCCACCGGTTCCATTTCTCTCGACATGGCACTGGGCGTCGGCGGTGTGCCGCGCGGCAGGGTGATTGAGATATATGGCCCCGAGTCGTCAGGGAAAACTACGCTGGCGCTGCATATTATCGCAGAGGCGCAGAAAACCGGGGGGATTGCCGCTTTTGTTGATGCCGAGCACGCGCTCGATATCGGCTATGCCCGCAAGCTGGGCGTCAAGACCGACGATCTGCTGGTATCGCAGCCGGATACCGGTGAACAGGCGCTGGAAATTGCCGAAACCCTGGTAAGGAGCGGCGCTATTGACGTGCTGGTTGTTGACTCTGTTGCCGCTCTGGTGCCCAAGGCCGAGATCGAAGGCGATATGGGTGATTCCCATATGGGGCTGCAGGCCCGTCTGATGTCACAGGCACTGCGCAAGCTGACCGGGATCATCAGCAAGTCCAACTGCTGCGTGATCTTCATCAACCAGATCCGCATGAAAATCGGCGTCATGTTCGGCAATCCGGAGACGACCACCGGCGGTAATGCACTCAAATTCTATGCATCCGTGCGTATGGACATCCGCAAGATCGCCACGCTGAAACAGGGTGATCAGATCATCGGTTCCCGCACCCGGGTCAAGGTTGTCAAAAACAAGGTTGCCCCGCCATTCAAAGAGGTTGAGTTCGATATTCTCTATGGTGAAGGTATCTCGCGTACCGGTGACGTGCTCGATCTGGCCGTTGATAGAAATATCGTTGAAAAGAGCGGCGCATGGTACTCCTACGGCAAGGAGCGGATCGGTCAGGGGCGCGAAAATTCACGGGGCTGGCTGATCGAGCATCCTGAAACGCTGGCCGAAATAGAGAGCAGGTTGATGGACCTACTCAAGCCGGCACCGGCCGCAGAAAAGCCAGACAAGGTAGCATAGCAACGGAGGAAGGCTGTGAATCTGAACGAGATACTCACCATTGCTTTTAAGGCCAAGGGCTCTGATATTCATATCAAGAGCGGCCTGCCCCCTATTGTTCGTATTGATGGGCGTTTGCACCCGATTCCGAACGCGCCACGCCTGTCGCCCGACTTCGTTGCCGAGACAGCCCTGTCGATGATGAACGATCGTCAGCGGCGCATTTTTGAGGAAAACTATGAGGTCGATCTGGCGTATGCTGTCCCGGGTCTCGGGCGTTTCAGGGCTAGCGTCTATCGTCAGCGCGGTACGGTGGCAATGGTGTTTCGCTCGATCGCTTTCATTATCCCGACGCTGGAAGGGCTCAATCTGCCGCCGGTCATGCAGAAAATCTGCCGGGAAGAGCGTGGGCTGATCCTGGTGACCGGTACCACCGGTTCCGGCAAGTCGAGCACACTTGCGGCGATGATTGATTATATCAACAATCATCGTACCTGTAACATTATCACCATAGAAGATCCTGTCGAATTCCTGCATCGTGACAACAAGAGTATCATCAGCCAGCGCGAGGTTGGTACTGATACCCCCACCTTCGCCGCCGCACTGAAAGGAGCTCTGCGCCAGGACCCGGATGTTATTCTGGTCGGCGAGATGCGCGATTATGAAACTATCGAGACGGCAATGACCGCTGCCGAAACAGGGCACCTGGTCATGTCGACCCTGCACACGATGGACGCCGCGGAAACCATAAACCGTATCATCGGTGTTTTTCCTCCATACCATCAGCGTCAGATCCGTATCCAGCTGGCAGGCATTATCAAGGGGGTCGTTTCCCAGAGGCTGGTTCCCAAGGCCGACGGCAAGGGTCGTGTCCCTGCGGTGGAGGTTATGCTGGCGTCCGCCCGCGTCAGGGAGTGCATTGATGACAAGGACAAGACCAAACAGCTGGACGATGCTATCGGCCAGGGGTATGTCACCTATGGCATGCAGACCTTTGACCAGTCGCTGATGAAACTCTATTCCGGCAAGATGATTACCTACGAAGAGGCACTTCGCCAGAGCTCTAACCCCGATGACTTTGCCCTCAAGGTTTCCGGCATTTCATCGACCTCGGATGCCTCCTGGGACGGGTTTGAGAATAAGCCTGATGACCCTGCTGCGGAGCCGGACAAGCTTGAAATCGACAAATACTGAGCCGCTGACACCTGACCGTGCCTACCAGTATGCGTTGCGGCTGCTGACCGGTCGGGACTATTCGACCTCCAGGATGAGCCAGAAACTGGCGGCGCGGGAGGTTGCCGAGCAGGATTGCGAAGATGTAATTCTCCGCCTGCAGCGAGAGGGGTGGCTTAATGACGTGCGTTATGCCGAACGGTTTGCTGAATCGGCGCTTTCCTCCGGCCGTTATTACGGGGTCAGACTTCGTCTGGAGATGCGCCGCAGAGGGTTGCCCCCGGATGTGGTAGATGAAGCCCTTGCGCCTCTGCTGGCGGAGAGTGATGAAATTTCCGAGGTGAGGTCGGCCGCAGAGCGACGCTACCCCGGATTTTCCTATTCAACGGCGAGCGATCGCGACAAACGAAGAGTGGTCGGTTTTCTGCAGCGGCGGGGATTCGGCTTTTCTGCAATAATGCGCGCTTTGCGCTCTGACGAATGATCCGGGTTTATTTAGAAACGTTGTTGCGGTAGAAACATATAACCAAACGAGGATATTATGACTGGTACAGAGATTCGAGCCCGCTTCCTTCAATATTTTGCCGACCGTGGTCATACGGTGGTCCCCAGCTCGGGGATTATCCCCAAAAACGACCCGACCCTGATGTTTACGAACGCCGGCATGAATCAGTTCAAGGACTGCTTTCTGGGACTTGAGGATCGCGGCTATGTCCGTGCCGCCAGTTCTCAGAAATGCGTCAGGGCGGGCGGCAAACATAACGATCTGGAAAATGTCGGCCGGACGGCCCGGCACCACACCTTCTTTGAAATGCTCGGGAATTTTTCCTTTGGTGACTATTTCAAGAAAGAGGCGATCGCCTATGCCTGGGAGTTTCTGACCAGAGAGCTGAAGCTGGACAAGAACCGTCTGTATGTGACGGTCTACACCGACGATGATGAGGCGGCTGATATCTGGCACAACCAGGAAGGGGTCCCGCTCGAGCGTATTTTTCGCTTCGGCGAGAAGGACAATTTCTGGTCGATGGGTGATACCGGTCCCTGCGGCCCGTGCAGCGAAATCTTCTATGATCAGGGGGCCGCAGTCGGCTGCGGTCGTCCCGAATGCACGGTCGGCTGTGAATGTGACCGTTACATGGAGATCTGGAACAACGTCTTCATGCAGTTTAACCGCTCAAGCGACGGCACCCTGACGCCGCTGCCGAAGCCGTCCGTTGATACCGGCATGGGGCTGGAGCGCGTCTCGGCTGTTATGCAGGGGGTGAGTTCCAACTACGATATCGACATACTGCAGGGGATTATCCGCCATATCGAGCGGCTGTCCGGCAAACGCTACGGGGTCGATGAGAAGGACAATGTCTCGATGCGTGTCATCGCTGATCACGCCCGGGCGGTAACGTTCCTCATCTGTGACGGCGCTCTCCCCTCCAATGAAGGGCGCGGTTATGTGCTCCGCCGAATTATGCGCCGGGCGGCGCGCCATGCCAAGATGCTCGGCTGTTCGGAACCGATGCTGTACCACATGGTTGATGCGGTGCGGGAGACAATGGGAGATGCGTATCCGGAGCTGCAGGAACGGGAGGAGTACATCAAGAAGGTTGTCCTCGCGGAGGAACAGCGCTTTGCCGAGACCCTGGATAGGGGACTGGCCATTCTCAACGACGAGGTCGCAGCGCTGCGGAGCGGCGGAAAGAATGTCATTCCTGGCGATGTCCTGTTTAAACTGTACGATACCTACGGCTTTCCGACCGATCTGACCGCTGATATCGTCGAGAGCGAAGGGTTTACGATCGACGAAGCCGGCTTTGAACTCTGCATGGAACGGCAGCGGGCACAGGCCCGTGAACACTGGAAGGGTTCTGGTGAAGAGGGGATTGCCCAGGTCTATAAAGAGCTTCACAACAACGGGGTGCGCGGTCAGTTTGTCGGCTACGATGAAACGTCTTCCTATGCGCCGGTGCTGGCAATTATCATGGACGGTGTTCCTGTCCAATCGGCTGTCGCCGGAGATTCGGTCGCGGTAATCACGGAAAGGACACCTTTCTACGGTGATTCGGGCGGCCAGAAGGGTGATTGCGGGACGCTTTCGACCGGTAATGCACATCTTGATGTCGTCACCGCAAGCCGCCCCTTTGTCGACCTGATCGTCCACCATGCAATCGTCAAAGAAGGAGTCATAAAGACCGGCGATGTTGCGGATCTGAAAGTTTCGCTATCAGAACGGGCTGCAACATGCCGCAATCACACCGCGACGCACCTGCTGCAGAGCGCCCTGCGCCAAGTGTTGGGTGTTCATGTCAAACAGGCCGGCTCTCTGGTGTCGCTCGAACGACTGCGCTTTGACTTCACGCATTTTTCCGCTATGACAGACGAAGAGCTGCGCCGGGTTGAAACGATTGTAAACGGGTTCATTATGTCGAATGACCAGGTGGTCACCCGTGAGATGGATATCGCCGAAGCTGTCGAGGCTGGCGCCACGGCTCTGTTCGACGAAAAGTACGGCGATTCGGTGCGGGTCGTGAGGGTCGGGGATGCCAGCATGGAGCTGTGCGGCGGGACCCACGTGCGGGCTGCCGGCGATATCGGCCTTTTCAAGATCGTTTCTGAAGCGGGAATTGCAGCCGGTGTACGTCGCATAGAGGCGTTGACCGGTTTCGGGGCGCTTGATTTCGTCCGGCAGATGGAGGATGAGCAGAGGGGAATCGCAGCGCTGCTGAAGGCTGAAGCGGGAAGTTCGCGTGACCGGCTCGAAAAACTCCTGGCACGTCAGAGAGATCTGCAGCGTGAAATCGAAACGCTGCAGTCAAAACTGAATGTCGCGGCGTCAGGGGATCTGCTGTCGCAGGCGACCACGGTGCAGGGAGTCAGGCTGCTGGCCGTGCAGGTGCAGGTGGAGGATATAAAGGCGCTGCGCGACCTGTCGGACACGTTGAAAGATCGTATCGGAGAGGGTGTTATTGCACTTGGTGCCGCCATCGGCGGCAAGGCCAACCTGCTGGTTGCCGTCACCAAGGTGTTGAGCGGGACAATCAAGGCCGGCGACATAATCAAACAGATTGCGCCGCTTGTCGGCGGCAGCGGCGGCGGCAAGCCGGAGCTGGCCCAGGCAGGGGGGAGTCTGCCTGATAAGCTGGATGAGGCGCTGGCATCTGTTGCCACGATTCTTTCCGGCCGTTAAATGAAGCCGGGAAAATCCCGCTACTCAGCATGCCGGAATGGTCAGTCAGGCACGTAAAGCAGCCTCAGGCACGGCGGTGCCGGTCCGTCCGCAATAAACTTTTGAGATTTTGGCCAACTTACGGTAAGCTGATCGCTTGCAGGTGGGCAGCTTCTATTGCAACGGGAAGATAAACGATGAAACAGTTAATCGAAAAAGCGAATACGTTGATGGAAGCGCTGCCGTACATCCGGCGTTTCTCCGGAAAGACCTTTGTCATAAAGTATGGCGGGCATGCGATGGCGGACGACAAGCTGAAGGAGTCGTTTGCGCTGGATGTCGTGCTGCTCAAATCACTGGGGATCAATACCGTCATCGTTCATGGCGGCGGTCCGCAGATAAACGACACCCTGAAGCGCTATGGCATCGTATCCGAGTTCGTGCGCGGCATGCGCGTGACCGATTCTGAAACGATGCAGGTGGTTGAAATGGTGCTGGCCGGCCAGGTTAATAAGGAGGTCGTCGGGTATCTGAACCAGCATGGCGGCCGTGCGGTCGGTCTCTCCGGCAGGGACGGCACACTGCTGCAGGCGAAGAAGCTGCTGCAGGAGGTCTGTGGTGCAGATGGCACCATGGAACAGGTTGATATCGGTTATGTCGGTGATGTGGTCAAGGTCAACACAGATTTGATTGCCACGCTGGAGCAGGGGAAATATATTCCGGTCATCGCACCGATCGGTGTCGGGCTCGAAGGGGAAAGCTACAACATCAACGCCGACCTGGTGGCCGGCAGGGTTGCAGCGGCTCTTAATGCCGAGAAACTGATACTTCTGACCGATATCAACGGCGTAAAGGATAAAAGCGGCACGCTGTTGGCGAGCCTCTCTGTAGCCGATCTGCACCGCCTGATCGAGGAAGGATCGATCACCGGAGGCATGATTCCCAAGGTGATCTGTTGTGCTGACGCCCTTAGGGAAGGGGTCAAGAAAGCCCATATTATCGATGGCCGCATGGAGCATGCCGTGCTTCTCGAAATTTTCACCGATGTCGGTATCGGAACGGAGATTACCAAATGAACAGCCAGCAATGGATTGAAAAATCAGATAAATACATCATGAAGACCTATGGCCGTTACCCGATCGTTCCCGTCAGGGGAGAGGGGTGCCGGTTGTGGGATGCGGACGGCAAGGAGTATCTCGATTTTCTTGGCGGAGTAGCGGTCAACAACCTGGGGCACTGCCACCCGAAAGTTGTCGCCGCCCTGCAGAAACAGGCTGCAGAGCTGATCCACTGTTCCAATTACTACCAGATCCCCCAGCAGATCGAACTGGCGGAACTGCTCTGTACCCACTCCTTTGCCGATAAGGCGTTCTTCTGCAACAGCGGCGCCGAGGCGAATGAGGCGGCCATCAAGCTGGCGCGCAAGTACAGCCGCGATACGTTCGGCCCGGAGCGCTACGAGATCATCACTGCTGCCGACTCGTTTCATGGCCGCACCATGGCCACTGTTTCGGCTACCGGCCAGGAGAAGGTGCAGCGCTTCTTTGATCCGCTTCTGCACGGCTTCAAGCATGTCCCGTTCAATGATGTGGCGGCGTTGGAAGCGGCCGTGACCTCCACCACCTGCGCCGTTATGCTTGAGCCGATCCAGGGAGAAGGGGGCATCAACATGCCGTCGCCCGGCTATTTTCAGTCAGTACGGGAAATCTGTGATCGCCACGGGCTGCTGTTGATCTTCGACGAAGTCCAGGTTGGCATGGGGCGCACCGGCAAACTGTTTGCGCATGAGCATTTTGGCGTAACCCCAGATATCATGACTCTGGCCAAAGCGCTGGCCGGCGGGGCTCCTATCGGCACCATGCTGGCAAAAGACACGTTTGCAGCCGCTTTTGTACCTGGCACCCACGGTTCCACCTTCGGCGGCAACCCGCTGGTATGTGCGGCTGCCATCGCCACGGTCAGGACAATACTGGAGGATGGCCTGCTCAATCGCTGCGAAGAGATCGGTGAATACCTGACAGGTGAACTGCAAATCATTGGGAAAAAGTACCCCTTTGTGAAAGAGGTGCGCGGAATCGGGCTGATGATCGGTATGAGCCTGGCCATCCCGGGCGCGGAGATAGTCAAGAAGGGGCATCAGCGTGGCGTGCTCCTCAACGTGACTCACGACACGGTGCTCCGTTTTGTACCGGCGCTGATCGTGACCAGGCAGGAGATCGATGCAATGATTGCAATACTTGACGGCATATTTGCCGAGGTTCAGTAAGCTGGAGGCTCTCCGCCGCATTTTTATGGGCAGAGATGGGAGAACGACATGACGCGACATTTTCTGGCGCTGCACGATTATACGAAGGATGAACTGGACGGTCTGCTGGCACTGGCCGCCGACCTGAAGGAAAAACAGAAGAACGGAATTCCGCACCGGTTGCTGGATGGCAAAAGCGTGGCGCTGATTTTTGAGAAGTCATCGACCAGGACGCGGATTTCCTTCGAGGTCGGGGTGTTCCAGCTTGGCGGCCACGGACTGTTCATGCCGTCGGCCAATTCCCAGATGGGGCGCGGCGAGCCGATCAGGGATAGCGCCCGTGTCATGTCCCGCTACTGCGACGGGGTGATGATCCGTACCTTCGGGCAGGAGATCGTCGACGAATTTGCACAATATTCGGATATTCCGGTCATCAACGGCCTGACCGATCTGTTCCATCCGTGCCAGATCATGGCTGATCTGCAGACGGTAGTTGAGCACAAGGGGACCTATGCCGGTTTGAAGTTTGCCTGGGTGGGTGACGGCAATAACATGGCCAATACCTGGATAGAGGCGGCGGCAATCATGGGGTTCGAGCTGCGTCTTGCCTGTCCTGCCGGGTATGAGCCGGACCGTAATGTTATGGCGTGGGCTCAGGCCAAGGCTCCCGGTCTGATCACGCTGACAGCAGACCCGAAGAAAGCGGTGGCCGGCGCTGATATCATCAATACCGACGTCTGGGCAAGTATGGGGCAGGAGTCGGAGCAGAAAGAACGCGAAAAGGCTTTTGTCGGCTATTGTCTTGATGACGCCCTGCTGTCACTGGCAAACCCGGACTGCATAGTCCTGCACTGCCTTCCGGCCCATCGCGGTGAGGAAATATCGGACTCGGTTATCGAGGGAAAGAACTCGGTGGTCTGGGATGAGGCTGAGAACCGGTTGCACATTCAGAAGGCTATCATGGCCACGTTAATTAAATAATTTCGGAAAGCAAAGGAGACACTTCATGGCAAAAAAACAGGAAATCAGCAAGATAGTTCTGGCCTATTCGGGCGGGTTGGATACCTCTATTATCCTTAAATGGCTGAAAAATGAATACGGCTGCAAGGTGGTAGCATTCTCGGCCGATCTGGGGCAGGGTGAAGAGCTTGATCCGGTCCGCGAGAAGGCGTTGGCAACCGGTGCGGATACGGTTTATATAGATGATCTGAAAGAGGAGTTTGTCCGCGACTTTGTTTTCCCGATGTTTCGAGCCAACGCCATCTACGAGGGGCACTACCTGCTCGGAACCTCTATCGCCCGCCCGCTGATCGCCAAGCGCCAGATGGAAATCGCCGCTTTGGAAGGGTGTGACGCTGTTTCTCACGGGGCCACCGGTAAAGGGAATGACCAGGTCCGCTTTGAGCTGGCCTACTACCATTTCGACCCATCCATCAAGGTCATAGCACCGTGGCGCGAGTGGGATCTGAACAGTCGTCAGGCTCTGATCGAATACGCCACGAAGAATGATATCCCGATTCCGACAATCAAGAAGCGTCCCTGGTCGTCTGACCGCAACATGCTGCATATCTCCTTCGAGGGGGGCATCCTTGAAGATACCTGGGCCGAGGCGCCGGAAGAGATGTATGTCCTTACAAAGGCGCCGGAAGATGCTCCGGACAAGCCTCAGTATGTCGAGATTGAGTTCAGGAACGGCAACGCTGTCGCCGTTGACGGGGAAGCAATGACGCCGGCTCAGCTGCTTGCACATCTCAACTACATCGGCGGCCAGCACGGGGTAGGGCGTGTTGATCTCCTTGAAAACCGTTCGGTCGGCATGAAATCGCGCGGCGTCTACGAGACACCGGGCGGCACGATTCTGCGCGAAGCCCATTCGGCCGTGGAGCAGATCACGATGGACCGCGAAGTCATGCGCATCCGCGACAGCCTGATTCCCGAATATGCCAAACAGGTCTACGCCGGATACTGGTTCTCACCCGAGCGTCAGATGCTGCAGACACTGATAGACGATTCGCAGAAATGCGTCAACGGCGTCGCTCGAGTCAAGCTGTACAAGGGGCTCTGCCGTACGGTCGGGCGCAAATCCGAGACAGATTCGCTCTTCAACCTTGACTTTGCCACCTTTGAAAAGGACCAGGTCTTTAACCAGGCCGACGCCGAGGGGTTCATCAAGATCAACAGCCTCCGCCTGCGCATCAGGTCGCTGATGCAGGCGAACCGGAAGAAGTAGGGATTGACTAAGAAGCGCTTCAAGAAGGAACACATCGTCACTTCGGTTGTGGCGGTGATTGTGGATGATGACGGGCGGGTGCTCCTGACCAGGCGGAGTGTCCCCCCCTTTCTGGACCAATGGGTTATGCCGGGCGGCAAGATTGACCTT
>JAQUCU010000297.1 GCA_028686055.1 Desulfuromonadaceae bacterium
CCTACGAGTTTTGACTGAATGTCCGTGCCCAGTTCGACACTACTTTTATTGGCAGCCAAGGGGCTTGCCTCTCTGCCAACCTCGTCCTTGATGCCTTTCTTCTGCCGCTCTTCCATAACGCCCATAAAGGCATTGAGCCCGTTTAAACTGCGTGGGAATCCCGTGTAAGCATACAATTGCACCAGTATTTCCTTGATTTCATTCACGGCCAGACCGGCATCCAGACCTTCATGCAATGCCGTTTTCAACTTTTCCGTTACGCCGTTGGCGGTGAAGGCCGCGATGGTGACGATAGTCTGCTGTTTCGCGCTCAGAGCCTGATGTGCGTCCATGTTTTTTGCCCCCGAAATGTCTGCAATGCTAAACATTGAGATCACTGTGACTGCCAAAAACGCTGAGATATATTTGATCATGCTTAACTCCTATGAAAGAATTCTACTCCTCATTTTCTTCTCTGTCGGAATTCCGGAGGTAACTAATGCAATTCCACGGCAAACTTCGGGAATGGTGAGGTTTCGGGTACAGCGGCCATGGCCGCTCCGAGCCAGGCTATGGTTTGCCCGAGATGGTTCATATTCCGCATAGCCTCCTCGTCGCCACTGACCTCACCTTTATCCGTTCCCACTCCCAGGTTCCAGTAAAGTGAGCCGGGGACGATCATGGAGGATATGAGGAACATGTGATTGATGGTGTTGAACACATGGGTCGCGCCACCGCGCCGGACAGCCACGACGGCTGCGCCGATCTTGCCGCTGAACGCCCCGCCGTTGGCCAGAGCTACAAAGCCGGCTCGATCGATCAGAGCCTTTAATTCCGAAGTGACATCAGCAAAATAAGTCGGGGAGCCGAGGATTATCGCATCCGCTGCGTACATCTTTTCCAGATATTCGTTAATAGGGTCACTCTCGATAACACACCGTCTATTCTGGTTTTCGATGCATTTCATGCAGGCCATACAACCCCGCACCGCTTTTCCGCCAATTTGTAGAACCTCCGTGTCCCATCCGGCTGCTTCCAGCGGTTCGAGCACCCTTTTGAGCAGGATTTCCGTATTACCACCCGGCCGGGGGCTTCCGTTTATTGCTACAGCTTTCATATCATCTCCTTTCAACTGTTAAGGGCTACCTTGTTGATGTTTATACCGTAACCCAGAAAGGGGAAATGCAGATAGACCAATCCTGCTTGATTATTGCCTGATCGTACGATGGTCTGGATAACAGGTCTATAGCGCGCAGTGGGATTGGTCGGAAAATTGGTAAAGGAATCGATGGGGAAATAGTCTGTTATGTGGAAAATCAAGGGACAACAGTATGAAAGTTGTGCTTTAAATCTAAGGAAAGAAAAATTGCCTGATGGGCCATAATGTTTCATCGCTGTACCCTGGCAGTGGTTGGGGGGGATATAGAAGGCCTTGATCCTCTGGCGTCTCGTTAGCTATCATGAAAACAACAAAGGCGGCCGATTGGCCGCCTTTTGAATTAAAGATGGTGTCCCAGGAACTCCCCCCTGGGTGGGTCAAAAAGCACGCCTGTGAGGACCGGAGGACCGCATGACTGAGGACACTCCACCCCGCTGTTTATAGCGGGCCTCTCATTTTCGTATAAGACCCGGGAGGAACAAGTCTCCCATTCTGCATGTTCTCTATTCCAGATAATCCCGCCTTTCAGTAAAAATGTCTATTTCAGTGTTCAACTTGTAAGCACCGTTTTTTATTCGAACCAACACCTCATTCTCTATCAGGGATTGGAAAGCGCCGACAACAGTCGGCTTGCTGGCGTTAAGCGCAGCAGCGATATCGTCATAAGTACCGTTGAAAACAAGGTTCTCGTCGAGATTTGTGATGATATGTTCGATAATCTGTACCCTCTTGCCACCAATGGTATTGAGGAGCTTCAGAAGCAGATTTTTCTGGGCAAGCTCGCTTTTGATCATCTTTTGCACGGCGAGCCTGGAAAGCACATCAAGCAGATCATACAGGTTCATGGGCTTGAGCAGGTAACCATCGGCTTTGAGGCGGATCGCTGCCAGCAGATACTCTACCTCGGAATGCGCCGATACGATAACGACACTTACTTCCGGAAATTTGGTTTTGATTACTTCCAGCAGCTCGATTCCAGACATATCCGGCATTCTGACATCGGTAACTACAATATCAGGTTTTTCGGCAGCCATCGCCTCCAGGGCTTTTTCCGCGCTCATAACACAAACCGTTTTTTTGCAGAAGCTGTTCAGGGCCAGATGCATCTGGTCCAGTGAATCCTGTTCATCATCAACACAAAGTATAGTTATTTTTTTTAATGCCTGAACGTTCATATTTAAACCTTTCCTACCACTTTTGAAAACTGCAGGCAGATACAGGCTCCAAAGTAGTTCTTACCGTTTATTTCAAATGTTTTATTTTCTGCCCAAACCTTACCGTTGTCGAGATTCTCAGCGATCTGGCTGCACAGATACAGTCCAAGTCCGGTGCCGTTTGAGGTCTCCTTGGTGGTAACATATGGTTCAAAAACTCTTGTCAACAAATGTTTTGGAATACCTCCTGCGCTGTCTTGAAATCTGACTGTTACAATATCTCCGGTTT
>JAQUCU010000298.1 GCA_028686055.1 Desulfuromonadaceae bacterium
TAGGCCGCACGGCGGGCGGCAGATGCCGCCTTTTCGGTGCCATTAAAGGTAAATACTTTCACGGCGGCGCTGACGGAGACTTGTCTGTCCTCGCTCAATTTCGGCAGGATCTTTTCGGCTCGAAGTACGGTACTTTCTATCGCAAAAATGTTGATGGCCAGATCGGCGACCGCCAACAGGATCTCCTGCTCGTCCTTGATCGTGTCCATGAATTTTTGGACACCGCTGCCGGCCAGCACCAGAAAGGCCTGTTTCAGATTGGCAACAAGCGCTTTCTCCGCCGCGAAGGGGATGGAATCGTCAAGCTCGTCAAAGGATGGCGACATCAGGGATTCAAAGGCCTTCATCGCCTCTTTCTGGAGCGGGATTTCCCCTTTCATGGCACGACGGAGAATAATGCCGGGGATCAGCAAACGGTTGATCTCGTTTGTTCCCTCCCAGATCCGGTTGATGCGCTCGTCGCGATAGTACCCCTCGGCGGCGTATTCCTGGATGAAACCGTAACCGCCATGAATCTGTACAACCGCGTCCACAACATCTGCCAGCACCTCGCTGCAGAATACCTTGGCGATCGCGCATTCGACTGAATACTCCTCGATTCCCTGCTGATAGGTTTCATAGTAGTTTGGCGTCCCTTTCGGGATGGTGGCAAGGCGGTCGTCGATCAGCCCCGCCAGGCGGTAGACGACTGATTCCGAAGCGAAGATCGCGGCGCTCATGTCGGCAATCTTCTCCTGGATGGCCCCGAAAGTGCCGATGGTGACGCCGAATGCCTTGCGCTCGTTGGCATATTTGATCCCGGTGGTAAGTGATATTTTGGCGGCACCGGTGACACCGGCTCCCAGTTTGAAGCGTCCGACATTGAGGACGTTGAAGGCGATCTTGTGCCCCTTGCCGATCTCGCCCAGCAGGTTTTCCACCGGTACCATGGCGTCTTCCAAAATGATCTGGGTGGTGGACGACCCCCTGACTCCCATCTTGTTCTCTTCCGGCCCGACGCTCAGCCCCTCGGTACTCCGTTCGACCAGGAAGGCGGTGAAGTGCTGCTTGTCGATCTTGGCAAAAACCGTGTAGAGGTTGGCGATGCCGCCGTTGGTGATGAACTGTTTGGTGCCGTTAAGGATGTAGTGTTTGCCGTCTGCGGAGAGGGTGGCGGTTGCCGAAGCTCCCAGCGCGTCGCTGCCGGAACCCGGCTCGGTCAGGCAGTAGGCAGCAATCCATTCGCCGGAAATAATTTTGCCGAGATATTTCTCTTTCTGCTCTTTGGTGCCGTAATACACCAGCGGAAGCGTGCCGATGCCGGTGTGGGCGGAGTAGGTTACCGAAAACGAACCGGCCATGGCCAGCTTTTCGGCCGCCAGCATGCTGGTTGCCTTGTCAAGCTCAAGCCCGCCATACTCCTCGGGGGCATCGATCATCAGCAGCCCGAGCTCACCGCACTTTCTCATCAGTTCCACCGTAAGCGGAAGGTTGTGATGCTCGATCTCGTCACGATGCGGGTATACCTCATTCAGGACGAACTGTTCGGTCGTATCGCCGATCTGCCGCTGCTCATCGCTGAAATCCTCCGGCGTGAAGACGTCATTTTTATCTGCAGTTGTGATCAGATATTCGGCACCTTTGAATAGTTTTGCAGCCATGGTGTCACCTCGTTTTTGTAGTGTGTTTATCTTTTGATGTCAAAACCAACCCCTCCAAACCTCCCCTTATCAGGGGAGGCTTAAAAAGCTTCCACCCTGATAAGGGGGATTGAGGGGGGTTAGATTTTCTCAAAGATCCCCGCAGCACCCATGCCGCCGCCGATACACATGGATACCATGCCGTAGCGGGTATCCGTGCGCTTCATTTCCTGAAGGACACTGGCGGTCAATTTGGCTCCGGTGCAGCCGAGCGGATGACCAAGGGCTATCGCGCCGCCGTTTACGTTGACCCGGGACGGATCTATGCCCAGTTCCTTGATGCAGGCCAGAGATTGTGCCGCGAAAGCCTCGTTCAGCTCGATCAGTCCGATATCGTTCAGTGTCAGACCTGCGAGTTTCAGCGCCGCGGGGATAGCTGCAATCGGACCGATTCCCATCAGCTCCGGCGGCACCCCTTTGACCGCAAAGGCGACGAAGCGGGCCAGAGCCTTTTTACCGATCTTTTTAAGATACTCCTCGGAGACAACCAGCACTGCCGCGGCGCCATCGGTCATCTGGGAGGCGTTACCGGCGGTAACGGTGCCGGTTGCCTTGAAGGCCGGTTTCAGCCTGGCCAGTCCGGCGACGGTCGTGTCACTGCGCACGCCGTCATCGGTATCGACCAGTTCCATGTTTCTTTTCATTTTCCCGTTTACCAGGGTACAGTTTTCTACTTCCACCGGGATTATTTCGTCCATGAATTTGCCTGTTGCAATTGCTGCGGCAGCTTTGGCATGGCTGGCTGCGGCAAAGGCGTCCTGCTCTTCGCGGGTGATGCCGTATTTATCCGCGACCAGTTCAGCGGTTATCCCCATGGATGCGAAGGCCTCCGGCCAGCTTGCCATCAGGGAGGGGTTGGCGCTGTATTTGTTCCCCCCCATCGGAACCATGCTCATGCT
>JAQUCU010000299.1 GCA_028686055.1 Desulfuromonadaceae bacterium
ACCAATTCCCCTTTAAAGGTTCGGCAAGCACAAGCAACATCTTGTGCAATCGAATATGGTTCTGTGCAAACTGCGATGTTCCCTTCGGCGTCAAGTACCAAGTCCCAAGCATCAAGATCAAGTAATAATGATTTACTCATTGGGGAACCCCCACTGTACCGCCTTGAGGATCTGGATGAACGTGTGTGCTGCTGATGTTGACCCCATTATTTTTCAAAGTTCCGGTGTGTTCCCATGCCCCGGAAGTTGTTATAGTAGGCGCAGAAAGACTGATGTTGCCACTACTGTGGATAACAATACCCCCACCGTCTGTAAATTGGATATAATTTGTTGGCAGACCATTCAAAACCCCGCCCAAATACAACCCATCGCTCATTGAAAACTGTGAAAAAGTATCTGGGTTTGATCTTTTTCTGGTCTTTTTTACCTTGGCAATACTTCTTGAAGCAAAGCCGGCAATTCCAATATCGTCAGGTTTTGGGTCAATGATAATTGCGTTTGCCCCACCTTGGATTCTGGAATATGGCAGGTTGTACAAAGTTTTATGAGGTTTACCATTTCCCTCGCCGTCTATTTGGTTGACCAGAGGTTCAACATCAACAAATCCAACAGCAGATAATCCGCCGGCGTTGGTACAGGCAATGACTCTTACGAGTGTCATGGTCTGTAGTCTGGAAAGCATTTGCTTTATGATGAACGCCTGCGCTCCAAATTGGCCGGCGGAATCACTCGGGTTTTGATGGCCTTGATAGTTGGTTTCCATTAATCAACCCACTCAATTCGATAACACATAATTTGGGACATCCAACGTCCACCGGGCATTTCGCATTCCAACGCATGGGAAACCCTGTAAATGCTCCAAATCCCTTGAGCTGCCGTTAAAATACTCTCAACATCAACCCGCCCGCCCAGAGCAAAATCTGGATTGAAAAGTGTCACTAAAATCAAGCCGGTCGATGAAAAAGCAGGGTAACCAACCAAGCCGGTTTTTGAATTTACTTTAATCGGTTCGTCTTTTCTATACCCATTTTTTGGCCAAATAGCTAGTTTTCCGCGATCGATGGTGTAATAAATATTGGCGGCGGCGGCGCATTCTTTTACTTGAGTGAAGGTTGAGCCGGAAAAATACGTTCCTTCAGGTAGAATTTTATCAACCCCATTATTTTCAAATGCTTTGCCCATTTCGGTGGCAAGCCCTTCCATAACTGAGGCGACTGAAACCGATTTTTGGTAGCTTTTTGGCTCAGCTTGATTTACTGCATCAAAGGCCGCAGACAATGCAATTATATTAAAAACAATTTCGGGTGCGTCTTGAAAATCGCCAAAAGCCGACAGGATAACCCCTTCGTAAACAGTCGATAAGGCCCCGCCAATATCCCCGGCGGAAATGCGAATTTGGTTGTTATTCAACTTTGCCGGCCGAATAGGACCAATGGCGGTCAACTCATTCATCACCGACAATGGCAACCCCCATATCTGTAAGTGGAGCTGCCCCTGAGCGTCTCCATTATAACTGACTATGTTTGCCGACATGCGCAAACCTTTGAGGGTCATTTCGCTTTCACCAGTCGCGCTAAACTTCCCTTCCGCAAGGGTGATGGTGGCTTGTACAGTCCTTTTTACAAAAGTCATGATCCCAACTCCGTTTGTGTAAAAAAGGCCAGTAAATAACGATCAGCAAGGCCAGTGTATTCTGGATCATTTAAACCTTGTTTATCAAAAAAAAGCAATTCCCCTAAAAAGCCTAAATACGCGTGTCTGATTAATTTTGTCCGATCCCGGCAAATCCGGCAAGTAATCACTGGTACCCCATTTTTCAAAAGATCGAAATAAAGGGCAAGATTTTTTTGGTAAACATTCACCCGGCAAGATTGTCCATCAAGAACAACCGAAACGGTTTGAGATGGGACTGATTGTAGGGGAATGATTTTCATAATATCGTCCACTCGGACCAGGCCGGAGTTGAATTATCTCCAGCAGTGGTTTTGTACGAAGAAGTTTGAATTTGTCCGCCAGACACCGCATCAAAAGCACTTGCGTCAGCGGGTACGACGGGGTTTTGTATCGTATTCGACCTCACTTCCAAAAACCATAAATCAACAATCAACATGGACGCCCCACCATTTCTGGACTCCCTGCGATACGCATAATTTTGAAGGGTGGCGTTTAAATATGTTTTTTCCGGTGTGACCACAGAATAAAAATCAATGGAGTTCAGCATAGACGCGCATGATTCCAAAAATTGGCTTCTGGTAAATTCATCACCACTGATTGCCATTTTTATTTTGCAATCGTAAGGGGTGTTTACTTTGTTGTATGTCCCGAAACCACCTTCTTCAATTGGGTGTGTTGGGATGTTCGAGCCGTTTTTAAAATCAATTCCCAAGAAGCTATCGGGAACCAGAGCCGGCAGGTCCCCCTGGTCATAAATACCCCAAATCGCCGTTCCAAAAACCAAACCCAAAAGCTGGGACGCGACAGAAAGCGCCAAGCTCTCAACAGTGGGGACCGTAAAGCTACGGAGAAGCAACGGTACGCCGGGTACATTTGGAATGTTTGGAAAT
>JAQUCU010000300.1 GCA_028686055.1 Desulfuromonadaceae bacterium
CCCCCACATAGAATTTCAATCAAAAGAATACTAATAATAATGTACAACATGATATCCTGCATAATAAAAAGTCCTCCGTTATCATTTGTATCGTATTGTATCGCATCTGCCCAATAATAAAAAGATTTTTCGTTCTCCTTATTTCTACAAAAATTGCACAATAGATATAGATAAAGCACTCTATATTTGCTATACTGAACATGTTGTAATAATCAGATATAAACGGAGGAGATTTTATGAAACGCATTATATTAACCGGTGGCGGAACGGCAGGACATGTAACCCCAAATATCGCCTTAATTGCCGAACTGAAAGAGTTGGATTATGACATTCACTATGTGGGTTCCTATGACGGCATCGAGAAATCATTGATTGCTGACTTTTCCATCCCCTATCACGGAATTTCCTCCGGTAAATTGCGTCGTTATTTTGATGTAAAGAATTTCAGTGATCCGTTTCGCGTGATAAAAGGGTTTCGTGAAGCCAATCAATTAATGAAGACATTAAAGCCGGACGTTGTTTTTTCCAAGGGCGGATTTGTAACAGTACCTGTTGTAATGGCAGCAAAGAAGAATAAAATTCCTGCCATTATTCATGAATCCGACATGACACCCGGACTTGCCAACAAACTATGTCTTCCGTCCGCTGTGAAAGTCTGCTGCAATTTTCCGGAAACACTTGAACTTCTGCCAAAAGATAAAGCTATTCTGACCGGTACTCCTATTCGCAAAGAACTATCACAGGGCAATCGAATTGCTGCGCTTGATTTATGCAACTTTACAGCCAATAAACCCACCATTATGGTCATGGGCGGTTCTCTTGGTGCCGTTGCGGTCAATCAGGCTGTTCGTGCAATTTTGCCAAGACTTTTAAAACGTTTTCAAGTCATTCATTTGTGCGGAAAAGGTAATTTAGACGAGACATTGCAGAATACACCCGGCTATGTCCAATTTGAATATTGTAAACAGGAATTGAAAGATTTGCTTGCATTGACTGACATAGTCATTTCTCGTGCCGGTGCTAATGCTATTTGTGAGTTGCTGTCTCTCAGAAAACCAACCCTCTTAATTCCGCTTCCTTTGGCCAACAGCCGCGGAGATCAGATATTAAATGCCCGTTCGTTCGAAAAACAGGGCTTTGCATCTGTATTGGAAGAAGAACAAATTACAGATGACCTCTTATTCAACAATATTGCAGCATTATTTGAGGACAGGCAAACCTATATCAATGCAATGAACCAATGCTCTTTCCCCGATTCCACAAAAGCAATTATTGATCTTATAGAAAATGCGCTGGCCTAAGCCAACGCATTTCTAATTTCATTCAATTCATCATCTGTCGGACTTGTCGGCTTCCAACCGATTAACTGTCCGTCATTTTTATATCTCGGAATTAAGTGCAGGTGAAAATGAAATACCGTCTGTCCTGCTGTCTCACCATTATTCTGTACGATGTTAAAACCGTCACAATTAAGTTTCTTCGTCATTTCCGTCATTAATTTCTTGGCCAAGATAAATACCTTAGCCGCCACATCATCAGGCAACTCATACAAATTAGCATAATGCTCTTTCGGTAAAATCAACGCATGACCTTTTGTTGCCGGTGCGTTATCTAAAATGACTCTAAAATCGTCGTCTTCATATATCGTTCTGGTCGGAATATCTCCATTTGCCAATTTGCAAAAAATACATGCATCATCTTTCATTTTTTTCAATCCTTTCGACATTTTTCACGATACTTTGCAAAACATTCACACTATAATCAAATTACAAAAACATACCTGATTCAAAGGAGGGGCAATTATGCTTTCTTATGATGAAAAAACGACACTTGTTCATATCCTTCACGATATTACAAATCCGCTTGCAGTCATCTACAGCTCGCTGTATGTCATTCAGATGCAACACCCGGAAGTGTCCGAATTTAAGTACTGGAACGAAACACTTGCAGACCTTGAAGAATTGAAGGTGTTGCTGCAACATCAGACTCACTCGGCTTCGGCCATAAATGTAAATACCTGATCCAACATACGCAGTACCCTGAAGTCACCTTTTACCTGCATGTCCCCGGACATAAATGCTCTCTGGAACGTCATGCGCGCAGCAATAATGTGGTTCATAACATCTGAAGTCAACTTACATACCACTTCAGGATTATCCATATTGCCGTAATAACAGTTCAATTCACTGTTAATAATCTCAATAATCAAGGGCTTTTTACGCTCTTTGATGATAAACTTATAGCTTGCAGAAAAATTACCCTGCGGATTGAAGTGTTCTTGAAAATCCTTGATAAATACAGTGTTTTCATCCACTTCTTTGTGCTCCAGTATATCTTTGAATAAACTGGTTAATTCCTGGATGTCTTCTTTTTGTTTTTGAATATAAGTATCATCCGAAGCATATTTCGACAACTGCTCTGTTTCCTGCGGTGTCAGGTTAATGCTGCTCGTTGAATCAACCATTTTCTTAACAGCCTGATTGCTCGCCGGAAGACTTGCCACCTTTTGCGAAATCGTACGATAGATATTCTCTGCTTTTCTCTCTATCAAATCCCATTAGTC
>JAQUCU010000100.1 GCA_028686055.1 Desulfuromonadaceae bacterium
TGGTCGGCGGCCAGATCGGGGACGTGGCTGATATCGGTCTCAGGAGCACCAAGATCAAGACATTTGATAATCAGTTGCTGATAATCCCGAATTCAGACCTCTGCAATACCATTCTGTCAAACCAGGCATTTCCGAACAGCCGGGCTAAAGGGCGCATCAATGTCGGCGTGGCGTACGACAGTGACGTCGATCAGGTAAAACAGCTGTTGGTGGCGACTGCCGGCGAAGTGGATGACGTCCTGATTGATCCCGCCCCCGAAGCTTTTTTTGTCAGTTTTGGCGATTCAGCTCTCAATATGGCTCTTTTTTTCTGGGTTGAAGAGTACGGTACGTTATTCGGCACCACGGATAAAATCAATTCGCTCATCATTAAAAGGTTTGCCGAGCACTCTATAGAGATCCCGTTCCCCATCAGAACGGTGAAACTGCAAAAAGGGACAGACTGATATGGCCAACAGAATAGAAGCGGCATTAAAAGAAGGCGTGCGCGATGCAAGGGGAGAGCGGATCAAACGGGAGATCGGGCATTTCCTGCACCTTGAGGTTGAAGAGGTGCGTACGCTTGACGTGTACACCCTCGATATGGATCTTGCCAGGAATGAGCTGGAACAGGCAGCAGCAGGTCCATTCAGCGACCCGGTTATCCAGCTCTGGAGCATCGACCGGCCGCTTGCCGCCGGTTTTGATTTTGCGGTGGAAGTCGGGTTCCGTCCCGGTGTAACCGACAATGTCGGCCGTACCGCCCGCGAGGCTGTTGTCTATCTGACCGGCCGGCCCTGCGCTGCCGGTGACGGAGTCTATTATTCGGTCCAGTACCTTTTCAAAGGGAGCCTATCCGCCGTTGATGTGGAAAAAATTGCCACCGGGCTCCTCTGCAACACCCTCATCCAGCGCTACAGTATTCTTTCCGCAGCCGATTTTATTGCAAAAGGGGGCTTTCCCGCAGCGGTGCCCAGGGTCAGCGGTGAAACGAAGGCCGAGGTGCGTGAAATCGACCTGGAAGTTCCGGACGAAGAGTTGATGCGGATCAGTAAGGACGGGGTGCTGGCGCTGACTCTGGACGAGATGAAAATAATTCAGGGGCATTACCGCGATCCGCAGATGCTGGCGGAGCGGAAAAAATTCGGCCTGGGGGCGAAGCCGACCGATGTGGAACTGGAGTGCCTGGCGCAGACCTGGTCGGAGCACTGCAAGCACAAGATATTTTCTGGCACCGTGCAGTACGAGGATGAAAACGGCAACCGTCAGGAGATCAAATCCCTGTTCAAGTCATTCATCCAGCGCACGACGAAAGATGTCCGCGAGCGGATGGGTGACAGGGACTTCTGCTTGTCCGTATTCAAGGACAACGCCGGCGTCATCAGATTCAACGACCGGCAGTCGCTGGTCTTCAAGGTGGAAACCCACAATTCCCCTTCTGCGCTGGATCCTTACGGCGGAGCGCTGACCGGCATCGTCGGCGTCAACCGCGACCCGTTCGGGACAGGCCAGGGGGCAAAGCTGATCTTCAATACCGATGTCTTCTGTTTTGCCGACCCGTTCTATGCCAAGCCGCTGCCGGGCCGCCTGCTGCATCCCCGCCGCATCTATGAAGGGGTTGTGGAAGGTGTCGAGCATGGCGGCAACAAGAGCGGCATCCCGACCGTCAACGGTTCCCTCGTCTTCGATGAGCGTTTCTGCGGCAAACCGCTGGTATTCTGCGGCACCGCCGGTCTGATGCCTGCCGTTGTCAACGGCCAGCCGGGGCACGACAAGTACATCAAGCCGGGCGATCTGATCGTCATGACCGGCGGCCGGATCGGCAAGGACGGCATTCACGGCGCAACCTTCTCGTCGGAGGAGTTGGACGAGAACTCGCCGGTGACGGCGGTGCAGATCGGCGATCCGATTACCCAGAAGCGGATGTTCGACTTTCTGATCCGCGCCCGCGACAAGGGGCTCTACCGCTTTATCACCGACAACGGCGCCGGCGGCCTCTCCTCGTCAATCGGCGAGATGGCGGGCGAGTGCGGCGGCTGCCGGATGGACCTTGCCAGGGCGCCGCTCAAATACCCGGGGCTTAACCCGTGGGAGATCCTGATCTCAGAGGCTCAGGAACGGATGTCCCTCGCTGTTCCACCTGAACAGATTGACGAATTTCTTGCTATGGCCGTTCGTTTCGGCGTTGAGGCAACGGTGCTGGGTGAATTCACCGACAACGGCGTGTTCCATATGCTCTATGGCGAGCAGACGGTCGCCTGGCTGCCGATGGAGTTCATGCATGAAGGACTGCCGCCGATGCAGCTTCCGGCCAAGTGGACTCCGCCGCATAACCATGAGCCGGTTCTTGAGGAGAAGGAGAATTACACCGACGACCTGAAACAGCTGCTGGCCTCGCTGAACATCTGCTCCAAGGAGTCGGTGGTCCGGCGTTACGATCATGAGGTGCAGGGCGGCTCCGTCATCAAGCCGTTCAGCGGTGTTGCCAACGATGGTCCATCCGATGCGGCGGTTGTCAGGCCGATCCTCGAATCATTCGAGGGCGTTGTTACCGCCCACGGCATCTGCCCGCGCTACTCGGACATCGATACCTATCACATGACAGCCAATGCCGTTGACGAGGCGCTGCGCAACTACGTGGCAGTCGGCGGGTCATTGGATCTTGTCGCCGGTCTGGACAATTTCTGCTGGTGCGACCCGGTCCAGTCGGAGAAAACCCCTGACGGCGCCTACAAGATGGCGCAGCTGGTGCGCTCCAACCAGGCGCTGTACGACGTCTGTATGGACTACAACCTGCCGCTGATATCCGGCAAGGACTCGATGAAGAACGACTTCTACGACGGTACGACCAAGATATCGATTCCGCCGACACTGCTCTTCTCCGTCATCGGCAAAATGGATGATGCCAGAAAGGCGGTGACGATGGATGTCAAGCGCCCGGGCGACATCGTCTATCTGCTCGGCAAAACCGCGGATGAACTGGGCGGTTCCGAATACCTGGCGCTCTCCGGGTCTGTCGGCAACAAGATTCCGAAAGTTGACACCGTCAAAGCGTACAAGCGCTATCAGGCATATCACGAAGCGGTCAACCAGGGAACTGTTGCCTCCTGCCACGACCTCTCCGACGGCGGTCTGGCGGTAGCGGCGGCGGAAAGCGCCTTTGCCGGCGGGTACGGCATGAATATTGACCTTTCCCGCGTTCTCTGGAAAGGGGATGAGGCCGGCAGGAGCAATTGCACACTGCTCTTCTCGGAGTCGGCATCACGCCATCTGGTAACGGTTCATCCTGAAAAGCGAGACGAATTCGAGACGATCATGAACGGCAGATGTTTTGCCCCGGTGGGCATTGTTACCGAAAAACAGCTGCTTTCAATCACCGGCCTGAATGGTGCTTCTGCTGTTTCAGCTGATCTGGCCGAGCTGAAAGAAGCCTGGCAGAAAACATTGCGGGAGCTCTAGCTCTCCCCGTGCCTGAAACCATCCACCATACCCTGAAGACCGTCTTTGGTTTTCACCAGTTCCGGGCTCCACAGCAGGATGTTATCGAGCGTGTGGTGGCGGGTGAGGATGTTTTTCTGGTGATGCCGACCGGCGGCGGCAAGTCGCTCTGCTACCAGATTCCGGCGCTGCACCGGGATGGGGTGGCGATCGTTGTTTCACCGCTGATCGCATTGATGAAGGATCAGGTCGATGCGCTGCAGGACAACGGCGTGCGTGCGGCCTGCCTCAATTCGTCACAGACATCCGATGAAGCGCGCGCTGTTCTGCGGCAGATGCACCGTAACGAACTTGACCTGCTCTACGTTGCGCCGGAGCGGCTGCTGCTTCCCGATTTTCTGGATTCGCTTGCCGCCTTGAAGCTGGCACTGTTTGCGATTGATGAGGCGCACTGTATTTCACAGTGGGGGCATGATTTTCGGCCCGATTATGTGAAGCTTGGCCGGCTGCGCGGCACTTTCCCGGATGTGCCGATAGTGGCGATGACCGCTACGGCCGATCCGGAGACCCGCAGGGATATCGTCAACCAGCTGGGTATCGGGCAGGCAAAGGTTTTTGTTGCCGGTTTTGACCGCCCGAACATAACCTACACGGTTATTCCCAAGCAGAAGCCGTTTGCTCAGCTGTCAGGATTTCTGAAAGGTCGCGGTGATGAGGCCGGAATCATTTATGCCCTGAGCAGGAAGCGTGTCGAACAGATCGCCGGTCAGCTGGTCCAGGCAGGATTCTCCGCCGCCGCCTACCATGCCGGATTGCCCGACAGAGAGCGGAACCGGGTACAGAACGCATTCCGTTGCGACGACCTGCGGATCGTTGTCGCCACGGTTGCCTTCGGCATGGGGATCGATAAACCGAATGTACGTTTTGTCGTTCATTACGACATGCCGAAGAGTGTCGAGAGCTATTATCAGGAAACCGGTAGGGCGGGACGTGACGGATTGCCGTCAGAGGCGCTGATGCTGTTCGGCATGGGTGACGTGATGACCGCCCGGTCGCTGATCGAGAACAGCGACAACGCCGAGCGGGTCAGGATCGAGATCCAGAAGCTTAATGCGATGGTATCCTACTGTGAGGCGCTGACCTGCCGCCGCCGGGCGCTGCTTTCCTATTTCGGCGACCAGCGGGATGACGATTGCGGCAACTGCGATATCTGTACCGATCCGCCGCAGCGTTTTGACGCTTCTGAACAGGCAAAAAAAGCGCTCTCCTGCGTATATCGGGTCGGTGAACGGTTCGGAGTCCGCCATGTCATAGAGGTGCTGCGCGGGGCAAAGAGTCAGCGGGTCACCGAACTGCGGCACCATGAGCTGTCGACCTACGGCATCGGCGCCGACCTTTCGGCTGTCGAGTGGGAAAATATTTTCCGCCAGTTGATCCATCTCGGCTACCTTGTTCAGGACTTTACCCGCTACGGCGTCCTGGGGCTTTCACCGGCAGCGCGCCCGGTACTCAGTGGGAAAACACAGGTCATACTCGGCCATCCCCGGGCGGTTATCAAACCTGAAGAGAAGGCGAAACGGCGACGTGGAGCCGTTGACGGTATTCACCAGGTTCTATTCGACAGGTTGCGCGCCCTGCGCAAGCAGATTGCCGATACCGCCGGTGTGCCGCCGTTTGTGGTGTTTTCCGATGCCACACTGCTGGAAATGGCGTCGTGTAAACCGCGCTACCAGCGGGAACTGCTGGCTGTTACCGGAGTCGGCGAACATAAGCTGAGCAAGTACGGTGCCGCGTTTCTGGCGGTGATAAACGGCAGGAACGGTGATTTTGATTAGAGCGTAATTTACCGGGTACTGATATAGTGCCAGAGTACAAGGAGAACTGGAATCAATGAAACCAACACGCGCAATCGTCATAACCGGCAACGGTACCAACTGCGAGATGGAAGCCGCCCACGCCTGCCGCCTCGGGGGGTTCGATGAGGCTGTTATCGCCCACATCGCCGAGATTCTCTCCGGCGAGATCCGGCTCGATGATTTCCATTTTCTCAATCTGACCGGCGGTTTTCTCGACGGCGACGATCTGGGGAGTGCCAAGGCTCAGGCCAATCGCTTGAAGAACGCCACGGTAGCGGGAGGGAATGAAAAACTGGTTGAGCAGTTCACCCGCTTTATTGCAAGCGGCAAGCTGATCCTCGGGGTCTGCAACGGGTTCCAGCTGATGGTCAAGATGGGGATGCTTCCCGGTTTTGATGGTGATTATCTGCATCAGACCGTTACGCTGACCCATAATGACTGTGGCCGCTTTCAGGACCGGTGGACCTACCTCAAGGCTGACCCTGCCTCACCCAGCATATTCACCCGCGGGATCGACAAGGGGATATATCTGCCGGTGCGTCACGGCGAGGGGAAGTTTCTCTGCGATACCGAAGCGACTCTGGCACGGATCGAGCGTGAACATCTTGCCGTGCTGCGCTACAGCGATGCCGGTTATGCCGAAGCGACGATGGAGTTCCCAGCCAATCCCAACGGTTCCGCTAATGCCGTTGCCGCCCTGTGTGATCCGACCGGTCGCCTGATGGGATTGATGCCGCATCCCGAGGCGTTCGTCCATTATACCCAGCACCCCCGCTGGACCCGGGAAAACCTGCCGGAAGAGGGTGATGGGTTGATCCTGTATAAAAATGCCGCCGAATATGTGAGGAAAAATCTGATATGAGCCAAAACGAAGTGGAGCCGTCACCTATGAAGCTATCCCGTCCCCAGGAAGAATGCGGTGTTTTTGGTATTTACAATCACTCGGAGGCCTCAAACCTGACCTACCTCGGTCTCTATGCCCTGCAGCATCGCGGTCAGGAAAGCTGTGGTATTGTCTCCTCGGACGGTTCTTCCCTGCATGCTCACAAGCGGATGGGACTGGTTGCAGATGTATTCAGCAATCCGGACGTATTCAAGAAACTCCCTGGCAGATCGGCCATCGGGCATGTTCGCTATTCGACTGCCGGTGCCTCGGTGGATAAAAACGTTCAACCGATTATGGTTGATTATTCGCGCGGTTCGATCGCGGTTGCCCATAATGGCAACCTTGTCAATGCGCAGCTGCTTAAGGCTGAGCTGGAAGCTTACGGCTCAATTTTTCAGACAACGATGGATACGGAAATAATCATCCACCTTATTGCCACATATAAGACAAACTCGCTTGTTGACCGTATTGTTGAGGCGTTGAAGCGTGTCCAGGGCGCCTACTGCCTGCTCTTTCTGACTGAGACCCGCATGATTGCAGTGCGAGATCCGAACGGCTTCCGGCCGTTATGTCTCGGCAAGCTCGGCGATGCCTGGGTCGTTGCATCTGAAAGCTGTGCGCTGGATCTTATCGAAGCTGACTTCATCCGCGAGATTGAACCGGGTGAAATGGTTGTCTGCACCAAAGATGGCGGCATCAAATCGCTTTTTCCGTTCAAAAAAATCGAACCGACCCCATGCATCTTTGAGTTTGTCTATTTTGCCCGCCCCGATTCGTACATCTTCGGCAGGAACGTCTACCTCGCCCGCAAAGAGCTGGGACGGCAGCTGGCACGTGAGTACCCGGTAGATGCCGACGTTGTCATCGCGGTGCCTGACTCCGGGGTGCCGGCCGCAATGGGATATGCCGAGGAGGCCGGCATCCCGTTCGAACTCGGGCTGATCCGCAACCACTATGTCGGCCGGACTTTTATCGAACCTGCCCAGGCCATTCGCCACTTCGGGGTCAAGATCAAGCTCAATCCGGTACGCGAGCTGCTCAAAGACAAGCGTGTAGTCGTAATTGATGACTCGATCGTGCGTGGCACCACGTCGCGCAAGATTGTCAAAATGGTGCGACAGGCGGGAGCAAAAGAGGTCCATCTAAGGATTTCATCCCCGCCCACCAGTTTCCCCTGCTACTACGGCATTGATACACCGAACCGCAAGGAGCTGATTTCGTCATCGCATACAATTGATGAAATCTGTCGCTATGTTACCGCCGATTCTCTGGGATATCTATCAGAAGAAGGCCTTATCTCCTCGATCGGCCACGGCGACACCCGTTATTGTAAAGCCTGTTTTGCCGGGACCTATCCGGTTGCATTCCCCAAACCTGTGGATATTCCGCAGATGGGATTATTCGAAGAGGAGCATTCGAAACATGAGTGATCGCGAACAGCTGAAGAAGATCATACTGGAATTGTCATACGAAAAACGCCTGGTGACGCTGGCCTCAGGCCGCCAGAGCGACTTTTACTTCGATGGCAAACAGACCACGCTGCATGCGGAAGGCGGATTTCTGGTCGGCAAACTGTTTTATGAAGCCATTAAAGATGTTGAAAATGTCCAGGCGGTTGGCGGCATTACCCTTGGGGCTGATCCGATCGCCACGGCGACATCGATTGCCGCTCATCTTGCCGGCAAGAGCATGCATGCCTTCATCATCCGCAAGGAGCCAAAAGGGCACGGCACAGGCCAGTGGCTGGAAGGGCGCAAGAATCTCCCGGCCGGGACGAGAGTCGTCATCGTAGAGGATGTCGTCACCACCGGCGGTTCTTCGATGAAAGCGGTGCGGCGGGCAGAGGAAGAGGGGCTGGTGGTACTCGGCATCGTGACGCTGGTTGACCGCGAAGAGGGCGGCCGTGAAAATATCGAGGCGGAAGGGTACTGGCTGAGGTCTCTCTTTACCAGGAGCCAACTTGTTGGCGCGTGAGGCAGTTAAAAAGTCCCACTGCGACCAGCGGGGCTTCTTTGTTCCTGGAAATGCCTATCGGTGTTAAAACAGCAAACGCGCATGACTAAACAACGACTCGACAAAATGGTTTTAGAACGCGGTCTGGCACCCTCGATTGAGGAGGCACGTGCCCTGATTATGGCCGGTCAGGTGGTGGTTGGCGATCATACCGTTGACAAGGCCGGGCACCAGGTAGCGCTTGATGCCGGAATCCGCCTCAGGGGAGAAAATCTTCCCTATGTCAGCCGTGGCGGGCTCAAACTGCGCAAGGCGCTGGATCAGTTCGGCATTGATGTCACGGGTCTGGTCGCTGTTGACGTCGGTTCTTCCACCGGCGGCTTCACCGATTGTTTATTGCAGGCGGGGGTGGTCAAGGTCTTTGCGGTTGATGTCGGCTATGGACAGCTGGCGTGGAAACTGCAGCAGGATCCTCGTGTCGTCAGCATGGAGAAAACCAATATACGCTATGTTACGCCGGATCAGCTTGATGATGAGCCGGCTCTGGCTGTCGTTGACGCCTCGTTCATTGCGCTGGCCAAGGTGCTTCCCGCTACCGTCGGTCTGTTAGGACCGGGTGGCCGTATCATCGCCCTGATCAAACCGCAGTTCGAGGTCGGTAAGGGTGAAGTGGGGCAGGGTGGGATTGTCCGGGACCCGGCTGCCCACGAAAAAGTTATTGAAGATGTCCGGCAGACCGCGTCCGATATGGGGTTGACTGTTGCCGGACTGTGTGAATCTCCGATTACCGGTGCGGATGGCAACCGTGAATTTCTGATACTGCTGCAATTGCCGTAAGGGAGGGGTAACGTGGGAAACTGTATTTTCTGCAAAATCATCCGTGGCGAGATACCGTCAAAGAAGGTGTTCGAGGATGAACGGCTGCTCGTTATCGAGGATTTAAACCCACAGGCACCGCTGCACCTGCTGCTGCTGCCGAAAAAACATTTTGTCAACTGCCTGGACATGACTGCAGAGGAAGATGTGCTGGTCGGCTATGCCTTCCGCAAGGGGGGCGAAATAGCCATTGAGAAGGGATATGCCGAATCGGGTTTCCGGTTCGTGCAGAACAACGGGGTCGGGGCGGGTCAGTCGGTCTTTCATATTCACTTTCATCTGCTGGCGGGGCGCGGATTCGCCTGGCCTCCGGGGTAGGAGACGGAGAAATATATGAAACAGTATATCTGTCTGGGGTTCATTCTGTTGTCTGCTGCACCGCTCCTTGCGGAGACCTATTCATGGGTTGATGACAGCGGTACTTACAATTTCACCGAGGATTATTCATCGGTACCGAAAAAGTATCGTAAAAAGGTAAAGTGGCGCGAGGATGTACAGCAGGATGCGAGGCCGCAACTGTCGCCGGACTTCGTGGACAACACCGGTCAGACAGGCAAAACGGATACGAAAATCGCAACAGTTCCGGGTGGTGAAAAAGAGCTGTACGGCGGCAAAAGCCGTGCTGACTGGCGCAGGGAAATGGATGCTCTGGAAGCGGAGCTTACCGGTATCGAACAGCATATGGAACAGCTGAGGAAGCAGATCTATGATCCGAAGGGAGTTTCCAGGGCTCAATTTGAATTATTGAAGAAGGATTATGACGATAGCCGGGCAGTCTATAATCAAAAATACAAGAATTACACCGATCTGGTTGATACGGTTCGTAAAGCCGGAATAACCGTGAATATTAAAAAGTAGCGTACTGTTGCCAGTACATTTACTCAAAGGGGCCCGCCGGATTTCCGCCGGGCCTCTTTAAGTACAGTAGTAACCATATTTAAAAAGACATCAGCCTCTTGGTCAATCCCGGGAATGCCATATCTATAGTCATGATCATTGTCAGCACGATCATTGCCACAACGGTAAACCAGGCAATGATGTTGAATGCCGGACCGTTGACATAGGTTCCCATAAGGTTCTTGTCATTGATCAGTTTCAACATGAACATCAGCACAAATGGCAGAACCGCACCGTTGACAACCTGCGAAATGAACATGATTGTCATCAGCGGAGCGTCAGGAATCAGGATCAGTCCGGCGCTTATGGCGATGATGATAGTGAACAGCCAGAAAAACTGCGGTGCCTGCTCGAAGTCCTTATCTACCCCCGATTCCCACCCCATTCCTTCGCAGATATAGTAGGCAGTGGAAAGCGGCAGGATACAGGCGGCAAAGAGTGAGGCGTTAAACAGCCCGAAAGCGAACAGTGCCGAGGCGTGTTGACCGACCAGAGGTTTGAGCGCCAATGCCGCGTCGGCTGCAGTTTCTATCTTCAGCCCATGCAGGTGGATCGTTGAAGCACAGGCAACCATCATAAAGAAAGCCACCACAATGGCCATGATGCAGCCGAAGATGACATCTACCCGCGAAAAACTGTACTGATCGGCCGTGATCCCCTTTTCAACGACTGCCGCCTGCTGATAAAACTGCATCCAGGGGGCGA
>JAQUCU010000301.1 GCA_028686055.1 Desulfuromonadaceae bacterium
GGTGACCGAGGGGATTCTGACCCGCAGGATTCAGAGTGATCCGGGACTTTCCGGCGTCGCGCTGGTCATCTTTGATGAGTTTCATGAGCGGAGTCTTCATGCCGATCTCGGGCTGGCTCTCTGCCGTGAAGTGCAGCAGCTGCGCCCCGATCTGAAGATCATCGTCATGTCGGCGACACTGGATGTTCAGCCCCTCTCCAGGCTGCTTGACAACGCTCCGGTGGTCAGTTCGGAAGGTCGTTCGTTTGCCGTTGAAATGAGATACGTTGATGATAAAGGGCGTGCACGCCTTGGCCAGCGGATGTCGGCAGCGGTTATACGGGCGCTGCATGAAACGGAAGGGGATATTCTGGCGTTCCTGCCCGGTTCCGGTGAGATCCGCGCCTGCACGGCCCTGCTGGCTGAATCCGGAGCCGTAAAGGGAGACGTAGTGGTCTGCCAGCTTTATGGTGATCTGCCGGTATCCGAGCAGCAGAAGGTTATCCAGGCAGGTCAGTACCGCAAAATCGTGCTGGCCACCAGCATAGCGGAAACCAGCCTGACGATCGATGGCGTCCGGACCGTCATCGATTGCGGTATGTCGCGACGTCTTCAACACGATCCGGGCAATGGCCTGAACCGGCTGGTCACCGTCCGTGAATCGCGATCCTCGGCCGAGCAGCGGGCAGGGCGGGCAGGGCGCACCGCTCCCGGTGTCTGCTACCGGCTGTACACTCCGCACACGCTGCACGCGATGGCTCCGCAGACGCCGCCCGAGATCGCGGTCACCGATCTGTCCCGGCTTCTCCTGGAACTGGCGGCCTGGGGTGTCACTGATCCGCTGGAGCCAGGCTGGCTCGATGCGCCCCCTGCGGCCGCGCTTGAGGCGGCCCGACGTCTGCTTGTCGAACTTGACCTGTTTGACGGCGCCGGCAGGATCACGACTCTTGGCCGCGAAGCTGTGCTGCTGCCGCTTCATCCCCGCCTCGGACGGCTGTTGCTCCGCTCAGTGGAACTTGGCTGCCCATCTTTGGGGTGCCGGATAGCGGCGCTTCTCTCGGAGCGCGATCTGTTCCGTCCGGCCCCGGGGAGTTCCCCTCCGCCGGCCAGCGGTTCCGACATTGGTGATCGCCTGGAGGTCATGAAAAGCCGTCACTTATCAGGGCGTGATGATCGCCGAATCGATCCTGCGGCGCTGAAAAACGTGGAGCGGGTTGCGCGTCAGCTGCTGCGTCATCTGGCCGTAGCGGAAACTGAAGAGTACGATGCCGCTGATGACGTCCTTATTTCCAGGCTGCTGCTGGCTGCATATCCCGATCGTCTTGCCCGGCGCCGTGAAAATGGCGGCGGCTACCTGCTCGTCAACGGGCGCGGAGCACGAATTTCGGAGAAGAGCGCGGTCAGGTCGGCCGATTATATCGTTGCAGCGGCGCTTGATGCCGGAAATCAGGCTGAAGCGGTCATCCATCTTGCCGCTGAAGTCCCTGAATCTGTCATCCGCGCGGAGCGTGCGCAGCATATCCAGAATGAAACAGTGGTGAGTTGGGATGATCGCGAGGGGCGCGTGGTCGGCATGCGCCTGGAGCGACTGGGGAGTCTCCAGCTTTCCGCCGGGACGGTCGTTCCGACGGCGGCACAGGCGGTGCCGGCTGTCATCGGCGCGTTGCGTGCATCCGGATTGGAGCTCCTGTCGATGAACGATACGGTCCGCCAGCTGCAGGGGCGTGTGACGCTGTTGCGGTCGGCCTTTCCGGAGCGCGAGTGGCCTGATTTTTCGGATGCCGCGCTGTGCGATACGCTTGAAGAGTGGCTGGCGCCCCATCTTGAAGGGGTTAACTCGGTCAGCAAAATCGCTCGGCTGGATAGTGCCGGGATACTGAAACAGAGTCTTGATTATCGTCAGCAGCGTGAGCTGGACCAGCTGGCGCCGACTCATCTGACCGTTCCGAGCGGTTCGCGGGTCAGAATCGATTATTCGGGTGAAATTCCGGTTCTGGCGGTTAAACTTCAGGAACTGTTCGGTCTGGCGGTCGGACCGGCAGTCTGCGATGGGAGGGTTCCGGTGCTGCTGCACCTGCTCTCGCCCGCCGGAAGGCCGATCCAGGTGACCCGGGATTTGCGCGGATTCTGGGACGGTTCATACCAGCAGGTGAAAAAAGAGCTGAAGGGGCGTTATCCCCGCCACCCCTGGCCTGACGACCCATGGAGCGCGGTTCCGACCCGGAGGGTGAAGCCGAGAGGGTAACGGCAAATCCCCCCTAACCCCCCTTTCAAAAAGGGGGGAACTTAAAAACCTCCCCCTTCACGAAAGGGGGGAACTTAAAAGCCTCCCCCTTCACGAAAGGGAGGAACTTAAAAGCCTCCCCCTTCACGAAAGGGAGGAACTTAAAAGCCTCCCCCTTTACGAAAGGGGGATTGAGGGGGATTTGCCTTTGACTATCCCTCAATCCGGAATGTTGCCCCCGTGATCTGCTCCCCACTTTCCTGCAAAACCCCCCGATCCGGGTTGGCAGCCAGATGGCGCAGTATCGCGAAAACCATCTCCGTCTAGATCGGAAGAGCAC
>JAQUCU010000302.1 GCA_028686055.1 Desulfuromonadaceae bacterium
AGATCGGGATTAGTACCGAGATTGCCGATGGGCTTGATCTTTCATCTCTATCACCTGACGATGCCGGAATACTGATTCACTATGCGCTTTGGGAAACTGGGGAGACTTTTCAGCAATGGCTGGAACCGTTGGCAAATCGTTATCCGGTTCTAGTACGAGATGCTCTGGAAAAATGCGTTGAAGCAGAGTGGCATGTTGCAACCGAGGAGCCATATTTTTATGGGACATTGAGTCAACTTGAGAATGCTACTACGGCTCTTCAGCAATTGGCCTTGCCAAAGATCATTTCATTGATGGAAACCGATGATCCCACGCATAGAGATATTCTTTCGCAAGCTCTATCGATTCTGTTTGATGCAGAGACCACCTATCTGGATAATCTCGCAAAACTGGCGGCACAGCGTATCAGGAACTATGGCTACACAGATTCATATTTTCTTGTTTGGCTGATTGCTTGGCTCAACCTTGATGCACCAGCAGCTTTGGACTTTCTTGATAATTTAAGCGCAAATAGACCAGACGAAATTGATATCTTGCTGGAGTCGCTTGGACACGTTCTTTCCAGGCATGGCAATAGCCGAATGCCTCGTCTGAACATGCCTTCATACAAACAAGCTGCTAACTTGAGGCGTATAATTTCGCTCTGTTTCAAGCATATTCGTCCTGAGGATGATATTAAACGCACATCTGGTATCTACACACCAAAAGCTCGCGATGATGCACAACAGTTTCGGGAGGAACTGCTTGGGAATCTTGCCGATTCCAAGAAACCAGATGCTTTCTCATTGATGCAACAGTTGTTGGATGAACCATTACTGGCAAGCAGGAAAGACTATATTTTACATCTGCTTGATGTGAAGGCGGAAAATGATGCCGAAACAACAGCGTGGGAACCGTCTGATATTGCGAAGTTTATGCGTGACCATGAAGCCCCGCCCCGTTCCACTGACGACTTATTTAGAATAGCATTGAAACGGTTGGCGATAATCAAGGATGGCGTAGAACATGATGATTTCAGCCAGCGGGGTGACCTACGTCCTGGCGACCCGGAAGAAAAGCTTCAACTTTGGCTTGCCCGCCAGTTGGAAGAAAGGGCTCGCGACATATACAAAGTTGAGAGGGAACCCGAGGTTGATCGGAAGAAAAAACCTGACATTAGGATTGACACCGCTGGACTGGGACCTGTCACCATAGAAATCAAATGGGCACATGATTGGTCATATAATGATCTTGAAAGAGCCCTTCAAGAACAATTGGTCGGGCAGTATATGAAGACCAATAAATCCCGGCACGGCATATTAATATTGGCAACCTATGAAGTAAAAAGGCAGTGGCAGCCACCAAGCGGGATAAAGATTAATTTTGGTCAGTTAGTTGACATGCTCCAAAGTCAAGCAAGAGATATTCTGAAGAACCGTCTGGATATTGATGGACTGGAAGTTGTGGGCATCGACTTTGTTTAGCCAAGATATTCAAACGGATTTTTGGAAATAACAATGTACGATTAGGTGAAACAGCCAGCCACCGCAACACTCACGTACTCACACTTTGAGTAGGGCAGTACATATTTCAACGAGGTATTGTTACGCCTTTAAACACCCTATTGAATCTGAAAAACCATTGAAAACAAGGATACTGAACCAAACCATGAAACGCCTGATCTTCGGCACTGCCGGACATATTGACCATGGCAAGACTTTGTTGGTAAAGGTACTGACTGGCACTGCTGTTCTTGCCAAGCAATCGTGAGTATGATGAATCGAAAGAAAAACCAAAAAAATAAAAGCCCCGTTTACGCTAGACCGTTAGGTTCTATCCTACGTGGAACGTAGGACTTCGCGAAAAACAGGGCATTTGTTTATAACTTCGCAAATATGGGTTATTTGTCAAGTAGAATGTCCGCAATTGTTACGGACACGCTCAGATGGATTTTTAACAAACCAATTGGAACCAAACCATGAAACACCTGATCCTCGGCACGGCCGGACATATTGACCATGGCAAGACCTCGCTGGTCAAGGCACTGACCGGTACTGACACTGACCGGCTTAAGGAAGAGAAGGCCCGCGGCATCACGATTGAGCTGGGTTTTGCCCTTCTTGAACTGCCGGACGGGATCGAGTTTGGCGTGGTGGATGTGCCGGGCCATGAGAAGTTTGTGCGGGCCATGGTGGCCGGTGTGGCCGGCATGGATCTGGTGATGCTGGTGATCGCAGCGGATGAGGGGATCATGCCCCAGACCCGTGAACACCTTGATATCCTGCGCCTTTTGGGGGTGCATTGCGGTCTGGTGGCCCTGACCAAGAGTGACATGGTGGAGCCGGACTGGTTGCCGCTGGTGCAGGAGGAGGTGCGGGAGTTTGTGGCCGGTACCTTTCTTGAAAGCGCCCCGATCATCCCGGTTTCCTCCAAGACCGGAGCCGGTCTTGATGAGCTGAAGGCAGAGCTGGTCCGGCTTCGGATGTTTTGAAGGGCGTACCCCATCAGACGCATCCTGTTGTAGGAGAAATTCCGGTATACCTTATCGAATATATCTTCC
>JAQUCU010000101.1 GCA_028686055.1 Desulfuromonadaceae bacterium
CAGCCTATGGCATCGGCACGCGCATTGAACAGATTGCGCTGCTGCCGGTCATGGGTTTGAATATATCTACCCTGGCCCTGACCGCACAGAATTTCGGGGCAGAAAGAATCGACCGCATCCGCGAAACAGTCCGGTCCTCGCTGCGCTTCGGCGTCCTGTTTGCTCTCTGCGGGACTGCAGCAGCACTACTGTACCGCCGTGAACTAATGGGGTTTTTCACCACCGATCTCTCAGTTATTGACGCCGGCGCCGGGTTTCTTGCCGTAGAAGCATTTGTAATGCCGGCGTATGTTTTGCTTTATATCAACGTGTCCGTCATGCAGGGAATAAGGATGCCTCTGTTTGGCCTCACTGTCGGGCTCTATCGGCAGATTGCCGGACCCGCCTTTGTATTCCACCTGCTCACAACAGTCATGGGATTAGGACTGGTCGGCATCTGGTGGGGAATATTCGGTGTAACATGGTCGGCAGCACTGGTCGTTGTCTTCTATGTCAGCAGAACACTGGCCAAACTTGAAAAGGATCTTATAACAACATGAAACGGGTAGCTATAAGCACGCTTGGGTGCAAAACCAATCAATTCGAATCGGCCGCAATGATTGAACAGTTGAAAGCCGCCGGGTACCTTGTCGTCCCCTTCACCGAACCGTCCGATATTTATATCGTCAACTCCTGCACGGTCACCGCCCGCACCGATGCGGAAACCCGCCGTCTGATCCGCCGCGCACGCCGCCTGAATCCTGAGGCGCGTATTGTCGCAACCGGCTGTTATGCCCAGGTATCACCGGGGGAACTGGAAATGATGCCCGAACTGGACTCGGTGCTCGGCAACCAGGAAAAGCAGAACATTTCCATCCTTCTCGAATCAACCGACCACTCCGTGTCCGATATCGCCGCAATCAGCCAGGCTGATCCGCTCAAACTGACCAGCTTTGCCGAGCACACCCGCGCATTTCTCCAGATTCAGAACGGCTGCAACTCATTCTGCGCCTACTGTATTGTCCCCTATGCCCGCGGGCGCAGTCGCAGCGTCAGCCCTAATGATATCCTGCGGGGCGTTCGTGATCTGGCAGCCAATGGTTTCAAGGAGATCGTGCTGACAGGCATTCATCTGGGTGCCTACGGCCTTGACCTGTCGCCTCCGATATCGCTGACGGCTCTCGTCAGAGAGATCGACACCGAGTTCATTATGCCCCGCCTGCGTATCGGTTCAATCGAACCGAATGAAGTCAGCGAAGAACTTCTTAAGCTGATGGCCACGTCGCAGAACATCTGCCCGCACCTGCACCTGCCGCTGCAGAGCGGTAGCGATGCCGTATTATCCCGCATGGGGAGACCGTACACCTCAGCTGCTTTCCGGAATCTGACGGCACGGATCTCTGCCGCTATGCCCGATGCCTTTATCGGCGCCGATGTGATTGCCGGATTTCCAGGAGAAACAGAGGCGGAGTTTGAAGAGACCGCCCGGCTCTGTGAGGAGCTGCCGTTCTCAGATCTGCACGTATTCCCCTATTCAACCCGCCCCGGCACAAGGGCGGCCGGCATGCCGGGACATGTTCCCGCCCATGTTGTTACAGGGCGGGCAGCCCGCTTGCGTGGTATCGCCAAGTTAAAAAAAGCGGCATTTCTGGAGCGCTTCGTCGGCAGGGAGCTTGATATACTGGTTCAGGGTTATGATGAGGCAACAGGCAGCTGCAGAGGGTTGTCGCGTAATTATATCAACGCTTCATTTCCCGGTAAAAAGTCGCATGTGAACGAAGAGGTTGCAGTATGTGTAACCGGAAACAACGGGGATGTCTGTACGGGGAGATCAGAGAAGCGCAGTAATGACCTCATAGCCTGATCAGGTCCTCATGTGCCTCGTCATGCGGATTGATGTGGATCATCACATCACCAACACCTGGATAGCGGTCGAAGATCAGTTTTTTTACGCGGGTAGCAACATCATGTGACTGCTTGACCGTCATGTTCGGGTCCATATCAAGCTTCAGATCAACAATCATGTACTGACCGGAGCGACGGGCACGCATCTCGTGCACATGTTCGACATATTCCACACTTTCTGCGAGCGCCTGCAGAGCGTCAATGAAATCAGCCGGAGCAGTCCCGTCCATCAGATCGTGGGCAGCTTCATGAAATGTCTGGTACCCGATATGCAGAATAAAAAATGAGGTCAGACCGGCTGCCAGCGGATCCATAATTCCCACACCGAAGAAAGCACCAATGACACCGATCAATGTCGAAATTGAGGTGATAGCGTCCTTGCGGTGATCCTTGGCCATTGCCAGCAACGCCGGGCTCCCGAGTTTTTTACCTGTTTTGCTTGTAAAACGATACAGCCACTCCTTGATTAGTATCGTTACGGCGGCAGCAGCAACCGCGATCCAGCCGGGCGATTTGAAGTCTCCGGCGATGATGCTGGCAACAGAATCATACAGGATCCAGCCGCCGGTGGCAGCAATCACGAGTGACACAAGAAGTGCCGCCAGACTTTCAGCACGACCATGGCCATAGGGATGGTTGGCATCAAAAGGCTGGCGTCCCAGTTTGAGCGCCACCATGGTTGCAAATATCGCAATGAAATCACAGGCACTTTCGATACCATCGGCAAAAACGGCATCTGACCGGCCCCAATGGCCTGCAGACAGCTTCATAACCATCAATACGGCATTAACCCAGAAACCGATTTTTATAATCCTGTCGGCATTGTTAAAACGTTCATTGCGTTGCATTATACTTCCGCCTTTCGGATCGCTTTAACCCGCAGTTGCAGTGTCGTTGAGTTATTCCAGCGGTTAAGCTCCGGAAAGAACGCTATATCAAGTATCCCATCCGTCGGACATTCTGCCTGCCGGAACGCAATGGCGCTGAAAATCTGTCCCGCTGCCGTTACACGCAGCTTTAGGTGTCCGTCTCCGACAACCCGGCGCTCCACAACAGTAACTCCCCGCATCATCAAGGTCGGCTCCGGATTCCCGGCACCAAACGGCTCCATACGTTTTAACTCATTGACAAGGTCAGCATCAACATCAGACGGGCAAATCTCTCCATCAACATCAAGAGTCGGCACAAGCTCTGAATCCCCCAGAATCTGACCGGCTACAGCTTCAAAGGCGGCAGCAAAACCGTTAACAGCCGCGGCCTGCAAGCCGACGCCAGCCGCATAGCGGTGTCCGCCGAAACGCTCCAGATGCCCGGAACAGGCGGTCAGCGCCTCCAGTAGGTGAAATCCCGGAATGCTGCGGCCGGAACCCTTCGCGGTCCCTTTTCCATCTATTGCGATCATTATTGTCGGTCGATGATACCGTTCCACCAGGCGGGAAGCAACAATTCCTATAACCCCCTGATGCCACGAACCGGATGCAAGCACAATACTTTTGCAGGCAGGATAATTACCGCCGCCATCAACCATCGCAACCGCCTCTTCAAGAATAGTGCGCTCAACATTCTGGCGTTCGGTATTTGCACTATCCAGCTCGTCAGCGATGGCGGAACACACTTCAGCACTTGCACCGAGCAGCAGTTCAACACCCGGTACCGCACTTTCCATGCGCCCGGCGGCGTTCAGGCGGGGCGCCATGCGGAATCCGACCTGGCCGCAGGTAACGGCATCCGTGATTCCTGCAACATTTTTAAGCGCCGCGATGCCCGGTCTGCAGCTGTTTTCAAGTTTTTGCAGGCCATAGAACGCGTACATGCGATTCTGGCCGACAAGAGGCACCACATCGGCAATAGTCCCGAGTGCCACCAGATCGAGCCAATCCCGCAGATCAGGCTCATCACCGGTACTGAACAGACCCTTCTGCCTCATGCGGCTACGCAGCGCGATCAGCATGTTAAAGGCGACACCGACACCGGCCAGCATCTTGAACGGATAACCGCAACCGGGCTGTAGAGGGTTTACCACAGCGGCTGTTTTAGGAATACTCTCCCCGGGAGAGTGATGATCCAGTATTATCAGATCAACACCAGCCTGTTTACAGAAGGCGGCTTCCTTAACGGATGTGATGCCGCAATCGACAGACATGACCAGCGTAGCGCCAGAATCGATAATCCGCTGAAGAGCCTCCTGATTAAGACCGTAGCCGTCATCAAAGCGGTTGGGGATAAAGTAGTTGCAGGTCAGACCGACCTGGCGTAGAAACGAAACCAGCAGAGCCGTACCGCTGATGCCGTCTACATCATAATCACCGTAGACGCAAACCGTTTCGCCGCTTTTTCGGGCCAGCAGTACTCGCTCTACAGCTGCCTGCATCCCCTTCAGCAGAAACGGATCAGCCATGGCTGAAAATGAGGGGGCGAGAAACTGCAACGCAACTTCAACTGTCTCTATCCCTCTGCCGATCAGAATCCGGGCGGTGGTGGAGCACACACCGAGAAAGCCGGAGAGAGCTACCGCCTCAGCATCGCCAACAGCTTTGATGACCCATTTTTTATGCGTCCGCCTCTGCATCCTGTTTACGCCTTTATGAAAAAAATCCCCCGACAGGCGGGGGATTCGTTTCATTTATTTCATTGCCGGCGCCATACCACCGGTCGGTTGTGCCATCATAGCTTTTATCTGAATCGCGGTAGGACTGCTTGAGTCCAACTGAAGATATCTTCTCCAGTAGCTGACCGCCTTTTCAGGCTGCTTCAGATCATCGGCATAAACAAGGCCCGCGTTATACAGACTTTGCAGATGACTGGGATCGATCTTGTTTGCTTTTTCAAAATTGGCCAACGCCTTGTCATACCACCCGACCTTTCTGAACATGATACCCTGATCGGTCAGGATATTAGGGTTGTTGGGTTCAATCTCCAGCGCTTTGCCATATGCGTTGATCGATTTTTCGGCCTGTTGCAAGTCAAAATAATCATTGCCCAGAGATATCCAGGCGTTAAGATTCTTGGGATCCTGTGCGACCACCTTCTCTGCCTGGGCAATACGCTGCATATAGTCGGTTGGTGATCCGCCACCGTCCTGAGTAGCGGTACTCGACTGCTGGACCTTACCGGCGCTGCTGATGCTGAAAATCAGATATCCCCCCAGCAACCCGACGATCAGGGCAACAACTGCCACCAGGATTGATTCTTTTTTCACAGGGCACCTCTCCGTATGGTTGAATAACCGGCTTACGCGGTTTTAGGGGTTCTAGCCGTTTTTGCCAGGGCACGATTTTCGAGCATAACCACGATCGGACTGGCAACAAATACAGATGAATAGGTGCCTACGATTACACCAACCAAAAGGGCAAATGCAAAATCGTGGATTACTTCGCCTCCGAAAAGGAAAAGAGAAATAGCGGCAAGAAATACCGTCGTCGAAGTAACGATAGTACGGGAAAGCACTTCGTTGATACTCGCGTTAAAAATGGTGTGCATCGAACCTTTTAAATTTTTATGCAGGTTTTCACGAATACGGTCAAATACAACAACCGTGTCTGTCAGCGAGTAACCGGCTATTGTCAGTACGGCGGTGATGAACATCAGATTAATCTCTTTGTTCATCAGATAGAAAACGGCAAACATGGAAAGACAGTCATGTATGGTAGCAAGAGTGGCTCCCACTCCGAACTTGAAGTCAAATCGCCAGGCGATATACATGATAATCCCCAGCATTGAAAGCACGGAAGCAATCAGGGTATCCTTGCGCAGTTTGCTGCCAATGGAGGGGCCGATTTCTGTCGAACTTTCCACCGTAAAGGCATTGTCGGCAAATTCCTTTTTGAAGGCGGTCTGTACCATTTCTGATGGCTTGCCGACCGCAGCTCCGGCCAGCTTGACCAGCAGTTTATTGCCGTCCTTTATCTCCTGAAGATCGGCTTTGGCAATGCCGTTCTTATGCAATGCCGCTCTGGCGTCGGCAATGGAGAAAGGTTTGCTGAATTTCAGCTGCATGGCGGTGCCGCCGGAAAAGTCTATTCCCATATTGGCCGCGCCGCGTCCGACCTGAATGACGCCGATGATACCGGCAATCGCAATGATCGCCGATATGATAAAGGAAATGTTGCGCATACCGATAAAATCTATTTTTGTTTTTCCAAGAAGTTCCATGAACGGTGTTACCCCCTATATGCTCATTTTTTTAACTTTGCCCTTGTGCAGAAATAGGTCAAAGGTCACCTTGGTTCCGATCAGTGAGGTAAACAGATTGATGATAACCCCGAGACTCAAGGAAACTGCAAAACCTTTTACCGGACCTGTGCCGAACTGGAACAGAACAGCAGCAGTAATCAGGGTGGTGACATGGGAGTCCATGATCGTCAGGAAAGCCTTGTCATAGCCGGCGTCCAGCGCTGACTTGGGGGATTTACCCAACTTGAGCTCTTCACGGATGCGCTCAAAGATAATTACGTTCGAATCTACCGACATACCAACCAGCAATACGATGGCGGCGATACCCGGCAGAGTAAGAGTAGCGCCTAATGCGGCCAGTGCTCCCATAAGATACAGAATGTTCAGAACCATCCCCATGTTGGCGATCATTCCGGACAGCTTGTAATACACAGCCATGAAGGCAACGACCAGCAGCACACCAATCAGACCGGCATACAACCCTTTATGGATTGAATCCTCCCCTAAAGATGGCCCTACGGTCACATTCTGTATAATTTTGACCGGTGCCGGCAATGCACCGGCCCGAAGTACAATCGCGAGGTCGGCTGCGGATTTCTCGGTGAAATTTCCGGATATTTGGGCGCTGCCGCCGGAAATTCGTTCACGTATAACCGGAGCGGAATGAATATTGTTATCAAGAACGATTGCAAAGCGTTTACCGACATTTGCTGCGGTGACCTGATCGAACAGTTTGGCGCCCAGTGAATTGAATTCTATCCCCACATACGGCTGGTTGAACTGTGAATCGATCCTGACCTGAGCGTCCGTCAACAGATCACCGGTGATCATAGGTTTTTTCTGAACGACGATCGGAATTTCCGTAACCGCACCGGTTGCCGGATCTACAGATTTTTCCTTAAGCAGCTCGGCGTCATCAGGAATCGTCCCGGATGTCGGCGAGATATCCTCGCGCACCAGTTTAAAATCCAGCCTGGCAGTACGGCCGATAAGATCAATAGCCCGCTGCGGATCCTTGATGCCGGGCAACTGGACAGCAATATGATTGACCCCTTCGCGCTGGATAGTAGGTTCCGAAACGCCAAACTGGTCAATCCTGTTGCGGATCGTTTCAAGAGCCTGCTGAACAGCCTTGTCCTTGCGTTCCTGCGCATCCTTCTCACTTACCCGCAACGTCAGGGCAACAAACCCACCTTGATCAAAGGTCGGGCTCAATTCGTATGAGGGATATTTATCCTTGATCAGTTTTTGTACGATATCGGCAGTCCCCTTCTCGTACAGCACAACTGACACTTTATCAGACCCGTCTCTGGCGATATGTTTAAAATGAAGATTCTTGCTGTTCAGCGTATCTTCAAGATCTGTTGCGACAAGATCCAGCGACCCTTCGACCGCCTTCTCGGTATCAACCTCCATCACCAGGTGTGTACCGCCCTGCAGGTCAAGACCGAGATGAATCTTGTCCTTTGGTAAGAAACTTCCCCACCATGACGGCAACGTGCTGACCAAGGTCGGAGTCAGGTACAGAAACGAAAAAACAACAAAAACAGCTATCAGGCTTATACGCCAGCCAGTTCCTTTTGGCATAAGGCTTGTTCTCCCTTCCGGATTTTGAACTAGTCCTTCTTAATTGCTGCAATATAGCTCTTGGTAATTTTAATATTTACATTGTTTGCAACCTCAAGAGTCACAATCTCATTTTCTACAGCGGTAATTTTACCATGTACACCACCGGCGGTAATGACATTGTCACCCTTTTTCATCGACTCCAACAGAGCCTTATGCTCTTTGGCCTTCTTCTGCTGCGGGCGGATAAGTAAAAAATAAAATATTGCAAACATGAAAACCAGCGGAATTATCTGCTGAAATGCCGCCATTCCTCCGCCGGCCCCACCTGCTGCTCCGCCAGGAGCGCTCCCCATCGCAAAAGCCAATCCAAACATGTAGTCTTCCTCCCTTTTTTGTTTTTTTACTTCTGCTGCGTCATCAATTTGAATTGCCTGCGAAACTCGTCAAAACCATTATTCCGGATCGCTTCCCGGATTCTGCGCATGAGATCAAGATAAAAGTACAGATTATGATAGGTATTCAACTGCGATGACAGAATTTCACCAGACCGGTACAGGTGTCTCAGATAGGCACGCGAATAATTTCTGCAGACCTTGCAGCTGCAGGCCGGATCAAGCGGCCCCGCATCATCTTCATAGATTTTGGATTTTATGTTGATCCGCCCCTGGCTGGTAAAGAGCATACCATTGCGTGCATTCCTGGTCGGCATAACGCAGTCGAACATATCATATCCGTGCCAGACAGCCTCCACCAGATCATCAGGTGAGCCGATCCCCATTATGTATCGCGGCGCATCCTGCGGCAACAGAGTGGAACAGCACTCCATCACCCCGTACATCTGCTCTTTTTCCTCGCCTACCGACAAGCCGCCCAATGCGTAGCCATCAAAACCGATCGAGCAGAGGTCATTCACACTGCGTGCACGCAAATCGTAATGCATCCCCCCCTGAATTATCCCGAACAGCTGCTGTCCGCCCCGGGTATGGGCATCTTTGCAACGCCGCGCCCAGCGAGCCGTCAACTCAAGTGAGCGACTGACGTACTGGTAATCCGCTGTGGCAGGAGGACATTCGTCAAAACACATGATGACATCGGCGCCCAGTGCCTCCTGAATACCGATCGCCAACTCCGGCGTCAACATGTGATAGGAACCGTCAATGTGAGACTGGAACTTGACTCCCTCTTCACTGATCTTGCGCAACTCCCCGAGACTGAAAACCTGAAAACCACCACTATCAGTAAGTATAGGCTTATCCCAGTTCATGAAGCGATGCAGCCCCCCCATCTTCTCGACCAGACGATGCCCCGGCCTCAGGTAGAGATGGTAGGTGTTGGCCAGGATGATCTGCGCCTTTACTTCAAGGAGGTCTTCCGGCGTCATCGCCTTAACGGTAGCGTTGGTGCCCACCGGCATAAATATCGGCGTTTCCACCTCGCCGTGGAGGGTTTTCAGAGAGCCGAGCCGAGCCTTACTGGATGAATCACGATGAATTATAGAAAATGTTTCTGACACACTACCCCTCAAGAGATGAACATGGCATCGCCATAACTGTAAAACCTGAATCCACGCGACACCGCTTCATGATAAGCATCAAGCACTGACTCGCGGCCGGCAAGAGCAGAAACCAGCATCAGAAGCGTAGATTCCGGCAGATGAAAGTTTGTGATCAAGGCGTCGACAACCCTGAAGCTGTAACCGGGGTAAATGTAAATATCAGCCTCGCCACTGCCTGCAACAACGTGTCCCGCTTGCTGTGCTGAATATTCGAGCGTTCTGGCAGATGTCGTTCCAACCGCAATGACCCGGCCACCTGATGCTTTCGTCCTGTTGACCGCCCCAGCCGTATCAGGCGGAATGACAAACCGTTCCGTATGTATCTGATGTTCCTCTACATGCAGGGCGCGCACAGGCAGAAAGGTGCCCAGACCGGTGTGCAGCGTAAGAAAGGCGGTTTCAATACCGTTTGACGCCAGTCGGTCCAGCAGTTCCCGGGTAAAGTGAAGCCCGGCAGTCGGTGCCGCAACGGCGCCCGGCTCACGCGCCACCACCGTCTGGTAACGCTCGCGGTCAGCGTGGCAGTCGTCACGCTGCAGATAGGGGGGCAAAGGTATGTGACCTTCGCGCTCGAGCCAGACCTGAAACGGCTCTTCCCCGGTGAATTCTACCAGCCAGTTTTCTGATTCGCAGCGGGACAGTATAACAGCAGTCATACCTGACTCAAGCAGAATCTCCTGCCCCTCCCGAAATTTTTTGGACGACCGGAGCAAACATTCCCACCGCTCTTCAATGCAGGTCAAACGGCGCAGCAGAAAGATCTCAACCCTGCCGCCGGTAGGCTTGCGTCCAAAAAGCCTGGCCGGTATGACGCGCGTGTCGTTCATAACCAGCAGGTCACCAGGACGCAGATACGCCTGAAGGTTACAAAACGTGTCCTCGGCAATTGAACCAGACGAACGGTCGAGCAGCATCAAGCGCGAATCGTCGCGTTTTTCCGTCGGGTGACGGGCGATCAGATCCTGCGGCAGATAATAGGTGAAATCTTTAACGAGCATTTAATACCTGTATTTAGTCCTGCGGTCAGCGAACATCGGAGAGTTTTTTTAATTCCGTGCCGGGGTAGTAGTAGGAGAGGATTTCTCCACAATCAAAGCCGGCGAGCGCGCGCTGTTTGGCTCCCCATTGACATAAACCGACACCATGTCCGTTGCCGCTTCCGGAGAAGCTGATTTCATTCCTGGAATTCTTAAGGGTAAAGCGGGTACTCTTTATGAAACCATACCCGATAGCTTTGCGAAACTGTTCGCCGCTGATTGCACCGCCGCCTCTTGACGCCAGCAGGGAAAGCTGTTTCAGCCGGCCGCGCGAATTTAACGCTCCCGCCTTTATATCATACAGGCCTGACACGTTGTGCCCGGCAGAGCGCA
>JAQUCU010000102.1 GCA_028686055.1 Desulfuromonadaceae bacterium
CAGGCATTAAAGCCCAGCTCTTCGACAACAAAGCGGCACTTGTCGGCGCCGCTGGCGATACCGACCACGCGGCATCCCTCGATCTTTGCGATCTGCCCCACAACCGAGCCGACAGCGCCACTCGCGGCAGCGACGACTACCGTTTCCCCTGCTTTCGGCCGGCCGATGTCGAGCAAGCCCATGTAGGCTGTAAAGCCGGGCATGCCGAGGACTCCAAGGGCCAGCGAGGGGTGTGTTATCCGGGTATCGAGCGTTGTGAGATCCGTGCCGTCGGAAAGGGCATAGTCCTGCCAGCCGCTGTAGCCGAGCACTACGTCACCCGGATGGTAGTCAGGGTGCTGGGAGGCTACCACGCGTGAGACGGTGCCGCCGACCATCACTTCACCGACCGCCACAGGCGGGGCGTATGACGGTACATCGCTCATGCGGCCACGCATGTACGGGTCGAGCGAAAGGTACAGGGTACGCAACAGAACCTGCCCGGCTGAGGGAGCTGAAACGGCGAGTTCTTCAAGCCGGAAGTTTTCGGCGGTCGGGGCACCGACAGGACGGCTGTTAAGCACGATCCTGCGATTGACTGTCATATTTTGTGGCATGGCGTTTACCTCCGTGTGAAATAAATTCTGCACATTTCCTTTGAGTCGGCAAGCGGAAGGTTGATTCAAGTCTAACCCACGATATCGCCCGTGTGTTCCTGGATGGACGTCACCTTACTGTCGCAGAACTCCAATAGACGCCGCCTCTTTCGGCCACCCATCCATCTACAGACTTTCCATTCTTCTCTTGAAGTATATAGCCGTTTCTTTCGCATGCAACAGACAGATAACGAATCGTGAAACAACCATGAAGTCAAAAAAGGTGAGCATTATTTTCAATTTCCATGCAAGAACGAAAAATGGGGGTATGCTTTTACCAGATGGGTGAAAACTGGCAGCTGTATAAATGTCAACAGTATTTTCGTATCAGAAGGGGGTTCTCATGGGAAAATTCAGTAACATTCTTGTCATCAGCAGGATGATTCCGTACAGCATGGAAGCCATTAAGGTTGGCGTTTCTCTCGCTCGCAAGTACGATGCGAAACTCCTGGTCATGCATCTTGTCTCCAATCCCGTTGATATGATGGCGCTGAACGCACCGGGCCTGTTTCCCACGGAGCAGTACAAAAATTACATGAACAGTCATCAGGAAGCGCAAGAGCAGTTGGATAAGCTCATCAAACAAGAGATACGTGGCGGGTTCCCCATAAAGGAACTGATCACTGATCGCAACCCGGTTGAGGAGATTGTGAAAGTGGTCAAAGAAGAAAAGATAGACCTGATTCTCATGAGTTCCCATGAGGAGGGTCGCCTTGAACATGCCCTCTTTGGCGGAGAGAACGATGCCATACTACGCAAGATGCCCTGTTCGATCATGTTGGTGAAAAAATAATCAGGGTCTCGAACTGGCAGCTATTTTTCGGTCCTCGCGTCAATTTTTTAAGTAACGGAGGTAGCAATGAAGAGCGACGCACCGTATACGTTCTTCCTCTTGGGAGTTGATCAGCTCTGCATTAATACGATCCGCTTCCTCTCGATAGACGCCGTGCAGAAGGCCAACAGCGGCCATCCGGGGATGCCTATGGGCGCTGCTCCCATGAGCTATATACTCTGGGACCGGTTTCTCAACCACAATCCGGCAAATCCCGGCTGGTTCAACCGAGATCGCTTCGTTCTGTCCGCCGGTCATGCCTCAATGCTCCTCTACAGTCTTCTCCATCTTACCGGCTATGACCTGTCTCTTGACGACATCAAACAATTTCGGCAGTGGCAGAGCAAAACGCCAGGGCATCCCGAACGAGGTCATACACCGGGGGTCGAGATAACCACCGGGCCCCTCGGCCAGGGTTTCGCCAACGGCGTGGGAATGGCCATGGCCGAGGCACACTTGGCGGCCCGTTACAATCGTCCCGGCTTCGATATCATTGATCACTTCACCTATGGGGTGGTCAGCGATGGCGATCTGATGGAAGGGGTTGCGGCGGAAGCTGCCTCGCTTGCCGGCCACCTGCGACTGGGCAAGCTGATCTATTTTTACGACGATAATCGCATCACCCTCGCTGCGTCGACTGAGCTCACCTTTACCGAGGAGCGGGCTCAAAGATTCACGGCATATGGATGGCATGTGCAGATGGTAGCGGACGGGAATGATCTGGAAGCCATTCATGGCGCCCTTGAAATGGCTCGATCCACTGCCGACAACCCCTCCCTCATAATTGTCAAGACCCATATCGGTTTTGGTTCCCCTCACAAGCAAGATACATTCGAAGCACACGGTTCGCCACTGGGAGAGGATGAAGTACGTCTTACAAAGGAAAACCTGGAATGGCCGACAGCACCGAGCTTTTTCATTCCGGAGGAAGCCATGCATCATTTCCGCCAGGCGCTGCCACGTGGAAAAGAGGCAGAGGAGAAGTGGGATGCCATGTTCTCCGACTATGCCCGTGAGTACCCCACACTCGCCCAGGAACTGCGCCTGACGATGGAAGGAAACCTCCCCGAAGACTGGGACGCAGAAATCCCCACGTTCCCTGCCGATCCAAAAGGCATGGCAAGCCGGGCTGCATCGGGGAAAGTAATGAATGCCATCGCTCCCCGACTTCCCTGTCTCGTTGGCGGTTCCGCAGATCTCGACCCATCGACCCTTACCGCACTAAAGGGTATGGGAGACTTTGAAAGTCCCAATGTGCAGCCAGCCGACCGGCAGGGTACAGTAGGTGGAGTGTGGGGGTATGCAGGGAGAAATTTCCATTTCGGTGTTCGCGAGCACACCATGGCGGCAGCAATTAACGGAATTGCGGCCCACGGGGGGCTTATCCCCTTTGGTGCCACCTTCTTCACGTTCTCCGATTATCTCCGCCCGTCATTGCGGCTGGCGGCGCTCATGGGGCTCCATGTCATTCATGTATTTACCCATGACAGCATCGCGCTGGGAGAAGACGGGCCAACCCATCAGCCGGTCGAACAGCTAGCCGCACTCAGGGCGATACCCCACCTTCTTGTCATCCGTCCGGGCGATGCCAACGAGGCCGCCGTGGCCTGGCAGGTAGCGCTCGAAAATTCAGGACCGGTGGCGCTCATCCTTTCCCGCCAGAACATGCCGACGCTGGACCGGAGCCGCTACGCTCCGGCCAGTGGGCTCAAGCGCGGAGCATATATTGTTTCCGATGTAGCTGGAGGGGAGCCCGATCTCATTCTGATAGCCACCGGATCCGAACTCCATCTGGCGCTGGCTGCGCAGGACGAACTGGCCCGGCAGCATATTCGTGCCAGCGTCGTGTCAATGCCCTGCTGGAATCTCTTTGATCAACAGCCGCAGGAGTACCGCGATTCGGTCCTTCCTCCGCACGTTACAAAGCGGCTGGCAATCGAAGCTGGCTCACCGCTCGGATGGCACCGTTACGTGGGGGACAGTGGAGATATCCTCGGAGTAGAGCGGTTCGGAGCTTCGGCCCCGGGAGAGATCGTACTTCGTGAATATGGATTTACCGTAGAGAATGTCTGCCAAATGGCACTCAGTCTGCTTGGTAACCAGAAGGAGAACAGCTGATGCATATCGGAATCGCTTCAGATCACGGCGGCTTTGCCATGAAAGAACGTATTGCAGAGTCACTCAAATTCGCTGGTCATGATGTGGCCGATTTCGGTGCCCTTCAACTGGATCCTGACGATGACTACCCCGATTTCGTCATCCCATTGGCAAAAGCCGTGGCCAGAGGTGAGGTAGAACGTGGCATCGCCCTCTGCAGCAGCGGCGTGGGAGCATCCATAGTCGCCAACAAAGTCCCCGGTGTGCATGCCGCCCTGATTCATGACCACTTCTCCGCCCATCAGGGGGTGGAAGACGACGGTATGAACATCATCTGCCTTGGCAGCCTTGTAATTGGCGATGCTCTGGTTTGGGAACTGATCCAAACATTTATTGAAGCCCGTTTCAGCGGCGCAGAGCGTCACCTTCGTCGACTGGCTAAGATATCAGTTCTTGAAAGGGAGGTACAAAAATGCAACTTGGTATGATTGGACTGGGACGCATGGGCGGTGACATGGTGCGCCGTCTGCTGCAAAGCGGCCATGAATGCGTGGTGTTTGATGTGAAAGCTGCCGCAGTGGAAACACTTGCCCGTGAGGGTGCTCTGGGATCAGGGTCAATTGAAGACTTTGTTTCCAGACTCGCCAAGCCTCGGGTAGTATGGCTGATGGTGCCGGCCGCCTTGACGGATTCGATGATCACTACGCTCACACCGCTTCTGGATAAGGAAGATGTTATTATTGACGGCGGCAACTCCTACTACCGGGATGACATCCGCCGCTCTGCACAACTGAAGGAACAGGGTATCCGCTATCTCGATGTCGGGACAAGCGGCGGAATCTGGGGATCGGAGCGGGGCTACTGCCTGATGATCGGCGGAGACACAGCAGCTGTAGAACTGCTCGACCCGATTTTTGCCGCATTGGCCCCCGGCATCAGTGCTGCCCCATCCACGCCAGGCAGGGGAAAAGACGTGGGGACGGCGGAACAGGGGTATCTTCACTGCGGACCCAGCGGCGCCGGACATTTCGTCAAAATGGTGCACAACGGCATCGAATACGGGCTGATGGCAGCCTACGCCGAGGGGCTCAATATCCTTCGCCATGCCAACGTCGGAAAGCAGGAGGGGGAAGTAAACGCCGAAACTACGCCGCTACGACATCCGGAACACTACCAGTATGACTTCAATCTGTCAGATATTACTGAGGTCTGGCGGCGTGGGAGCGTCATCACTTCATGGCTGCTCGACATTGCTGCGAATGCGCTGATGGTGAATCCTGATTTAGAGAATTTCAAAGGACACGTATCCGATTCGGGCGAAGGACGCTGGACAGCCATCGCTGCCATCGAAGAGGGCGTTCCTGCCCACGTACTCAGCGCCGCACTATACGAACGCTTCAGTTCACGAGGTGAGGCCGATTTTGCCGATCAGGTCCTGTCAGCCATGCGTTATGGATTCGGTGGTCATCTGGAGAAGTCCGATGCCAGGAAAGGAGGCGCCTGATGACCATATCCCGTTCGGACGCACTGGTGCTCTTCGGCGTGACGGGTGATCTCGCCCACAAGATGATCTTTCCGGCGCTCTATGCGATGGCGAAGCGGGGCGACCTTACCGTCCCGATCATCGGTGTTGCATTCCAGGAATGGAGTCTGGCACAACTGCACGAAAGCGTGACATGCAGTATAAAGCAATCGGGTGAGATCGATAACCAGAGCGCCCTTCTTCATCTCCTATCCTCGCTCACCTATGTCAGCGGAGACTATAACGACCCCGGTACGTTCACGCAGATAAAGAAAGTGCTTGGCAGTGCTCAGCGTCCGGCACACTATCTCGCTATCCCGCCTTCGCTTTTCGAGACGGTGATCAAAGCGCTCGGCACCGCAGGCTTGGCCGATAATGCACGTGTCATAGTCGAAAAACCGTTCGGGCGAGACCTGGCTTCTGCGCGTGAGCTTAACCTCATCGCGAGATCGGTGTTCCCGGAAGACTCTATTTTTCGCATCGACCACTTCCTCGGGAAAGAGGCGATCATGAATATCCTCTATTTCCGCTTCGCCAATTCCTTTTTGGAGCCAATCTGGAACCGTAACTATGTGTCCAGCGTTCAGGTAACTCTCTCGGAGAATTTCGGCGTTGAGAGTCGCGGCGCTTTTTACGAATCCGCCGGCTGTCTGCGCGATGTAATCCAGAACCACCTGTTTCAGGTCATCGCTCTGCTTGCTATGGAACCCCCGGCATACAGAGGCTTTGGCGCCGTGCAAAGTGAGAAAACCAAAGTCTTTCAGGCCATGCGCCCCCTGCAGCCCGATGACCTGGTGCGCGGCCAGTATGCCGGTTATCGCGGGGAAGCAAACGTGGCGAAGAGCTCCGATGTAGAAACGTTCTGTGCTCTGAGACTTTTCATCGATTCGTGGCGTTGGGAGGGGGTGCCCTGGTACGTGCGTTCCGGCAAGTTTCTGGCCGAAACTGTTAACGAGGTCCTGGTGGAGTTTAAGTCGCCACCCCAGAGACTCTTCGACGACTCAGCGCCAACAACCGGCAGGGGCAACTATTTGCGCTTCCGCATTTCCCCCACTTCAGCCGTCGCCCTTGCCGCTCGTGTCAAGCGCGCCGGGAAGGAGTTCACAGGCGACCAGCGGGAACTCTACCTGTGCGAAGAACAACCGGGAGAGGAAACACCCTACGAGCGGCTCCTGGGAGACGCCATGGCTGGCGACGGCGCGTTGTTCACCCGCGAGGACGCGGTTGAGGCTGCCTGGGCGGTGGTAGAACCGGTTTTAAAGACCCACCACCGGGTTCTCAGTTATAATCAAGGGACCTGGGGGCCGAAGGCGGCCGACCAGATGATTGCCCGGGATGGACACAGCTGGCTGCAGCCGGTGATACTGACGAAAGAAGAGCGGACGTGACTTCATGATCAGAGTTTGCCCGGATTTGGAAGCTTTGAGTCTTGCAGCGGCCGAACTTTTTGTCGCCGAGGCGCAACAGGCGGTGCGGGACCGTGGCAAGTTCGTCGTTGCTCTCGCCGGGGGAAACACACCGCACCGCACCTATGAACTGCTAGCCCGGCAACCATTCCGCGAGCAGATTCCCTGGCAGAATACACATTTCTTTTGGGGAGACGAACGATGCGTCCCTGCCGAAGACCAGCGAAGTAATGCCCGAATGGCGCACCAGACGCTGCTTGACCATGTTCCTGTCCCATCCGGACAGGTCCATCCCATGGTCTGCAACAGCTCTCCTCAGGAGGCCGCAGCGGAGTATGAAGCGCTTCTGGTTGGCTTTTTTGCAGCCGGTTCTCCCCGATTCGATCTGGTCTTGCTGGGGCTGGGGGAGAACGGCCACACTGCTTCCCTTTTTCCTGGCACTTCCGCCCTTGACGAGCAAAAACGCTGGGTGACAGAAGTCTCTGTGGCTGAAGAAGGGCTGCGCCGGCTTTCCCTCACGGCTCCAGCCATCAATCAAGCTGCGCTGGTCGTTTTTCTGGTCTCAGGGTATGCCAAAGCCCCAATTCTGAGGAAAGTGTTGGAAAATACCCGGGCCCCGGACGGTATTCCTGCCAGAATGATTAAGCCGGTAGACGGCAGATTGCTTTGGCTGGTGGACCGGGATGCCGCCTCATTACTACAACCATGAAAGGAGCGGTAATCCATGACTTCAAAAAGCATCGCTACGGCACAGCAACCCCTTACTCTTGCTATTGATGTGGGCGGCACGGCACTCAAAGCGTCAGTGCTCGATAGCCGGGGGAAAATGATTGTTGACAGCGTAAGAGTTGACACGCCGTATCCCTGCCCGCCAAAGGTTCTCATAAAAGCACTCGTTGACCTGGTGAAATCGCTTCCGGCTTTCGACCGCGTCTCACTTGGATTCCCCGGCTATGTTCGCGATGACAAAGTCATTACCGCGCCCCATTTCGGCAACGACATCTGGTATGGATTCGACCTGGTAAAAGAACTCAAAGCCACATTTGGCACACCGGTTCGTCTGCTCAACGATGCCGACATGCAGGGACTCGCCGCGATACAAGGTAAGGGACTCGAACTGGTAGTTACGCTTGGAACCGGAGTGGGAACCGGGTGGTTCCGAAACGGAGAACCCATGCCGCATCTTGAGCTGGCTCAGCATCCGGTATACAAGGGAAAGAACTATAACGAATTCATTGGCAATAACGCGTTGAAGAAAATCGGCAAAAAGAAGTGGAACGGTCGTGTGCAACACGCGATTCATTTACTGCAAGATCTTTTCCATCCCGACGAGACCTACATCGGCGGCGGGAATGCCCGTAAAATCACCTTTACCTTGGACACCCACGTCCAACTCATCTCAAATCAGGATGGCATCCTTGGTGGCTTCAGATTGTGGGAACCGATTCAACATGTGAATCCCAGATAAAAATCGTCGCCGCATACTGAAAGCAAGGAGATAGTATGCAGATTCAAGATAGTTCCGCACCAGGAACTCCCGGAATTCCGGCACGCTGGACTTCCAGCGCCAAGTCGGGTGTCGGCACCGCCCTCAGTGGCAGGAGCCGTATCTGGTTTACCTTTAGCCACGGCATATTTAACGAGATCTACTATCCGCGCATCGACCAAGCCTGTGTACGGGATATGGGCTTGATCGTCACCGACGGCCTGGATTTCCTTTCCGAGGAGAAACGTGACACCAGCAGCAAGGTCCGCTGGCAGGAAGCCGGAGTACCGGCATTTCATCTGATCAACACCTGTCGTCAGGGTCGCTACCGTATCGAGAAAGAGATTCTGAGTGACCCACAACGGGACAGCCTGTTGCAACAGAACCGTTTTTTTCCCCAACAAGGTCAGCTTCAGGATTATCGCCTCTATGTACTGCTCGCACCGCACCTGGGCAATCAGGGAGCGGGCAACAGCGCCTGGATAGATGAGTACAAAGGGGTCCCCATGCTGTTCGCCGAACGGGAAGGAAATGCCCTGGCGCTGGCTTGTTCAGCTCCCTGGCTCAGCCGCTCGGCAGGCTTTGTCGGCTTTTCCGACGGCTGGCAGGATCTGGTTGCACACAAGCAGATGACCCGGGCCTACACGCGGGCAGAAAACGGCAATGTGTGCCTGACTGCAGAGGTTGATCTGAAGTCGTGTGAAGGGGAATTTCTTCTGGCGCTTGGTTTTGGTCGCAATGCAGCCGAAGCGGGGAACCGTGCCCGCGCCTCGCTGCTGGACGGCTTCGATGCCGCTCAATCTGACTACGTCAAGCAGTGGCAACAGTGGCAGAAGACGCTACTGCCTATCGACAACGAACGAAGCCGGGATCGGCAAAATCTTTACCGGAGCAGCACGGCAGTGCTACGCACCCATGAAGCCTTCAATTTCCCCGGAGGGATAATTGCCAGCCTGTCAATCCCGTGGGGATTCAGCAAGGGGGATAACGATCTGGGAGGATATCATCTCACCTGGCCGCGCGATCTGGTGGAATCGGCGAGCGGACTGCTGGCTGTTGGCGCCAATGATGAAGTCCGACGGGTTCTCTGCTATTTACAGGCGACCCAGGAGGCTGATGGCCACTGGGCCCAGAACATGTGGTTGGATGGGTCCCCGTATTGGAACGGCATCCAGATGGACGAAACAGCCTTGCCTGTTCTCCTTGTGGATCTGGCCCGACGAGAAAAGGTATTGACCCCGGAAGATGTGACCCGCTTCTGGCCCATGGTGTGCCAGGCCGTATCGTATCTGGTGCGCAACGGCCCTGTCAGCCCGCAGGATCGTTGGGAGGAAGATCCGGGCTATTCGCCGTTCACAATTGGCGCAGAAATAGCCGCACTCCTGGCAGGTGCGGACATGGCAGATCTGAACGACGAATCTGCCATTGCTTCCTATCTGCGCGATACCGCCGATGCGTGGAATGCATCCATCGATCGCTGGATGTACGTAACCGATACCGATTGGTGCCGTAATTTCAACGTTGACGGGTATTACGTCCGGATTGCACCGGTTGATCCGGGAGGTGGGATGTCGCGTTTCCTGGAGTGTATGCCGGTAAAGAATGTTGAATCCAGCATGGCCAGCAGTTCTGTCAGTCACCTGGTCAGCCCCGATACCCTGGCTCTGGTCCGTTTTGGCCTGCGCGCTGCTGACGACCCGCGTATTCTCAATACCATGAAGGTTATTGATGCGCTGCTGAAGATCGAGACCCCGCAAGGCCCGCTCTGGCGACGTTACAACGGCGACGGTTACGGCGAACATGAGGATGGCGAGCCGTTTGACGGCATCGGGATCGGTCGCGCCTGGCCCTTGCTGACCGGGGAGCGGGCCCACTATGAATTGGCTGCGGGGAGAGTCAAAGAGGCTGAACAGCTTCGAGATGCCTTGGAATCGTTTGCCAGCGGAGAAGGACTGTTTTCCGAGCAGATCTGGGAGGCTGCCGACATTCCCGAGAAAGAGCTGTTCTTCGGCCGACCATCAGGTTCGGCCATGCCGCTCGCCTGGGCACACGCCGAGTATCTCAAGCTGCTCCGCTCGTTACGCGACGGCCGGGTATTCGATATGCCGCCGCAAACCGTGGAACGCTACCTGATAAACAAAACCGAACCCCAGTGTCTGATCTGGTGCTTCAACCATAAGATTCGCTCCTTGCCAGTCGGCAAGATACTACGCATCGTGACGATGGCGCCCGCGGTCTGTCACTGGAGTGCCGACGATTGGCAAACTACTGTTGACAGTTCATCCCGTGACACCGGACTTGGTTTCCAGGTCGTGGATTTGACAACCACAGCCCTGACTGAAGGAAGACAGGTCAGATTCACATTATTCTGGCCAGACGTTAATCACTGGGAAGGTGTGGACTTCATCGTTCGCGTCGGTTAGTCGAGGTAGAAGTAACATTCGTGTCACCAGGGGCTATTTGAAAATCCCGCAGTCCTTCCTCGAACAATCGTCTCCACTTTTTTTGCTCTGCTGTTTTTCCCGATTACATCGTCAATTCAGAATGTTGGCATTTAC
>JAQUCU010000303.1 GCA_028686055.1 Desulfuromonadaceae bacterium
AACCAATGCACTCACCTACTGCCATGATAGTGAATTGATTGGAGGCATTACGCAGAGACACTTCCGCCGCGGGCTATTCACCCACGATGCCGAGATATTTGCTGCCCACCTTGCGGATGCGGCCTTCATCCAGCAAAACCTGCAGATAGCCGGAGAGCTCGATAAAGCGCATGTTGCCAAAGTCTTCGCCCTCTTTGAATGAGAGCTCGCTGATGGCGCAGAGCAGCTCTTGGAGCAGAATCTCAGTATTATTCGGATCGATCAGAGCTTGTTCAGGATTCTTGCCCCAGAGATATTCAGGATGCTGACAGATGTACTGATCCAGGGGGTTACTGGCCGCCACGAGGATAGACAAAGCGGTATTCGCCTTGCGCCCTGCCCTTCCGGCTTCTTGACGCACGGAGGATATGCTTCCGGGATAGGAATTGATCAGCGCCACATCCAGGCCGCCGATATCGATGCCCAGCTCCAGAGCGTTGGTACTGATGATCAGCTTGAGCGCACCCTCGCGCAGTTTCTTTTCGATCTTGCGCCGGTCACTGGCCAGATAGCCGCTGCGATAGGAAGCGATTTTGTCCCGAAACTGCTCTGGCATGTGCAAGAGCAGCATTTCCACACTACGCCGCGAGACGCTGAATAGAATGCTCTGCAGAGGATAGTGGAGCAGCATTCTGGCCAGAGCACCGCTCTCTGCGCTGCTACTGCGCCGAATTCCCAGATTCTTGTTTTCCAGCGGCGGATTGATGATGAGATTGATCCTTTTGCCCATGGGCGAGCCATCACGATCGATCAAGATCACCTCTTCGCCGATCAGCTCCTGCGCCAGTTCCTGAGCATTGGCCAGAGTGGCCGAAGTGCAGATGAATACGGGTTTCTGCTGATAGAGTCGGCAAATGCGCTTCAGCCTGCGGATCACGTTTGCAAAATGCGAACCGAAGACCCCGCGGTAATAGTGAACTTCATCGATCACCACATATTGCAGGCGGGCAAAGTATGCAGCCCAGAGAGTGTGGTTTGGCAATATGCCCAGATGCAGCATATCAGGATTGCTGAAGACGATATTGGCCTGTTTGCGGATGCGACTTCGATCCTGGACAGGGGTATCGCCATCATAGATCGCATTATAGATCTTTTCCCCATTTTTGGCACTCAGCAGCGTACAGAGCTCAGTCATTTTCTGCGTTTGATCCTGAGCCAGAGCCTTGGTGGGGTAGAGCATAAGGACCCGGGCTTTGGGGTCCAGGATGAGGCTGTTCAATATGGGCAATTGATAGCAAAGACTCTTACCGCTGGCCACACCGCTACTAATCACCACGCTCTTTCGTGCCAAGATCTGCCCAATAGCCTCTGCCTGATGTGAATAAAGCTGGGAAATGCCTTGCTCTTGCAGAACATCAACCAAGAGTGGGCTTAGCAGAGCCGGGAAATCCGCATAAACAGGCTCTCTCGCATCTACTATATTGGTGGATACGATGGTCTCGCGATGCCTCTTATCGCGCTGCAGACGCTCTACAAAATCATGGATAGCTTGCATTTAAGGCAGAACTATCTGTCGATATGTATGCTGCTGGCCATCCTGCTTCAGCCTGAGGATATAGATGCCGGGAATCAAGCTCAGCTGGGAGGAATTGAAATCCTTGATTCCTTCGTATGAGGCTATTCTCTGTCCCTTGAGGTTATAGATCTTCAGATCAAAATACGCCTGACTTTTCAGCGAGAAATCCCCTTGAGCCGGGTTTGGATAAGGTCTGAATGCCGCAGGTGCTTGATTTTGAACGTCCACATGTCCTCCGATGCCATGCACTTTGATGTCATCGACGAACAAGGCAAAAGCATCCAAAGACACTGCGTTTATAGCCAGATAGACGTCCTGATTGGCATAGGCACCCAGGTCAAACTCGTAATCTGTCCAACCAGCGGGAATGCTGAGCCAATCACCTGCATGCAGCAGGCTAAAAGAGCCCGGCGCACTATTAGTAGTAGAAATCAGTACCCGCAATCGCTCCAGACCATAGGCCGCAGTAAGGCTCCTGGCGGTAAATTCGAGGCTCGCGGAATTCCCCAGATGCAAGTTTGGGAAAATCAGCCAATCGTTATTGGGTGGAGTCATGGCGCTGGCAGACAATAGCAGCTTAGCTCCTGTGGGCACAGAGATATCCGTAAGAGGAGGAGTAGTCTGCGCTGGTGCAAAAACAAGCCAGCCCAAGGCATTCCCCTCAGAGGGGAAATCCAGATTTTCCCAGCTCCAGGTAAGCGAGCCGTCCAGATCCAAATTCTGAAAACGGGGAATCTGCTGAGTGAAAGAGGGGCATTGCTCAAAACTCTCAAACAAAATGATCTCCGAGCCATCCACCGGTACTGTAATGCTGAAAGAATTGGAGTGCGGAGAAAGCAGGCCTCCCGGATAGCGGGCTTGCACGCTGTATATATATGTTTGGCCAGCACTTATATTCATGTCGTCATAGGAAAAGCCCGTGGTTTCAGAGATTATCTGTGCGCCCCTGTGTAGCAGATAAGCCTCGGGAC
>JAQUCU010000103.1 GCA_028686055.1 Desulfuromonadaceae bacterium
GCGATACCAAGGGGGTCATCTATAAAGGGCGCGTCGAAGGGATGAACCCGTACAAGGAGCTCTTTGCCGCCGACACCCCGTTCCGCACTCTGGAGGAGGCCGCCAAGGGAGCCGACGTCCTGTTCGGTCTTTCCGTCAAAGGGGCATTCACGAAAGAGATGGTAGCCGGCATGGCACCGAACCCGGTCATCTTTGCGATGGCCAATCCGGATCCGGAAATCACCCCGGAAGAAGCCCATGCGGTAAGGGGTGACGTGATGATCGCCACCGGCCGTTCCGACTACCCCAATCAGGTCAACAACATCCTCGGCTTTCCATTCATCTTCCGCGGGGCGCTGGACTGCCGTGCTACCTGCATCAACGAAGAGATGAAACTTGCCGCAGTCAAGGCGCTTGCTCAACTGGCCCGCGAAGAATGTCCCGATTCGGTCAGCAAGGCGTACGGCAATGTCAAGTTTGCCTTCGGCCGCGACTACATCATCCCGAAGCCGTTCGATCCGAGAGTACTGCTGCATGTTGCACCGGCGATTGCCCAGGCCGCCATGGACAGCGGCGTTGCCCGTCAGCCGATCGAGGATATGGCCAAATACATCGAGCAGCTTGAATCAACTCAGGGGAAGTCGAAAGAGATCATGCGCATGGTTATCAACAAGGCCAAGAGCGATCCGAAAAACATCGTGTTCCCTGAAGGTGACAACGAGAAAATCCTCAGAGCCGCACAGACACTGATAGAGGAGGGAATCGCCAATCCGATCCTGATCGGCGAGCGGAAGAAAATCAGCCAGAAACTGGCTGAACTGAATATCGAACTGGACATAGCGATTGTTGATCCAGCCGACTCGGAGCTGACCGAGAAATATGCTGAGGAGCTCTACCGTCTGCGGCAACGCAAGGGGCTCACTCTCTCTGAATCAGGACGCCTCCTGCGCCGCAAATCGCGCACCCATTTCGGCTCGATGATGGTCCGCATGGGTGACGCCGATGCCCTGCTGGGCGGCATTGATACGCATTACCCGGAAACGATCCGGCCGGCACTGGAAGTCATCGGGAGACAGCAGGGCCTGTCCAGCGTGCATGGCCTGTATATGATGGTATTTAAGAATGACGTCTATTTCCTGGCCGATACAACGGTCACGATAGACCCGACCGCCGAGGAGCTGGCCGAAACCGCCATCCTGGCGGCAGAAAAGGTGCGCATGTTTGATATCGAACCGCGGGTCGCGATGCTCTCCTTTTCCAACTTCGGCTCGGTTGACCATCCACAGACAAAAAAGGTCAAACGGGCTGTGGAGATCGTCAAGGAGCGCGCGCCGGAGCTGATTGTGGAGGGGGAGATGCAGGCCGACACAGCTGTCGCTCCCGAATTACTGAGCGGGTTCACGTTCTCCAAGCTCAAGAAAAATGCCAACATCCTGATCTTCCCGGACCTGAACTCCGGCAACATCTGCTACAAGCTGCTGCATCACCTGGGAGGAGCCGAGGCGATCGGGCCGATCCTGATGGGAATGAGCAAACCGGTGCACGTACTGCAACGGGGTGACAGTGTCGATGACATCGTCAAAATGGCGGCGATCGCCGTGGTCGATGTCCAGAATATTTGAAGAATTGAAAAGGGAATCGGCAGACAGCATCAGTTTTTTTGCTGAAGCGGTCATCCAGAAGGGCACTATTACGGGGTTGAAGGAGACCGGCATCTGTGAGATATTACCTACTCTGCAGCAGCACAAATCTTTTACAGAGAATACATCCCATGTGAGGCCCAACGTATGACCCTGCTCGATTCCATCCTTTCGGCAAACCGGAAATTTGTCCACCCTGGGGCATTTCCGCCACTTCCGAAAAACCCGAAAAAACAGTTCGCTATCTTCACCTGCATGGATACCCGTCTTGTTGACTTCCTGGAACCGGCCATGGGAATAAAACGGGGAGACGCCAAGGTAATCAAGAACGCCGGCAACACCCTGGTCGACCCGCTCCATGGAGGGGTTATCCGCAGTCTGGTGGCGGCCGTATTCATGCTGGGGGTCGAAGAGATCTGTGTTATCGGCCACAAGGATTGCGGCATGTCTTTTGTCGACCCTGAGAAGCTGAAAAGCGATATGATCTCCCGCGGCATTTCCCCTCTGGCGATCGAAACCCATGTCCCGGACCTGGCCCAGTGGCTCGGCGCCTTTGCCTGCCCGGAAGAAAACGTCAACGAGGTTGTGGCAAAAATACGCGCCAACCCGCTCATCCCTGCCGATGTACCGATCCATGGCCTTATTTTCTGTCCAAACGACGGGCGCCTCGAGGTCATGGTGGATGGCTACAGTGCCGAGGGATTTGATGCGCAAAAACATCTACACCGACAAGGGGTAACCTCTTAGCATAACGGGTGTCAGACAGAAACGGGGGATGCCGACAAAGCATCCCCCGTTTTATTGCCATTCAGCGCTGTCGCGCGGTACGCTGTTACGACTTCAGATTATCCTTCTTCTCCTCCGGCACGGCGTCAACCGACCCGACAGGAGTATCGACACTTTTCTGCCCGTCGACTGACACCTGTTGAGGCGGCACTTCCTTCTCGTCGCTCTTGCGGGCTTCCTCCTGGACATTTCTCTGGAAGTCCTCCGAGGCTTTTTTGAATTCAGCCAGCCCCTTGCCGAGCGACTTTGCCAGTTCCGGCAGTTTACGCGGGCCGATGACGATCAGAGCTATCACGAGAATAATTATCATTTCCGGCATACCGATACCAAACATTGCAGTTCTCCTTCTACAGACCTCGTAAGTTACCTTGTATTAAAAACGGAAATACACGTGTTGGCAATAAAAATCTACTTTTGCCCTTGCCATTTATTCCGGCTGTGCTACTATGCCCAAAATTTAGGCAGGATAAGACCGTTTTCTCCCTCCCGATTCGTGTCGTCAGTGTGTATCATGCTAAAACCATTAACAATTGGCTCTCTCGTCCTTGCGCACAACGTCGTGCTTGCACCCCTGGCGGGAATCACAAATCTGTCGTTTCGCCTGATATGTCGTCAGGAAGGAGCTTCACTGGCCTATACCGAAATGGTTAGTGTCAACGGACTGGTGCGCGAAGGGATCAAGACACTGGCCCTTTTGAAGAGCTCTCCCGAGGATCGTCCGCTCGGCATCCAGCTGTTTGGCGATAACCCTGACGACCTGGCTGAAGCGGCACGCATGGTAGAAGGGTACGGCGATTTGCTGGACATAAACATGGGCTGCCCGGTACGCAAAGTGGTCGGAACCGGTGCCGGCAGCGCACTGCTGCAGGAACCTCTTAAAATTGCCGCCATCGTTCGTGCAGTGCGTGCGGCAACCACACTGCCGCTGACGATCAAGATCCGTTCCGGATGGCACTGCGGCGACACTGTTTTTCAGGAGGTGGGGCACATTGCAGAAGCCGAGGGGTGTGATGCCATTACCCTGCACCCCCGCAGCCGCAGCCTGATGTTTTCCGGCCAGGCCGACTGGAATCAGCTCAGGGAAATGAAGGAAACTCTTTCAATTCCCGTCCTGGGGAGTGGTGACCTGTTTACACCTCATGATTGCCTCAGGATGCTGGAAGAGACCGCCTGTGACGGCATCATGATTGCTCGCGGAGCACTCGGCAACCCCTGGATTTTCAGACAGGTCCGGGAACTTGAACAGTCCGGCAACTACACTCCGGTCAGTACCCGCGAGCGGGCCGATTCCATTGAAAGGCATCTGCACCTGTTTACTGAGGAGCGAGGTGAGGCGGTTGCCGTCCGGGAGATCAAAAAACATATAGGCTGGTATGCCAAAGGATTTGCCGGAGCTTCAGAAATCCGCCGGACAGCCAATTCAGCTCAATCGATTCAAGATATCCTGATGTTAACAGAAAGGATTCGGAGCATAGCCGATAACGTGGGCCATAATCCAGATGAACATGCAGACTGAACAGCATCAGAAAGTACGTGACGACTACTACGCAACCGTTATTGACAGCGTTGGTGATGGCGTCATCGTTGTGGGGAGTACCGGCCTCATTACGCTGTGTAACCCTGCAGCCGAGCAGATTACCGGGTTCTCACGAAATCAGGCTCAGGGAGCAAAGTTCGAGAAACTGTTTGCGCTTGAGACAACCCTGATCGAGATGCTTACCAAAACCATGAGGACCGGCATAACTATTTCGGACCATGAAAATGTCGTTGTGCGCTCAACGGGGAAAATCACACCGGTTGCCGTTACCTGCTACCCACTGGTCGAAGGGAGCGGTGAAAATATCGGTGCGATACTGACGCTCAAGGATATCTCCTACATCCGCGAACTGGAAGCGGCGGTTCGTCAGGCCGACCGTCTTTCGACGCTGGGCACCCTGGCCGCCGGACTGGCCCACGAGGTCAAAAATCCGCTGGGAGGCATCAAAGGCGCGGCACAGCTTCTGGAGCGCGAGTTCAAACCGAATAGCGAAATGCTCGAGTATACCAGGGTGGTAATACGCGAAACCGAGCGCATCGACCACATCATCCGTGAGCTGCTGGAGCTGGCTTCCCCACGGGCACTCAGACTTGCTCCGGTCAACCTGCACAAAATTCTGAGTGATATATTGCTGCTGCAGAAACAGGCCGTAGCCGACCGGAAAATCGCGTTTATTCAACATTTCGATCCCAGCATTCCGGATATCGTGGCTGACGAGGAAATGTTGACCCGGCTGTTTCTGAACCTGATTTGTAATGCGATCGATGCAGTAGGTATAGACGGGCGACTGACGGTATCAAGCAGAGTACTTTCTGACTATCGTATGACACAGAACGAGCGCAATTCACGGATGGTTGCCATCGAGGTAAGTGATGATGGTCCCGGGATTCCAGAGCAGGATCTGGAAAATATCTGGACGCCGTTTTTCAGCACTAAATCGGGCGGCACCGGCCTGGGGTTGACGATCTGCCACAAAATAGTCTCAGAACATCGCGGCATGATCAAGGCCGAATCAGATCCGGGGCACGGTACAAAATTCACGGTGCTGCTGCCGTTGGTACGATAGATAACAAGCAGCAAAGCTTTTGCTACGAACCATTAAGAAACGAGGTTCCCTATGCCGATTGACAGAATACTGGTCGCCGATGATGAAGAGAGTATCCGCTGGGTACTTTCAAAAGCTCTCAAGCAGAAAGGTTTCAGCGTAGATCTTGCCAATGACGGCAGCCATGCGCTGGAGCTGATCAAGGACAACTGTTATGACCTGGCCATCGTCGACATTAAGATGCCCGGCATCACCGGACTTGACCTGCTGGACAAGGTCCGTGAACTTGACAACGACCTGCTGGTGGTCATCATGACCGCCGAAGCCAGTATGAAAAATGCGGTTGAAGCGATGAAACGGGGGGCATACGACTACATTACCAAGCCTTTCGATCTGGATGTAATCGATGCGATCATCGAAAAGGTCGCCAGGGCGCGTGATATTGCCGGGCAGGTTACAACACTCAAACAGGAGCTGAAGGATCGCTACCAGGTCGAAAAAAACATCGTCGGCAACTCAACGGCGATGCAGGAGGTCTACAAAACCATCGGCAAGGTAGCCGTCAGCGACGTCACAGTCCTGATCCAGGGGGAGTCCGGCACCGGCAAGGAGCTTGTGGCACGGGCCGTCCACTTCAATTCGGGGCGGCTCGGGAAACCGTTTGTCGCTATCAACTGCGCTGCAATTCCCCGTGACCTGTTGGAAAGCGAGCTGTTCGGCTCCGAAAAGGGTGCCTTCACCGGCGCCGGCGAACGGAAACAGGGCAAGTTCGAGCAGGCCAATCACGGCACCCTCTTTCTTGACGAGATCGGCGACATGCCCCTGGATCTGCAGGCCAAGATTCTGCGGGTACTGCAGGAACAGGAGATCACCCGGATCGGGGGAAACCAGAATATTCCCGTCGATGTCAGGATTGTCGCCGCGACAAACCAGTCGCTGATTGAAAAAGTACAGCAGAAGGAGTTCCGCGAAGATCTCTACTACCGGCTGAATGTCGTGCCGATCACCCTCGCTCCGTTGCGTGAGCGCCGTGACGATATCCCGGACCTGGCCAACTATTTCCTGTCCCGCTCCTGCACAGAGATGTCGGTCTCCCCGAAACGGCTGTCTGATGACGCACTGGACCTCCTGAAGTCATCTTCGTGGCCAGGCAACGTGCGTGAGCTTGAAAATGCGGTAAAGAGGGCCGTGATCCTGTCAAACGACCCGCTCCTGACCTCGCTTGATTTCGGGGGACTGCTGCCGGCGAAGGAGCCCTGTACCCAGACCGGCACGCAGGAGACCTCTTTGGAAAAGCTGGTCGATCACAAGCTGCGATCATGCATGAACGGGATAGAAGGGCTAGAAAAAGGGGACATCCATGCCATGGTGCTGGAGCAGGTAGAACGCCCGTTGATCCGCCTGGTACTGGAGAAATGCCGCTGGAACCAGGTTAAAGCTGCCGACGTACTCGGAATCAACCGGAATACTCTGAGGAAGAAGATTTCTGAGCTGCAGATAGAAATGAAAAGGGGCTGAAATCAGCCCCTCGCACTCATCAGAATAACTTCAAGTTTTCCAGCCCCTTGAGCGGCTGATTGCTGAACGATTGCCGCTCCGTACGCTCCACCGCTTTTGCGGCCTGCTCCGGGGGCGCCGGCTGACAGCTTTCATCCTGAATGCAGACGACCTCCTGCTCCCCATTGGCCTCATCGTCCATCCCGCTGCCCTTGAAGAAGTAGCGGTCATACAGCCGGTGATGTACAGTCCAGCGTGACGTCGAAGCGGTTTCTTTGGCTATGTGAGCCCGGATGCCGTTGATTTTCGAATCCATATCATCCAGATAATTGAGGATTGTCGCTTCAATCGTCTTGGGGCGCTTGGGCGAACCGTATTCGTACTGGCCATGATGGGAAAGCAGCATATGCTTCAGCAGCAGAGCCAGTTCGCGCGGAAAGCCCTCCACCTGACGGATCTTTTCATCGACCAGTTCCACGCCGATCGTGATATGCCCCAGCAGTTTGCCTGCGTCAGTATAATCAAAGGCCCGCGCGAAACTCATTTCGTAGATCTTGCCGACATCATGCAGCAGCGCCCCGACGATCAGCAGATCTTCGTTGATGCCTCCGTAGAGAGGAACAATGGTCTTGGCCAGCTTGACCAGTGCAAGCGAGTGTTCCAGCAGTCCCCCCAGATAGACGTGATGCATTCCCTTGGCGGCAGGAGCCTGACAGTAGAGCCCCATAAACGGCTCGTCGGCCAGAAAAGCCTCCATCAGCCCCTTAAGATGAGGATTTCCAAGCGCGGCAACCGTATCGGCCAACTCCTGCCGCATCACGGCACCGGCGCGGGGCGACTCGGGGAGAAAATCAGCCAGCACGACCTGTTCTTCCGGCACCTTGACAATCTCCGCAATGACGACCTGCATCTTGTTCATGTAAACCGAGGCCTTGCCGCGCACCCTGACAAAATCATCCTTGTCGAACTGCTTATCAAGCAGCTCCGTATTGTCCCACACCTTGGCTTCAATATCGCCGCTCTTATCCATCAGGCGCAGGTTCATATACGGCTTGCCGTTTTTGGCCATGGCCAGAATCTTATCCTTGACAAGAAACACGGAATTGACCGGATCACGATCTTTTATTTCGCTGACTAACTGTTTTAACACTCGGTACCCCTCTTGTGACTGCTGAATAAAAAAACTTCGGAACGTTAGCACGGCGCGGGTTAAATAGACAAGACAGAATCGGGTGTATACATGACCCGAACAGCCGGCAGAGAATAAATGCTTGCTTTTGTAAAATAAAACATCTATTGTATCAAATTGTTGTGCCACACGAAGCAGCGGTATGGTGTCCGTTGTTTCTCTTTTGATCATCGCATTCTGCCCCCCCTGTACCTTCAATCCATCTTCATCCTGATTGAAAAAAGCAGACCGTATGGCAGGCGAAGATTTATTGTCTGCCCGCACGTTACTGCATTTAAACTTTCCCGGAATCATATGTTTGATTCCTCGGTTCGTGTGCGCTTCTGTCTTTACACCGCTCCCAGAAAAGGAATCAACATGACTTTTGAAGAACTCGGCCTTAATCCGGCCATCCTCTCGGCTGTTACCGCCTGCGGCTACACAACCCCGACCCCCATCCAGGAACAATCAATCCCGATCGTACTGGCAGGTAACGACCTGATCGCAACAGCCCAGACCGGCACCGGCAAGACCGCTGCCTTCGTACTCCCCGCTCTTGAGCTTCTGACTAAAAAATCGACACTCCCCGGCAAAGGGCCGCGTGTTCTCATTTTGGCCCCAACCCGCGAGCTGGCTGGCCAGGTTATGGAGTCCGCCCGTAACTACGGCCGTGGAATCCGTCCCCGTTGCGGCTCAATTCTGGGCGGCATGCCGTACCGCGAGCAACTGCGTCTCCTTTCCGCACCGGTTGACATTATCGTAGCGACCCCGGGACGCCTGGTTGACCACATTGAGCGCGGCAGCATCAGGCTTGACCGCCTGGAACTGCTGGTTCTTGACGAAGCCGACCGCATGCTCGACATGGGTTTCAGCGAAGACATCAACAAGATCGTTTCCCGCGCTCCGGTGGATCGCCAGACTCTGATGTTCACCGCTACCATGGAAGGCGACATCGCACGATTGGCTGAAAAAATGATGCGCGAACCAAAGCGGATCCAGCTGGCTGTCAGCACCTCGTCCCACGAGCTGATCGAACAGCGCCTGCATGTTACCGACAACCTGAACCACAAGAAAGAGCTCCTCAATCATCTGGTCAGCGATTCCGAACTGACCCGGGCGATCATATTCTCTGCCACCAAGCGCGATGCCGACGAACTGTCCCGTGAGCTCTCCCGCAACGGCTACCCTGCGGCTGCCCTGCATGGCGACATGACCCAGATGGCCCGCAACAAGACTATCGATCGTATGCGTCGCGGCGGTATCCGCCTGCTGGTGGCCACCGACGTCGCCGCCCGCGGCCTGGACGTAACCGGCATCAGCCATGTCATAAACTTTGACCTGCCGCGTTTTGCCGAAGACTATGTCCACCGTATCGGCCGCACCGGCCGTGCCGGAGCAACAGGTATCGCCATCTCGTTCGCATCGGCTGGCGAACGCAATTATCTGGAGCGCATCGAACGCTTCATCGGCAAAAAACTGCCGGAGCTTCAGATTGCCGGGCATGAACCGAAAACCTCTATCAGAAAACCTGTCGGCCGGAGCGGCGGCCCCCGTAAAAGCGGCCCAGGCGGACCTGGCGGACGCTTCGGCAAACCGGCCGGCGGACGTGACGGACAGGCAAAACCATGGAGCAAATCAGCCAAACCAGCTGGAAGCGCCCCGCGGACTGCACCTGCAGCCCGTCGCGAACCGGTGATCGAATACCGTTCAAGGCGCCCGCAGGCGTAAAACCCGCAGGTAATTTATTCAGTTTAAACAACAAGACCTCCGAGACTTTAAAAGCCTCGGAGGTCTTGTTGTTTCTGACCAGCTATAGTATCTCCCTGCTCCTGGACTTACTACTCTGTTACCCTGACTGAGAAACCTTCTTTTTATCCAGTTTCCCCTTCAGCTGCCCGCAAGCCGCCGAAATATCCCCTCCCCGGCTATCGCGGGTGATGACCGTCACATGGCGGTCGATCAGGTACTTGTGAAAGGCATCGATAGCGGCACGGGTCGGCGCCTTGAAATCACACCCTTCATGCTCGTTGAACGGAATCAGGTTGACCTTGTTGGGGATATCGCTGATCAGCTTCAGCAGGCGTTTAGCATCTTCCAGCGTATCATTTACCCCCCCCAACATGACATATTCGAAGGTGACCTTGCGCCTACCCGGAAGCGGAAACTCCCTACAGGCCTTCAAAAGCTCCTTGAGCGGGTAGCTCCGGTTAACCGGCATGATCCGGTTCCGCAGCTCGTCGGTCGTTGCATTCAGCGACACCGCCAGATTGACATTCGGTACCTCGCGACCCAGTCGCGCCATCTCCGGCACCAGCCCGCAGGTTGAGACGGTTACCCGCCGGTTGGAGAGCTGCAGGCCATTGCCGTCGATCATGATCTGAATGGCCGGAATGACATTGTCCAGGTTATGCAGTGGCTCCCCCATCCCCATCAGAACGATATTGCGGATGGCAGCCGGCGAATCCGGACATTCATCGTCGCTGTCGTCACTGTCATCGTTATTAACCAGGCAGTGCCCTCCGTCAGCCTTTATGGCAGGCGGGTTCTTGACCAGATCCCGCTTGACAGCCATGATCTGGTTGACGATTTCCGCCGTTGTCAGGTTGCGGGTCAGCCTAAAGGTGCCGGTCAGACAGAACTCGCATGCCATGGCACAGCCGACCTGGGACGAGATGCAGAGCGTGTTGCGCCCCTCGATCGGGATCAGCACCGATTCTACCGCATGACCGTCCCCCAGATTGAAGAGGTATTTGCGCGTTCCGTCGCTACCCTCCTCAATCGCTTCAGGTTCGAGGTTGCTGATACA
>JAQUCU010000304.1 GCA_028686055.1 Desulfuromonadaceae bacterium
CTCTTAATCCCATGTCAATTTCATCAGCATACATGAATAGTTTTTCATCTTGGAGGCCTACTGTTTCATAAAACTTTCTTCTGGACATATTTAGTCCACCAGATACGGTGTCTGATTGTATTGTGCCATCGTCTAAAATATTTATCGTTGCTAAATCATTATAAATATTGAACTTTAATGGTTTTTTTTCTATACCCAATTTACAGCATTCAACTTCTTCGCTATCTTTTTTCATAATGATGGGTGCAACCATGCCAAATTTTTCATTGCTGTTTAAAAAGTTATATAGCTTTGTTACATTCCCTTTTGGAAATTTTACATCATTTCCAATCAACATTATAGCATCAATTTCTTTTTCGTTAAGAATTAACCGTAATCCAACATTGTATGCATTTGTTAAGGCTTTATTCGGAGAAAATAATACAATTGAATCTGGAAAAAATTTTTGTAATTTAATGGTGTCTTCTTTAATTCCATTATTAATAACTATGTGTTTGTATATTTCGCTTTTGTATTCTTTGTAATAATTAATCCAATTGTTTAATCTGAATTCTTCGTTACAATAAACAGTAATAGATGCAATATTCATGGTTAATATAGTTTGAAATCGTTGTGGGTGCAATTTGAATACTCTTCAAATGTTTTTGTGTCTGTATATTCGTTTGCTTCAGGTTTATGCTTAAAATAGTTATTGAGTATTCCTTCTTTTTCTAAATAAGGTATATACTGAACTGGAGCAACTATTTCACGAGCTGGAGAACCAGCAAGAAATAGTCCTATTTTTCCACCTACAGAATAATCTTTATTCACATAACTGTTTCTTGCTACAATTGAATAATCGGGTAACACTGCTCCCTTGGAAATAACGGATCGCATGACAATCCAACAATAATTTCCAATTGTGATGGGAGCAGTATTTTTCTTAATAATTCCTGTATTAATATTTTTTACATAATGAATATCGGAATCCATTACAATAGATTCGGCAGTAATCCAGGTGAAATCGCCAATGGTTATACTCTTAATAGCTTTTAAATAGACACCACTACATATCCTGGAAAACTTTCCGATCGTAATATTAGCATCTGAACCAACAGCAATATTTGTACCACCACTAATAATGCAAGGACCGGTAAAGTTTAATGAGCCATCTACTCTAAGCCTCACTGGTAATGCAGAGATAGGCATGTTATCAATATCTTTTCCTATTTGAATAAGACCTGGCTTGATTATACCAGAAATATTAATTCTACCTTTTAATGAGAATGCCTTAATTTTTCCGTAACAAATTATTGGTAATTGGATGGCCAATGTGGGTTTGAAGTATTTAAAATTTAGCCAAATCGTTTTAGTCCAATTTACACGTAATATGAAAAAAAATTGCCTTTTCTTATTTCCTAGATATTTCCTGATATTCATATGTTAATAATGTTTCTTTATTAAGCGACTAATAGAACCTTATTGATAATCATCTGCCTAAATGAGAAGATATTCATATCTTATTACATTCAATTATCTTTTGAATTTCAATTTCAATTTTGCATATGATATTAAATCAATATTCATCATTCTTTTTAATTGATAATTTGAATAAAATACAAGGGAAGTAAAGGTAAGTGAGCTACTAATGTATTTAGCAAAAGGATTCTCCACCAGAGATACAAGAGTTGTAATTGTAAGAAAGATTATAAGAATGAAAATATTAATATTTGTACTCTGTGTGTAAAAAACATTGAATTTTTTATACACAATTGAACCAATCAATATTAGATTGACTAAAGGTGATAAAATGGCTGCAACACCTAATCCTTGCAATCCCGAAATATAGTATCCTAAAAATAATAATGGAATGGAAACGATTCGATAAATTGATACAAGAATAGCGACCAACTTTGATTTTTGTTTTGCAATTAAAACTACGTCTAAACTATCGGCATATACATTAATCAGTAGTCCGAAAATGGCAAACTGCAGATAGTTTGTTGCCTCTAAAAATTTATTGGTGTATAAAATATTAATAATTAAAGGCATAAAAATAATAAAAAAGCACAATGTGGGTGTAAGCATTAAAAATGCAGTGTTTACTTGCATGTTCATTTGTTTCTTTAATTCATTGTTGTCGTGAGCGACGGCAAACATTCTGGGGTAATAGTCAGTATTTAAAGCTGTTAAAATAATGCCAAAATATGAGGTTATTAATACTACGCCTGCCTGAAAAATCCCAACCTGTTCCAGTGAGCCAAATTCTGCAATGAAAGCTCGGATCAGGTAATCTGAAAGCAATCCCAGAAAAGCCAAATAAGTGAGGGCAATACCTAATTTCATCATTTCCTTACTTCCCTTTATTGTTTCTTTTACTGATATCTTAAGTTGTTGATAATCAATTTTAGAAACGAGCCACCAAGAAAATCCCATTGAAGAGAGTGAAACCACAATCATAGATGGAATAATTCCATCTTCACCCAAAAAATAGTAGAGCGGTACACCTAAAATTAAACCCAC
>JAQUCU010000305.1 GCA_028686055.1 Desulfuromonadaceae bacterium
CCGGCGCGCGCTTCCAGACCGACATAGATTCTACCATTCAAGGAGGTTCCGGTGGTTATAATCACAGCGGGGGCTAAATATTTGGTTCCATCCGCCAATTGCACACCCTGAATTTTGTTTGCATTGGTCAGTAAACGTGTCACCGCCCCTTGAACCACCGTCAAGCCCGGGGTAGCTTTTAAGACCTTTTGCATTTGTTTCGCATAGGCTTTTTTATCGCATTGTGCGCGCGTAGCTTGCACCGCCGGCCCGCGGGTGGCGTTAAGGGTCTTAAATTGAATACCGGTCAAATCGGTGGTGCGCGCCATCTCGCCACCCAGGGCATCGAGCTCATAAACCAAATGTGATTTGGCAAGCCCACCAATCGAAGGATTGCAGGGTAATTGGGCAATGCTATCCCAGCTATGTGTAAGCAATAGGGTATGGCAACCCATACGTGCACCGGCTAAGGCCGCCTCGACGCCGGCATGTCCGCCACCGACAATAATAATCTCATAAGATGGCGCGGCAGTGGCTTCCCCCTCCGGACGCGCGTGACACGCCCCAAGGGATGCGTATGAGGAGGAGCAAGCATCATTAAATGCGGTTGTTTTTTTGGAACTCATGGTGTAAATACTAGCAAAATCGGCAGGGAACGTCAAAAACGGCACACGTGCCGTGCGACAGCTTTTGCTGAACACATACCATCCCCAAGCCATAATACGGCGCCATTTTTATTTCTCGCTTGCTCTTTTTATCATTGACACCTAAAAGCTATTGACATTCTGTTTAACACTCAATTTAAACAAATGCTTAACTCTTGCGAGGGCGATTTTCTTTGTAAATAGTTGATAGAGAGTGACTTAGCTTAGGTTTAATTTAGTCCTGCAAAAAATCAAGTGAAAATTACAAATAGTTACTGACGAGTTACTGACAGGCTTGAATTAGCCTAACCTACTGGTAATCACTTGCTTATCGCCCTTTATGTCAATCACTTGCCGACGCAAAAACGTGCAAAGATCATATCTAATAGGTCATCACTATAGACGCGTCCGGTAATCCTGCCCAGGGCTTCTGCCGCTTGGCGCAGATGATTGGCCGCTAATACCAAAGCGGCCTCACCCGTTTGCAGACAGGCCACCGTTTGGCGGCATTCTGCTAGGGCTTGGCGTAACTCGGTAACATGTCGCAAGCTCAAGAGGAAGGTGTTCCGGTGTGCCTCGCGTTCGCATTGCAAATGCTGGAGCATCTTTTGCTTCAGCTCGGGCAATCCGGCACCGGTTTTGGCGGAAATGGAAAGGGGTTGTATATGCGTCGGCAGAGCTAAATCCGGTGCCGCCGGTAAATCACATTTTGTTAAGACATAAAGTATATGTTGATGATGGGTCGTTGCCAATTCTTCGCGCGCCAACTGAGTCAGTGGTACGGTGCTATCGATCAGACTTATCAGTAAATCGGCCTCGCTCATTAATTGGCGTGTCCGCTGAATCCCTTGCGACTCTACGGCATCTTGCGATATACGCAAGCCCGCGGTATCAACCAGGCGCAGGGGCATGCCCTCAATGGCATACCCTTCTTCCAAGGAATCACGGGTGGTGCCGGGACGATCGTGTACGATCGCTCGTTGGTGGCCGAGCAGTGTATTTAGCAACGATGATTTACCCACATTGGGGGGCCCACAAATAACCACTAGGGCGCCATCGCGTAGTAACCGTCCCTCATGCCAACCGTCAACTAGTTGTGACGCCTGTTGTGCCCACTGTTCTAAACTTAAAATTTTATCTTCGATAAAATTAGCGGGTAAAATTTCAAATTCAAAATCTAGCAAATACTCAATTTCTGCCGCCAGCTCGGTAACCGTAGCGTATAAAGAGTTAATTTGGTCGCCCAGGACGCCATTGAGCTGCGCATGGGCGGCGGCGGCGGCACGCGCCGTACGCGCGTTAATTAAATCACAAATCGCATCTACTTGGGTTAAGTCTAAACGCCCATTCAAAAAGGCCCGCTTGCTGAATTCGCCGGCTTCAGCCAAACGCGCCCCGGCCAGTAAAGCACTCTCAAGTAAGCGCTGCGCCGGCACATTCCCGCCATGTCCTTGAATCTCAATCGTATCTTCCCCCGTATAACTGTGCGGTTTTTTAAAGATTAATACGAGGGCATCATCGATGGATTCACCGCTTTGTGGATCACAAATAAGGGTGTGAAAAAAGGTGTTGGCACTTTTTAGGGCCAATTTCGTAGGGAGGGGCAATAAACGTTGTGCTATCTCAAAGGCTGCCGTGCCGGAAATACGTAAAACACTCACGCCGGCCGGCCCGGGGGCTGTGGCTAAGGCGGCAATAGTATCGGCATCTTGTACCATGATCTTTAGAGATCGCCAAAGGGATTATTGATGAAACCGTCGCGAGGCTTTTCTTTAAACTGAGATCCGCCAAAACTCCGCCGTGGAGCACTGGGCGCGCGCCCACTACGCTGTTCGGAGGAGCGGCGCGGTGTCCGTGGCGCACGGCTCTCTTGCTTGGC
>JAQUCU010000306.1 GCA_028686055.1 Desulfuromonadaceae bacterium
TGTTGGATGTCGACCTACGCTGAACTCATGCCCTCGACGGAGATCGTCGCGCGACCCGGTGAATACTGGGCATATCGAGCAAACCGCAAGGACACGCTCGCCGAAGTTGAGATTGTGCGCTTGGGCAGGTAGCGTTCCGCGCGCGTCCTCCTCAGTTTCATAGGCGAGGAGTTCGAGGGCCGTCAGGACGGGGTGCCGCGGTCGCGCCTCAAGGTGCGCTGGAATGATGTGGCGGACTACTTGGCTCGTGAGGCGCACTGGACGGGGGTCAACACTCACCCGGACGCCGATGGCTCACCCGAGCACTGCGCTGTGGAAACCGTGCTCCGACTCTGCTTCGGTCCCGACGTCGTCAGGCTGATGTACCGGGAATCGAGCGTGAGCAACGCCAGCGACGTGGATCGACTTGCATCGGAGGTCGAGCTCGATTCTGCGGTGCGGGCGCGCGCTGTCAGTGGGCTCTCACTCCGCCAGCGCGGGGTGCGTGAGTTCCCCGCACAGCTGGGCGAAAGGTTGCGTGACGATACGGGGCTAGGCAACCGCAAGCACGCACACGCCCCCCTGGAACGGCCTGAGCTCGACCTCACCACCGGCCCGCCGCGCGATGCCCATCGCCAATCCCCTGTGCACCCCGCACACCACCTCGGGGTGGCGGCGCGCGTCGTCCAGGAATGGGCACGCCCGCAGCGCCAGCCCGCCCTTCGCGGGCTCGGGAGCGAAGCCCATGTGCGCGAACACCCCCGCGAGCGAATCGACCACGCCAGCCGATCCAACGTCAAGGCCAGCGGCCCACCGCTCCCCCGCACGCTGCGCCCGCTCCGCCGCGGGGCCGTCCCCTGAAGCAGCGTCGGCGAGCGCCGCGAGCATCCCAGCCCGGGCGTCGGGCACACGAACACACCGAAAAACCACGTGCGGCCTGCCGCGCCCGCCGGTGGGAACCGCGGCGCCCACTACCCGGCCGTCGGCCGCCAAGCGCTCCAGATGAAACCGCACCGTCGTCACGTGCAGGCCCAGCAACGAGGCGATCTCACCAGCGGTCACGCCGGCAGCGGCGTCACGCACCGCCGCGAGCACGCGCTCGGCGCCGGGACGTGCGTCCGCGTTGAGCATCATGATTAAAGAGTACCGTTATCCTCGTAAATCAACCGGGACGGAGGGACCATGCGCGCAAAGAGCACGCGCCGCCCCCGCACCGACCGCCTCACCACCGTGTGGATGTTGTTCGCCCTCGCGGGCGCCGTCACCGCGATCACCACCCGCAGCGTCTTACCGCACACGTGGTGGACCACCATCCACCTGGTTACCCTGGGCGTGCTGACCAATGGCATCCTGCAATGGAGCTGGTACTTCGCGCGCGGCCTGCTGCACCTACCCCCCACCGACCGACGCTCGGGCCGCGACGCCGTGATCCGCTCGCTCGCCTTCAACGCCTCGCTGATAGGCCTCATCGCGGCCATGTGGGCGGGCGCGCCCGCGCTTGTGATCGCCTTCGCGGCGGCCGTGGGCGCCGTGGTCGCGTGGCACGGCCTGGCCATCGTGATCGCCACCAAGCACGCGCTCGGCTCGCGGCACGCTCCCCTGCTGCGCTTCTACGTGGCCGCCTCCGCGCTATTCGTGATCGGCTGCACCATCGCGGGTTTCCTCACCGTCGCCCTGTTGGACTCCCACGCGCCCGCCTGGCTCCTACGCGCCGACGACGGCCTCACGCTCGCCCATGCCATCGTCATGGTGGGCGGCTGGCTTGGGCTCACCATCGCGGTCACGCTCGTCACGCTGGGCCCCACCGTGCTGCGCACCCGCATGGAGGCCGATGCCTCCGCCACCGCCGTACGCGGGCTCCCCTGGCTCGCGGCTGCGGTCACGGCCTCGGGTACGGCTGCCGCACTGGGGTGGATGGCGGCGGCGGGCGGCTTGCTGGCCACCTATGCGCTGGGCCTCGCGGCGTGGATCGGCCTGCCACTCGCGCGCGTGGCCCTCGCCAAGGGCGCGCGAGAGCACGCCGGCTGGACGCTCGTGGGCGGCATCGCATGGACTGGCGCGGGACTGGTTACGGTGGCGGTGCTCATCGCCAGGGCGCCCGGGGCCAGCGCCGCACGCGACGCCGTCATGCAGTGGATCCCGCTCATCGGCGTGGCCGGCCCCGCCCAGATCTTCGTGGGCGCGCTGACGTACTTGCTTCCCGTGGTGGTGGGCGGCGGACCCGCGACGGTACGCCTCGGCATCGCGACGCTCGAGACAGCATCGACCCTGCGCCTCACCGCGCGGTTGGTGAGCCTGGTGCTGCTCGCTGGCACCACCGGCATCGGCGCCGACGCCCGCTGGGTGTGGTGGGCGATCGTCGCCGCTACCTTCGCGGCCGACATCGTCCTCATGGGAGTGGCGGGGGCACGCCAGGCCAGGGCGCGACGCGCGCCGGGTGGGGCCGTGCCGCTCGCCATGCCGCTCGTGGTTGCCGATCGCGCCGACGCTCCCAGGAGCCCCGAGACCGACGCAAGGAGCC
>JAQUCU010000104.1 GCA_028686055.1 Desulfuromonadaceae bacterium
ACTGGGGACTTGATTTTAAAATCTCACTCAGTATGGTCTGCACTTCAGCTTGATTATGGCTTGTAACTTCAGGAAGATGTGACAAGGCAATGAATAATTGACGTGTTGATGAAACAAGGTTCTTTTGTTCGCTGACAATAGTTTCAACTAACTCTAGAGTTTCTGTCCTGGCATGATTAATAGCGTTTTTTCTTTGTTCAAGCCCCGAATTGATGATGATGAAGATAGCTGGTAAAGCAATAATGGATACAATTATGAATAGTTGGTGTTTTATTGAAAGTCTGGATAATGTCATGTGTTCCATGAGTTTTTCAAAATAGACTTTCATCTCTGCAGCCTCCTGGCTTTAAAAACAAAAAACCTGTCTCCATAACATTGGAAGACAGGCTAAAACACACTACTATATATAGTGTCTTTACCCTCTTCGGCAACCCGGCTACCCGCATGGGGCCCGTGGCTATGCGTCCCGGAATCGCTTCAGGTTTGCTAGTATCGGAGAGTGTACTTTATTGAGTTTGTATTATTAAGTCACGTTTAAAATAAAAGTCAAGATAATAAGCTACTACTCTCACTGAGGACCTGGTTGATGGCCATGTACTTTATGATCAATGTGAACAGCCTTCGGTGATTGACCCACTATAGGCGTCCTGATTGCCCCACCTAATTCCAGACTTCTGTTAAAAATAAGTATGTTGATACTGCCATGGGTCAGTCTTCGACGCCTGCATGGGTTAAAGTTCAAAACCGATCCACAACCATTGGCTTGAATCCGATGAAGCTGGTCATCTGATGGGGCATTCGTCAAAGCAAATAGTGTATCAGGTGTACGGGGAATACGTCGAAGACCTGGAAGATAATGTGGATGATATGTTGGGAAGGATTTTCTGATAAAATAAGGCAAAAAAATGTCCCCATTACTGTTTTATCTCACGACGAAATGGTTTTCTCTCCGCCTCCCGGATAACGGCAAAGCCGAACGTAAAACCATTCATCCCTTCTGGTCTGCCGTCCAGAAGTGTTTTAAGAATCATGTTCCTGGTACTGGCAGCCAGGTACACCGTGACTATGGAACATCCAGCACCGCCTCACCGGAATGGCACCTTTCCCATATAGACGGCTGTCTATCTTCCTTCGCCGCCTTCCTGGGGATAACCAACCGCGTTGATGCTCTGCAAGAGCTACAAAGCCGCCTGACCAAACGCAACAACGCCGCCGACTTTGAAACCGCCTGTATCAAGAAAGCAATTCAGCGCGGCACGTTGTCCGATGGAGGTGGCCGCTAATGGACTCTTTCAGTGATTCTGCGCTTTCCGCTTACTTCCCCGGCCTGGTGGATATCTGCCAGAATGAAGATGGTCAACTCGTCTATGCAATCCGCAAGGATGACGAACTTATCTTTTCCCAGGAGTACAGTACCGACACGGAAAGTTTCGCCATGCCGGAAAGAAAACATTTCCAGTTCACCATTCCCCGCTCTGTCGAAGTCATGCGCCACTTCAACCAGGATGATGAAGCCCTCTATGATGATCTGCTGACCTATCTGAAACGCTTCTCCGGTCTGGATGATGTGCAATGGGCTAATCCCAAGTCACGACAGCCGTACAGCTCGGTGTACCGTACCTGGAATACGACCAGAAAAAATGCCGGACTACCTGAGGTGAGAATGCATGATCTCCGGCATTCGATGGCGAGCAATCTGGTCAATTCGGGAAGGTCGATTCTGGAAGTTTCTAAGATCCTCGGCCACTCACAGTTGAAGACCTCTCAACGTTATGCACATCTCTCGAATGAAACACTTCTGGCAGCAGTTGATGCAGCAGCAGACGCCACGGGCACTAACTGGAGCCAGCCACAGGCATGAGCAACTAGCTGTAATAACTCACGTCTACCCACCCAACTGACGACTGTTGGGTGGGTAGACTGAAGTATTTGTTAAGGGAAAGGCGCCGATGCGGCAGGCCAGAGGTCCAACACGTCCACAGGTAAATCAAACATCATTTAAGAAGCGCTACAATCTCGTTTCGGGAGCCGGCCTTCATTTTCCTCATAATATTTTTGATATGGTCTTTGACCGTATATTCAGAGATGAAAAGCGTCTCTGCAATTTCCCTATTTCCTAACCCTTGGCAGATATGCATTACAACCTCACCTTCCCGTTTCGACAACTGAAACTCTTGCCTAGCCTTGTTAATATCAACCTCGTGCCGCTCGATAATCCTCTCCAGTAAAACCATGATATGGGTAGGGTTTCCCTGTCCCCCATGGTCTCCGAGCAGAAGGGCTCTCAGGGCATAAGGGAGTCCCGACCCGACAGATAGGATTGGATAATGCGATGCTTTTTCCTGCATCGCATCAGGCTGCGTATCATATACTCCTTTAAGCTGTCGACAGAGTTGGAAAATTTCATCAGGGACAGACCACGCCTCTGTCTCCTTTCCACTCCGCGCCGCAAGTATCACATAGGCTTCCTGATTGGAATAAAGAAGCCGGTCATTCAGATCAAAGATCAGAACTCCGGGAGGCGAGCGTTTTTTAAGTATTTCTGAGAGGGTATCCATTGGAGAGGCATTATATTCATATTAGGGGAAATGCCAAACAATATTATAAATCCCCACCAAAGTGGGATTGTATTAATTTTAGTAAAAACTATACTTCACTCATGGAAACTGCGCTAAAGAAAAGAGAGTGTAAGAGAAATGCTTTCAATCAGACGGTCAATTTTGAACTAAGCTGCATGGAAAAAGATCGGCTGAGAAATGTCCACAAGAGCGGCGAGGCTGTAAACATAAGCTCCGGTGGAATAAGATTGAGTACTGCGTACGCCCTGAAACAGGGTGAAATTTTGAAACTGCATCTTCCGGCCATAGCACGAAGCGCTACATTGCCGGTTTTTTCTGAGGTTGTCTGGGTCAAGCAGGCAGGCAGCAATGTAACAGCGGGATTGCGGTTTTTGGCGTAAAAACGAGGTACCAACGCTGATAATTGGTATTTGGAATGATGATACTGCAACAGATACTCATCATAAAGAAGGTAATCAGATGCCCCGGATCGCCGGGAAAAGGAGGAATCGAATGAAAAACAAATGGGTACTAATGTTTCTAGGTGCAGTTTTTATGGCAGTCTCAGCAAACACCGATGCGTTGGCAGTCGGGAAGTGCGACGGTGCCGACATTGCCAACGGGCCATTCCTGTACACAGCCCTTGGCGCAACTCAGGCAACGTTCAATGGATCGGGAGGGGCGCCGGTTTCGACTAGTTTCAACATCACCGCGCCTTCCGTTGACTCAAGGCAGCAGTCAGAGCTGCCGGATCTATTTCCGGGGGAAGGACAGGTGCCTTGTGCCGCGACTGCATATGCAACAATCGGTGCGCTTGAGATTCAAAAGGTGGGAGACGCTACTGGCAGCCCGATCGACCCCGTTGGAATTGATCCGTCATCGACCCTTGGGTTGAGCATTGCCGGAGCCTTCGCTCTTACTCCCAACAGCAAATTGTTCGGTATCGGCGAAACAGCAAACATAGCAGTAGAGGTCAGCAATCCAAACCTGAGCGCTGCGGATTACGGCGATTACGAAATCAAACTGGCGGCCCAGGCGCCCGGATACGGTATCGGAGTTGGTAGCGGTCTGCAGTTCAGCCTCAGCCTTCGTGCCTCCACCGCGACAGACACGACACCTCCGGTGGTAACGGTAACAAAACCTGCAAGTGACGAGATCCTAGGCGTCATTCCGGTAGAAATTCAGGCATATGACCCAGTAACTCTACCTGCAAGCGGTCTGGCTGCAATGAGTGCTACGGTCAGTAGTGCGGGCGGAGCAGTGTCTAACCTTTCCATTCCTCTGTCATTAAACCAGACTCTGCCAGCCACGGCGGGTGTCACTGTCACCGGGACCGGGAGCTTTACCCCTACTGGCGGCGCTGTAGGTACGGGCCCTGGCACTACAGATACGCAGGCATTCACAAGCTCGTCGCGCAGTGGTATCGGAAGTTACACCATCAATGCACAGACACAAGACGGAGCAGGCAACACAGGATATGGAAGCAAGAGCTTCAAAGTGAACTACAGTGTTGCTTTTACGAAGGAGTCTTCCACAAGACCGTGCCAGAGCGGCGGTAACGACACTTGTACCGGTCAATTCCAATTTAGCGTCAATCGGTCGAACGTCATATCGGACGGAGCGTTCATGTATGATCACACGGTGGTTGTGAAGTTGGTTCGCACGAGTGACAATACAGAAATGGCGACCCACTCGTATGGAACTACTTCGATCCTTTCAGTTGTACAGATCGATTCTTCACCCATTTACCAAACCAACTTCAAACGTAGCACTCTCACTGGAGCCCCGACTGGCCCGGCAAGCTACCGAGCAGAGGTTTATTTCCTGGATGTCGACAACACCCTGGTGTTACAGGGGACCAGTGCTAATGTGACTTTCTAGAAGGGGTGTCGGGTGTTAAATAACCGTGGATTCATCGAGACTGTAGAGTAGACACGAGAGTGTTCATACCGCTGTCTTTTGTTGAGAGTAAAACTGCTCTTCAACACTCCCGCACCACCCATAAAGAGGCACTTTGACCTAAGCGTCAAGGTGCCTCTTTTCGTTTCCGGCTAACGATCTGATCCCTCGGAGAAAATCAGACACAACGTACGCCGTAGAAGGAGTACTTGTATGAGCGGAGGGATGCTGCAGCAAACGCCACATGCTGTGCGCTCATGTCGATTGTTTCAGATCTTCCTCCCGGCAATCCGATCTGGCCAGACCAGTAATCGTTTGTGTTGTTTGATCGTTCTATCAACAAAATACTCAGCCCGGACGGCTGCTCTTCTAAAATCAACGCTACAGAAGCGTGTGCCCGGCCACCCGGTTCAATTATTCGAACCGGGTGGTTGTTGAGAACATTTCTTATGTGTTTAATACGTTCCATGTGGTGTCGTTACTTTTTGATCATTTCGATTTCCAGGGTGATTGTTATCTCGTCGCCGACAACAACGCCACCCGTTTCAAGCGCGGCATTCCAAACCAGACCGAAATCCTTGCGATTGATCTTGGTTGTAGCAGTTGCACCTTTACGGATATTGCCCCACGGGTCTCTGCTTTCTTTTGTAGGACCTTCAACATCGAGAACAACCTGTCTGGTTATGCCGTGTAATGTCAAATCTCCGGTTACTTTCAGTTTGTCCTTACCGGCCTTGGCAACTTTCTTCGATACAAAGGTCATTGTCGGGTATTTGGCTACATTGAAGAAATCAGCGCTTCGCAGATGTTCGTCCCGTTTCTGGACATTGGTGTTGATTGAGTTGGTATCAATGCTGACTTGAACTTTCGACTTGGTGATGTCTTTGTCATTTATATCCACGACTCCGGTGTACTTTTTAAACTCGCCATTCACGTTCGATATCATAAGGTGTTTAACCTTGAAACCGACATTGGAGTGATCGGGGTCAATGGTCCAGGTCGTAGCAAATGCGAATGTGGGGAGGACCAGGGCAATAATGGTGCTGAGTGATACAAAAATGTTTCTCATGATGTTTCTCCTTTAGTTTGATTATTGGTTTAACATTGAATTATATGCCTAAAAAAAAGCTCCTACGATGCTACCCCCCCTTTCATGCCTAATTTTTTACACAATTGACCAAGTAATACCTGCTCATTTTCCTCAAGCGAAGCCATTTCCCTGACGATTGACGCTTCAACATCCTCAAAAACTTTGGCAATCAGATCGGTCCCGGCTTCCGTAAGGTTAATGGTGAAATAGCGCCTGTCACTTTCGTCCCTTACTCGAATCACGAGGTTCCGCTTCTCAAGGTTGTCGATCACCAGTGTGATATTTCCCGAACTCTTGAGTATCTTTGAACCGATGTCGCGTTGGCACAATGGCCCTTTATGATAGAGCGCCTCAAGTACTCCGAACTGGCTGATGGTGAGTTGTGGCATTGCCAGAACGCGATGTACCCTGCTGGTTACCGATTCAGCCGCCCGCATCAGTTTGGTGTAGGTGTTCAGGGCTCTAGATGTTTCTTTACTTGCAGGTTTCATTTGCCAGCCTTATTGTTTTGATGTCGTATAGTTTAATGTTAAGTTATATTATTTGGACGATACTGTCAATAGTTTTTTTAGAGAAGGTTAAAAATGTAGAAATAAACTGCTATGACCGCTTTCCGGATTGCTTTGCCGGCGGCTGTACGACAATTGTACAGGTCATGCCCGCAGCAAGGGGGACGTTACCCCCAAGACGCTCTACCGGATCAGGAAGATACCTATCACCCAGGCCATCAGAAAACGGCTTGATATCCTCCTTGCAAGAAACTCCGGTGACAAGTTGATTACAACCAAGACCGGCACTTATTTCAACCCTGCCAATTTCAGGAAAGATGTCTGGGAGAAAGCGGGGAAAGCTTGTGGGATTACCGACAAAGTACCTTACTCAATGCGTCATTCCTTCGCAGCTTGGGCATTAACGCTGCGGATTGATCCGAACCGCCTGGTACGGCTTATGGGGCATGGTTCAAAGCAAATGATCTATGAAGTGTACGGGGATTACATCGAGGGACTTGATGAAGATTTCTGGCAAATTCTGGAATACTTCGGCCAGGACTTCGCACAACCGAAAAAGAAGCAATCAGCAACAGTTGGATACGGCCAAGTAGTACCTTACCAGATGCAACAGCCTGATTTTATGCAGACAAACGAAACCCCGAACCTACCTTTTAAAACCTTTTGGTGAAAGTTTTAGTGATAGTCGGGGCAAATTTGTCAGAATCTTTAATGATTCTATGCTCTTAAATGGAGCGGGAAACGGGATTCGAACCCGCGACTTCAACCTTGGCAAGGTTGCACTCTACCACTGAGTTATTCCCGCTTGCGAGACCAGATTTATAGCAAATAGAGATATTCGTGTCAACTTTTTTTAGCACTCGATGCAATTTAAAATACAGGAAAAGTTCTTACTGCGAGGCCAGCAGCGCTTGGTAGACAGAAACAAGCTGCCTCGACCTGCTATCCCAGGAATGGATTCTGATCGCTCTCTCTCTGAGCCGCTCTGAAAGAGAACTCATAAGATGACTGTCATGCAGCGTTGAAATTATTGTATCTGCCAGCAACGAAGTATTTCCATACTCGACATAGATCCCTTCATCACCGAGGATCTCCCGATTGATCGGATTATCGAACACCACAGTCGGCAGTCCACAGGCCATATAGTTGAACAGCTTGCCATTGGCTTCGGTCAGGGAGAGCTTTGGCGATACCGCAAGATCTCCGGCGCTCAGGAAGAACGGCGCCCGATCATAACTCACCCGCCCGGTGAACGTGATTACATCGTCAATACCCATCGTTTCAGCCTTTTTCAGATACTCCTTGTCCGGGAACCCCATCAGCAGAAACCGTACGTCTGGAGACTGGCATCTGACAAGAGCGATTGCATCCAGCAACAGGTCGACACCTTGATAACGATTGAACAAGCCGAGATAGACTACCAGCTTCACACCGTCAGGGATGCCGAGCTCGCGGCGTGCGTCGCTTCGGGGATACGGTCGAAACATCTCCGTATCTACGCCATCAATAAGATTGCTTACCTTTTCCTCTCCTATTCCCCAATCCTGTATCAACTCCTGCCGACCTTTGTCGGAACTGGTAATCGTGAGGTCCGCACGGCGATCTATGAACCGTTCGATCCGCTTGAATATTTTGAGCAGAAGTGATTTATCGCGAAAAAAACCATGATTGAGCGATTCGCCGCTCAAACTGCCCTGATAATCGAACAGCATGGGGATACGGATAAAACTCCTGAGAACAGAGCCGATCAAGGCTCCTTCGTGCAGATGGGCATGGATAAGGTGGGGTCGAAATGAAGGGATCTCAGTCAGACATTTCCACAGCAGAAGTATATCAAGGTACGGCTTATGCCATGAAGGGCCGGCTTCAAGCTTGCTGTACCACGGTATATCCGGCGTGCGTACCACCCGCACCCCGGGCATATCCCGGCCGAGATGATACGTCACGATGCAGACCTCGTGCCCCAGTTTTATAAGCGCCCGGGCTTCTTCATAGATCCTGACATGACACCCCCTGTCAGAAAAATATGGGGTCGGAGCGATCATGAGTACGCGGAGTGCGCCTTCAGCCAAGGTTTATCCTGTCTTTAACAACGTAGATGGGCTTCCCCTGCGATTCAAAATAGGTTCTTGCGTTCAGCTCACCAAGCAGTCCGAGTACGATAAACTGAACACCCATAAACAGCAGAAAGGCCGTCAGTATCAGCAGAGGATTACGATTCATGCTGAAGTTTTCGAAGATCTTCATGTACAGGGTCATAGATCCTGTAGCGATGCCGGCCAGTATCGTGTAGATCCCCCATTTCCCGAACAGCTGAATCGGCTTGGTGGAATAGGACATCAGAAACTTTACCGTCATCAGGTCGAGAATAACCCGCATCGTGCGGGAGATGCCGTATTTACTGACGCCATGCAGGCGGGGAAAGTGATTGACCGGCAGCTCTGTCACTTTGGCTCCGAACTGGGATGCCAGCGCCGGGACAAAACGGTGCATTTCACCGTACAGATTAATACCATTGAGCACTTCACGTCGATAGGCTTTGAGCGTACAGCCGTAATCATGAAGATGCACGCCGGTCTGGCGGGAAATAAGTGCATTGGCAAGCAGTGACGGGATTTTCCGGCTGATGAAAGTATCCTTCCGGTCTCGACGCCAACCGGAAACAACGTCAAATCCCTCATGAATTTTTGCAACCAGCCGCGGTATGTCTGCAGGATCATTCTGCAGGTCGCCATCCATAGGAATAATGATGTCACCCTTCGCATGATCAAAGCCCGCCGACATGGCGGCGGTCTGGCCGAAGTTTCTGCGGAACCGGATTACCTTGAGGGCGGCATCTCCGGCCGCAAGCCTGGTCAGCTCTCTATATGATCCATCAGAAGAGCCGTCATCGACCATAATGATTTCATATGAGCAGCCGGCATCCTGCAGGGCTGCCCTGATAGCAGAATATACGGCTTCTACATTTTCCTGTTCGTTGTAAACCGGTACAACTATGCTTATATCCACGTTTTTTCTCCATCAGTAAGCTTCCGGCAGATGCATACCTGAATATTAATCAACCAGTGAGCCTAACTGTTCTGGTCGGTGAAGCTCAGACCTAACCGCTTTATCCTTCTTATATGTATCGAGCTGTCTTGAGCCGGCCCCGGTTTCCCGCTTGTCAAACCGTACAGCAAACCGACTCCGTTTGCGATATGCATGAGCGGATAAATGCCGGGCAGAAGCAGGGAAAACAAATTCCCTGTCCGCCGCAGCACAAGAAGTGAACTCGCTAAGGCTGCAAAGAGGTATATCACAAGAGGCACAAGCAGGAACAGATGCTTTATGCATATGAGGGATAGGAACAGATATGCGACAAAAAAAAGGGGAATGAAACTTGTTACTGAATATGATGACGTGATGAGGCTTTGCTGCCCCCTGCCTCGCCCATAGCTGAACATCTGGCGAACAAATGCATTCAGTGTTTGTCGTTGACTGCGGAATACGGTCATGGACGGCACATGAAGCATCTTGTACCCTGCTGACGTGACCCTCTCCATAAACTCATTTTCTTCGTTTGGGTACAGACATTCGTTAAAGCCGTCAAGATCCATAAACACCGAGCGGCGCACGGCAAGATTGCACAGAATCAGCTCTTTGTCCGTCGAAGTGCGGGTTTCACCATGTGCACGATAACGGTTACGTACAGCGCCGGAACCGAATGCCGAAGCAAGCGCATATCCGAAAAGCTGCTGAAGCCGACTATCTCCGCCAGGTGTAATTGAAGGGCCACCAACAACGGCTACCGCCGGATCACTCATGCCAGCAGAACACAGGGCAAAATTTTCCAGACTTATCAGCGAGTCATCGTCGAGAAAGTAGAGGATATCACCGGCGGCCTCTCTGGCCGCAAGGTTTCGCTGCCGGCTTGGCGCACGCCCTTCCGCAAGCAGGATTTCATAGTTGTGATCATCCGGCATGATCTTTTTAAGGTGTTCACTGGCGGCAACATAGCCCCCGGGCTTCACCGGAATAATTATAGAGAATGATGGCATAGGCACACGACACAAAAACACCGGGCGAGCCCGGTGTTAGAGATTCTATTTTTGTGGTTCCGGATTGTTGGTCAACAACCGTACATACCTACATCCCTGAACCGCCGCCATAGCTATGCAGACCGGACAGAAGCAGGTTCACCCCCAGATAGCAGAAGATGGTGGCTGCAAAACCGATAACCGAGAGCCAGGCTGCGCGTTTGCCGACCCACCCTTTTGTGATGCGGGCGTGCAGAAAGGCGGCATATACAAACCAGACAATCAGCGACCATG
>JAQUCU010000105.1 GCA_028686055.1 Desulfuromonadaceae bacterium
GGTAAAACAGAACGGACTGGCCGCCTGCCACACCGGCAATCGCAGCTGTTTCTACGTCAAGTGGGAAAACGGGGCATGGGTGGAACACTCCAACCCGCTGTTTGACCCGAATGAAGTGTACAAAAAATCGTAATGCGAAAAGGGTGAAATATGTCTAACATACTGAATTTCGGTATCCCCAAGGGGAGCCTCGAAGACGCCACCGTCGATCTCTTTAAAAAAGCCGGCTGGCAGATCAGCATCTCATCCCGTAGCTATTTCCCTGGTGTTGATGATACGGAAATGAACTGTAAACTGATCCGGCCGCAGGAAATGGCCAGATACGTCGAACGTCAGACTATCGACGCCGGCATTGCCGGTCGTGACTGGGTACGCGAAAACGACTCCGATGTGGTTGAAGTCTGTGAAATGGTGTATTCCAAGGTTTCCAGACGCCCGGTCCGCTGGGTACTGGTAGTCAACGGCGATTCGAAGGTGCAGAGACCGGAAGACCTTCATGGTGCCACCATTTCCACCGAACTGGTAGGATTCACCAAGCGCTATTTTGCCGAACGGGATATCCCGGTAAACGTCGAGTTTTCATGGGGTGCCACAGAGGCCAAGGTAGTTGACGGGCTCTGTGACGCCATCGTCGAAGTAACCGAAACCGGCTCAACCATAAAAGCCAACGGGCTGCGCATCGTCTGCGAACTGATGGAGTCTGTGCCGGTTCTGCTGGCAAGCAAATCGGCCTGGGCTGATCCCTGGAAACGGGCTAAAATTGATCAGATCGCTACGATGCTGAAATCATCGCTGACGGCTGAAGGCATGGTCGGCCTGAAGATGAATGCTCCGGCAGAAAAGATCGAGGTGATCACCCGGATGCTTCCGAGCCTGAGGAACCCGACTGTGTCACATCTCTACAATTCCGACTGGCTCTCAATCGAGAGCGTCCTGTCGGAAAAAGAGGTACGCAGGGTTGTGCCTGAGCTGATCAGGCTGGGAGCCGAGGGAATTATCGAGTATCCGCTGAACAAGATCATCTAAAAAGAGACGCTGCCGGTGAAACGGCGGTGATGGATTACTGCGTATGATGATGGACAAGATAGAAGAACTGGAACGCCGCTATCAGGAACTGGAAGCGATGCTGTCAGACCCGGCAGTCATATCCAACCAGCCGGAATTCCGCAAGCTTTCGCGCGAGCATTCCGATCTGAGTGAACTGGTGGCGGCATACCGGCGCTACCGGAAAGTATTGGGTGATATTTCAGACAACCGGGAGCTGTTGGCCGATCCGGACATGAAAGAGATGGCTGAAGATGAACTGAAAAGCCTTGAAGCGGAAAAAGACCAGCTTGACGCCGATATCCAGCTGCTGCTGCTCCCCAAAGATCCTAATGACGACAAGAGCGTTATTCTGGAGATCCGAGCCGGTACCGGCGGAGACGAGTCTGCCCTCTTCGCCGGCGACCTGTTCCGCATGTATTCGCGCTATGCCGACACCAACCGCTGGAAGGTAGAAATCATCTCAGCTTCTGAATCAGAACGGGGCGGCTTTAAAGAGGTTATCGCCTCCGTTGAAGGTACAGGAGTCTTCGCCAAACTCAAGTACGAGTCAGGAACTCATCGTGTACAGCGCGTACCCGAGACCGAGGCTCAGGGTCGCATTCATACCAGCGCCTGCACCGTGGCAATCATGCCGGAAGCAGAAGATGTGGACATAGAAATCAGACCGGATGATCTGAAGATTGATGTATACCGTTCTTCCGGAGCCGGCGGCCAGCACGTCAACACCACCGACTCAGCCGTACGCATCACCCACCTGCCAACAGGCACGGTTGTCGCCTGTCAGGAAGAGCGGAGCCAGATAAAGAACCGCGCAACGGCCATGAAGGTCCTCAAAACGCGCATCCTCGACACCATCCAGCAGGCTCAGGATTCAAAACTGGCCGCAAACCGCAAGCAGCAGGTCGGGTCGGGAGACCGCAGCGAGCGCATCCGCACCTACAACTTCCCGCAGGGTCGCATGACCGACCACCGCATCGGCCTGACGCTGTACCGCCTGGATTCGATTATGACCGGCGACATCGGCGAGATTACCGATGCCCTGAGGGCGTATTACCAGATGGAGGCGCTTAAGGCGCAAAGCGAAGGAAACTGATTCGCACCTCGCCTTGATTTTCCGCAGGTGCGGATACCAATGTATGCTACAGAGCCGCCATGCCACACTTCCTTGATAACTATAAACAGCTGATCACCATGGTCGATGCTCTCTGCAGTACGATTTCATCGGCTCTGGATGGACAGATAACCTGTTCGGCAGGCTGCAGTTCCTGCTGCACTTCAATCACGGTTTTTCCGGTTGAAGCGGCAGCAATGCGTGAAACCCTTGCGAATCTGCCCGATCATGAGGCCGAAGAGATCCGCCGCCATGTTTCAGAACATGCAGATGACGAGCGCTGCCCGCTTCTGTTTAACCACCGTTGCCTGTTGTATGAAGCCCGTCCGATTATCTGCCGAACCCATGGACTGCCGATCATCTACACAAATGACGGCCGGCGCAGCAGCGACTGCTGCCCCCTTAATCTGACCAACACCGAATCACTACCGGGATCACGAGTGATCGACCTGGACAAGCTCAATACACTGCTGGTTGCGGTCAATTCGATCTACCTGTCCCAATCAAACGCCACCGAATCCCCCGAACGGCTCACCATTGCCGGGGTAATAACCAGGTAAGCCCGCTGATGTCGCACGGTTAGGCATCCATTAAGGTATTACCAGCTTATCACTTTATTTAAAGGAAAATGTAATGACACAGGTAGGCAAGAACAAAGTCGTCACGCTCAGTTACAATCTCACAGACCCGGACGGAAACATGCTTGATGAAGGCAATGAACCGATCGTATATCTGCACGGCGGCTATGATGGTGTATTTATCCCGATAGAAGATGCATTGGATGGGAAAACGATCGGAGAGACTGTCACCGTGAAACTCCAGCCGAATGATGCGTTCGGGGAATATAATTTTGATCTGCTGTTGGTTGAACCGGTAGAAAACCTGCCGCAACCGCTTAACGTCGGGATGATGATCGAAGGGGACACGGATGAAGGTCTGGAGGAGGGTGCCGTTTTTTATACCGTAACGGAAATTGCCGATGGAAAGGCGGTTCTGGACGGCAATCATCCGTTATCCGGCATGGCGCTGGTATTTATCGGCACAATCAAGGCCATACGACCGGCAACGGCCGGAGAGATCACAGCCCGTGAGCCGCTTGGTTCATGAGCCCCGACAGTATTATTTCAGGCTCGTGATGTAGCTGCGGACGCCTTCAAGGATGCCGTTGGCAACCATGTCCTGGTAACTGGGGTCATTAAGCCGGGATTCTTCTGCCGCGTTTGAGACAAATGCCGTTTCGACAAGGATACTGGGCATGGATGCCCCCACCAGGACATAGAACGGCCCCTGTTTGACCCCCAGGTTTTTGACATCACTGTAGTGAGCACGGATTTTTTTATGGAGTGCTCTTTGTACCTGATCGGCCAGATGAGCCGAGTCGTTCAGCTTGTAATTTGCCATCAGATCGAAGAGAATAGCCTGCAGCACGCTGACCTTTTCGAGTGATGTGCCGTTCTCCTTGGCAGCCAGCTGCGCCACCTTGTCGGTCTTTGCGAGGTTGAGATAATAGGTTTCAATTCCGGCAGCAGCATGATTGGGCGCCGCGTTGGCATGCACCGATACAAACAGATCCGCACCCACCTTGTTGGCAATGGCGGTGCGTTCCTCCAGCGGGATAAAGACATCGGTAGAGCGGGTCATGACCACGTCCACCCCCAACTCTTCCTTCAACAGATCCCTCAGCCTGAGCCCGATCGCCAGCACCACATCTTTTTCCTGAATTCCGCTCGGTCCGACTGCGCCAGGATCATGCCCACCATGTCCGGGATCGACAACGATCCGCCTTATTTTTGATATCGACGTCTTTTTGTACGACCCGGATTTTTTTTCTGCCACAACAGGCCGGTCCTCTGCCTTCGCCACGACAACCCGTTCCGGTGCTGCGCTGACAACCGGCTCCAGGCGTGATATTTCTGTCGGACGTTCGCCGCGGACATCGATCACCAACCGCGCCGGATTAGACAGAGGGAAAATTTTAAAGTCCCTGATATTTTCGATATCCAGCACAACCCTCACCACATCAGGCTTGTACTGACCGACCCGCGCCCCCTTCAACAGGCCGTCCCCGATTGTGATATTCCTGACAGTTTTTCCCATGCGAGTATGTTTCAGGTCGATATAGATCCTGCCGGTATTCCTGGCGGCACCCTTACTGAGATCGTGCGCCTCCCAGATGACATCACGATCAAGTTCGAGGGAGATCCGCGTGTAATCAGGGGTAGACCAGTGTTTCATCTCGTTTAGAACAGCCGCTTGGCGCATAAGAGACGATGTCTTCCCAATAGACGTGTCCTCTCTACTACTGACCGCAAAGGAAGGATAAGGCAGCGACAGGCAGATCAGCAGAAGACAGAACAGTATGTGAACGAATCGATTCATAGGGTCGCTTTATTTGCAGCCGGATTTTTTGAACAATTGGCCCGTTCTTTTAGCAGATATTCCTGCATGTTTCAACTGATTGGGGGCTTTTTCCCCTGGCCTGTGCTACGAGCACTCCGGCCGCCTTGCCCGCCACGTCCGCTGCTCTCACCTGTTTTTTTAAAACTTTTGGGCGGGGCATTCCTTACAACGATCCGGCTATCGCCGAGCCTGGCTCCATCAAGCAGGTCGATCGCCTCTCCGGCCTCCTCTTCGGTCGACATCCTCACGTACCCGCACCCCCGTGATTCGCCGGTAACGGGATCGGCGACCAGGTGAACGGAGGTGACAGTGCCGACTACCGAGAACAGATTCTTCACTTCATCTTCCGTGACCCTGCCGGAGATATGTCCCACATAGACTTCAATCCCCATCTAGAGCTCCCTTTCCATCAAAACTGCTGCTGGTAACTTCATAATCACACCATCCGCTTCAACTCATCCAGCAGATTCAGAGCCTGCAACGGTGTCAGGGTGGCTATATTGAGCTTCTTCAGGCGCTGCCGCAGCTGATCCTCGCTGGTTTCAAACAGCGAGAACTGGGGCGACGGTTCACGTGTCGATTTTCTGCTACTCCTGGCCAGGCGAGGAGTGCCTTCCTCGAACTCGCCGCTCTCCAGATTGCGCAGGATCTCCTTAGCCCGCTCGATCACGTCGGACGGCATCCCCGCCAGACGGGCAACCTGGATGCCGTAGGAGTGGGAGGCCCCGCCCGGGATGATCGTGCGCAGGAAAATGACCTGATCGTTCCACTCGCGCACGGCAACAGTGAAGTTCTTGATCCGCTCGCGGGTCGTCGCCAGCTCGGTCAGCTCGTGGTAGTGGGTGGCGAAGAGGGTGCGGCTGCGGCAGGTGGGGGTGTCGTGGATATACTCGGCCACCGCCCAGGCGATGGATACGCCGTCAAAGGTCGAGGTGCCGCGGCCGATCTCATCCATGATGATCAGGCTTCGCGGTGTGGCATTGCGGAGGATTCCGGCCGCCTCCATCATCTCAAGCATGAAGGTGGACTGGCCACGGGCCAGGTTGTCGCCGGCTCCGACGCGGGTGAAGATACGGTCGGCGATACCGATGCGCGCCTCCGTGGCAGGAACAAAGCTGCCGGCCTGCGCCATCAGGGTGATCAGTGCCACCTGACGCATATAGGTGGATTTACCTGCCATATTGGGGCCGGTAATCATCAGCAGCTGGTTACTGTCCCCGTCCAGCAGGGTGTCATTCGGAACAAAACGCTCTCCCAGTTTCATCCCCTCGATCACAGGGTGGCGTCCGTCGCGGATATCAATGACATCCGAATCGTCAACCAGCGGCTTGCAGTAGTTACGCTCACACGCAACAGTCGCCAGCGAGATCAGCACATCCAGATTCGCCAAGCCAGCGGCGGTACGGGCGATCCGTTCGGCCTGGCCGGCCACCAGCTCCCGAATCTCCTGGAACAGGGTGAATTCCAGATTGCAGATGCGCTCTTCGGCCCCGAGCACCTTTTCTTCGTAGTTCTTCAGCTCCTCGGTGATATAGCGCTCGGCGTTAGCCAGTGTCTGGCGCCGGATATAATCAGCCGGAACGGCCGCCAGGTTGCTCTTGGTAACCTCTATCGAATATCCGAACACCCGGTTGTAGCGGATCTTGAGGGTGGAGATGCCGGTGCGGGCCCGTTCCTGCGCCTCCAACCGGGCGATGAAACCCTTCCCTTCGCTGCTGATGGCGCGCAGTTCGTCCAGCTCTTCATTATACCCGGGCGCGATGATCCCACCCTCGCGAAGCGAGAATGGGGGATTTTCGATAATCCCACGCGAGACCAGCGTGCAGATATCATCCAGAGGGTCGATGGCCACGGTCAGCGACCGCAGCAGAGCGGCCTGCACCGGTGCCAGCAGATCAAGCAGCGGGTGGAGGTGGACCAGTGAATCATGCAGCGCCCGCAGGTCGCGGCCACCGGCACTTGCCATGCCGATGCGGCCGTTGAGCCGTTCCAGATCGGCGATGTTTTTCAGCCGTGCCGCCACTGTTTCGCACAGTTCCTGCGACTCCAACAGCTCTTCCACAGCATCCAGGCGCCGCCTGATCGGCTCTACCCCGACAAGTGGATAGCTGAGCCATTGTTTCAGGCAGCGGGCGCCCATGGAGGTACCGGTACGGTCCAGACACCCCAACAGTGAACCGCTTCGTTTCCCCTCTGCCATGCTGGCGGTGATCTCAAGATTGCGCCGGGTGGCAGGATCAAGGGCCAGGTGCTGACTGCGCTGTGAGACAACAATATCGCGAATATGCGGCAGCGCCGCCTTGCGGTTTTCGCGGAGATAATAAAGGGCGGCAGCAGCGGCCAGCAGGGCGGCCGGAGCCGACTCCAGCCCGAGTGCCTCCGGCGAAGCAGCCCCAAAGTGGTCACAGAGGAGCGTTGTGGCATAGTCGCGATCATAGATCCACCCCGGGGCACGGGAAACAATCCGCTCCCCCAGAAATGAGCGCAGATCAGGCGGCAGCGCTTCACGGTCAAGTGAATCCGGGAGCAGAATCTCACGGGGGTTGATCCCGACAGCTTCGGCCAGCACTGCCGCGGCTCCGGCCAGTTCGGTTGCACGAAACTCACCGGTGGAGACGTCCAGCCAGGCGCACCCCCAGCTGCCACCGGGCAGCAGACAGAGCGCCAGCAGATAATTGTTTTCGTCAGGGACGAGGCTTTCGGACTCGATCAGAAGGCCGGGGGTTACAACTCTGACAACCTCACGCCGGACAATCCCTTTGGCCTGTTTCGGGTCCTCAACCTGTTCGCAGATTGCCACCTTGTGACCGGTTTCAATCAGCTTGGCAACGTAGGGAGCGGCCGAATGGAACGGGACACCACAGAAGGGGATCTCGTCACCGCTCCCCTTGTTGCGGGAAGTCAGGGCAATATCGAGCACCCGAGAAGCAAGCAGGGCATCATCCAGAAACATTTCATAAAAGTCCCCCATGCGAAAAAAAAGGATCGCATCTGGATAACCCGACTTGATCTCCATATATTGCCGCATCATGGGAGTTTGTTCTGCCATGCAGGTAAACCTTTCGTCTGCTGAAGTTAATGACTACTTTAATCCGTACAACTGGCGGTACGTAGCTGCCGAAGCATACACTTTCTTTACATAATTACGGGTTTCCTGATAGGGGATACTCTCAATAAATTCATCCTTTTTCAACCCCTTGAAGCTCTTTTTCCACCGCCCCAGTGCCCCGGATCCAGCGTTGTATGCCGCCGCCATATAGACCAGATCGCCATCCTGCTCTTTCATCAAGGCATTAAGATGCTTCGTACCCAGGCGGATATTGTATTCAGGCACGGTCAGCCGCAACGGATCAAACTCCCCCTTTTCACGGGCGGTCATTTTGGCCGTTGCAGGCATCATCTGCATCAAACCAATCGCACCGGCGCCCGACTTTACGGCGGGAGTAAAGCCGCTTTCGGCACGAATCAGGGCATATACAAGACCTTCTGACAACCCGTTAAGGGCGGCATTCCGGCTGATCAGATCGGAATAGGCACGAGGATACCCGGCCGCCCAGAGCGGCAACGTCTCCTTCTCCCACGCTATTGGACTGTTCTGCATAAACAGGTAGATCGCCGAACCAAAATCACTCATTTCAAGATAAGTTCTGGCTAATACAGGAAACGGCATCTTCTTTCCGCCATTTTTCCTGCGGGCAGCCGCCATCTCTGCCCGGGCTTCGCTAAACATCCCGAGCGAGGCCAGCAGGCGCGGTTTATCAAATCCGGACGTCAACGGAAGTTCAGACAGCGGGTCACGGTTACCCAGTGACTCACGGGTATCTTTCACTCCTTTCTGTTCACGATACCAGGTAGCGTAAAAACCGGCCGGGTATTCAGCCAGAAGGGTACCATAATACGAAGCGGAAGTGGCATCTCCACTGTTTTCCAGCGTCCTCCCCAGCCAGTACAGTGCCCTCTCACGTTCGGTTTCATCGGGAAGCAGCCGTTTGAATGTGTCGGCTGCGACTTTATATTCACCCGCCAGGTAATGGCACCACCCCGAATTCCAGATCACCCCGGCAACAACTTTCGAACCGTTCGCAAGTATTGCCGCCTGGTCAAACAGGCGGGCCGCCTCAGCATACTGCCCAAGACCACGCTTTAATCCCGCCGCCTCAATAAGGGCGTCATCGGCAAATTCCTGTTTTTTACCTTCTCCAGCCAGCTCCAGGTATATCGCCAGAGCGCGGTCTTTCAGATCCTGCCGTTCGAGCGATTTGGCCAGCCAGAAACGGGCCTCGGAGTGCACACCGGGCAGAGGATTGGCGGACAACACCTTGGCAAACTGTTTTTCGGCCTGCTGATAGCGTCTCAGGCGGTACAGTACCATGCCGGTACGAAGATCCATTCTACTTATACTGGCTTGAGGCTGAGATTCAACAGGGATCATCTCGAGACTCTTCAGGGAATCACTGTATCTTCTCTGCGCATAGAGGAGCGAAGCCCGCTTAAACAACTCTTCAGCACTGTACTGTGGCAGTTTGAGACCTGAAAGTTCGAGTTGTTTGAGTCGTTCCTGAGACTTGATGGCCAACAATGATGCCGGATTATTAAGCCAGATGCTCCGGTAGATCGTCAGCGCGCCAGCGTTATCATCCGCCTCTTCCTTGCAGCGCGCAGACTTATAGCTTGCATCTACGGCATCGTTTCCCGATGGATATTTATCTATAAACGATTGATATGCCTTGAGCGCTCCATTGTAGTCACAGGATTCATACAGGATATCGGCATGCAGTTTTTCCGAGAGGCGCACCAACCTGGAGGAGGGAAATGCCGCTTTGACCGAAGCCGCTTTGGCGGCTGCCTCCGGATATCTTTTCAGTTTCAGGAGTGCCTCTGCCTCAAAGTAAGCCGCATAATCGGCAAGCAGAGGCAGCCTCTGCTCCGCATCGGCAAGAAGCGTCGCCGCTTCATCGAACTTGTCCATACGCAGCGCTGCCATTCCGCGGACGAATGAACGCTGCGCCTGGTCGGAAGATTTTTCGGCCGATGCATAGGCACCTGCAAAATCCCTGCTGCGGTACTGGGCGGCAGCATAGTTCAAATAATCATCAGCCTGTAAGGAACAGGGGGGGGCGGTTAAAAGCAGTACCCCGACAAAGGAGAGGAGAACCGGTTTGAAGCGATATAACATTGGATATCCTTTTTTGTAAAAAAGGCCGTGAGCTGTTGCTCATGGCCGGAAAGAATGAGTATTACGTACCAATTGACCGTCGCATGGGAAAAGCATTGCAGCGGTTTTTTAACAACAGCTTCTGCTGTATCCGATAGCGGATTTTACAGATGTCTCCGGACCATTTCGTCGTGGTAGAATTTCTGGTAAAGGGCTTCGTAATCACGGCTGCCGGGAGCCTTGTTGCGCAGTTTCGCACTGACCGCCGCTTCGACCTCGTCCACAGCGCCGAAAAAAGCTTCCAGGGACTGTTTGACCCGTCTAAGTGCACGGACGTCATCAGACATGTCTGCCAGGTCATCCCGCCAGATGCATTTGATTATCTCATGGGCCATCGTTGAAATACGGTCTTCTGATAACGACATGATAAAACCTCACAGGACTATGTTTCGTTCCTTCGCCAGCTTATCCTTGACCATCTTCAGCATCCGGCGGCGGTCGATCCCGGCAGCGCCGCTTCCCATCGCAGCCATGGTCTCATCCAGCAGCTTCTCCGCATCACGCTCCAGCTTCTGCTCGGCGGCAAAATTCTGCGAGATGGCGCGGACGATCCCCGCAACAACCGCTCCGCG
>JAQUCU010000004.1:0-6147 GCA_028686055.1 Desulfuromonadaceae bacterium
GCATTCCTCAAAAGCCGCCTGATCTCCTGGCCCGGAAAACTGCGTCTGGCGCTGGAGCCGACCCCGTTTATATCACCGGCGCCGGCAGGCGTGGACGAAACCCTGGCCGCCTTCGGGCGCCGCCGCCTAGGGGGGGAGGCGCTGGACAAACTGATTGCACCGATGGTATCAGGCATCTTCGCCGGTGATCCGGAGACCATGTCGCTGGTCTCCTGTTTTCCGCGCATTGCCGAACTGGAGCGGGAATACGGCGGACTGATCCGCGCGATGATCATGCTGGCCAAAAAGAAAAAACGGGATCAGGCCGAAGGGAAGGTCGTCTCCAGCGCTGCCGGGCCGGGAGGGGTTCTGACCTCGTTCCGCGAGGGGATCCAGTATCTGTCCGATGCTCTGTGGGCCTCGCTGGGAGATGTCGTACGCCCGGGCTCAGTCGTCACCTCGGTGGAGAAGGGGGGGGCTGTCCCGTATCGAGTGAGGTGTAGCGATGGCGCCGAATACGAGTCCGACCTGGTGGTCATCGCTTCGCCGGCATTCGCGGCGGCGGAGATGCTGGCCGGGCTGGACGGTGGCATGGCGGGGATATTGCGGCAGATTCCCTATGCCGGCATGACAGTTATCTGCTTCGGTTACAGTCGCGAGCGGATCAGCCGCTCTCTGGACGGCTTCGGCTATCTGATCCCGAAAAAGGAGGGGCTGAACACGCTCGGTACCCTGTGGGATTCGAGCATGTTCGAGAATCGGGCCCCGGAGGGAAAAGTACTGCTCCGGAGCATGATGGGGGGGGCCTGCTTTCCCGAATACGTCAGTCTGAGTGATGAAGAGGTTACGGCAAGGGTCAGAAAGGATCTGGCCCTGACGATGGGGATAGACGCACCGCCCGAATTTATCAGGATATTCCGCCATACCCAGGCGATTCCGCAGTACACCGTTGGACACGGCGCGCGGCTGCAGGCGCTGGAGGAGTTGCGCCGTGCGCATCCCGGGCTGATTCTGACCGGCAACTCCTATCGCGGCATAGGCCTGAACGACTGTGTGGCGGCGGCCGAACGGGCAGCGGATGAAGCGCTGTCATTCCTGGAGGTGGGGTAACATGATGCAGGGCAGTGTATTACTCGGCGAGGGGTACATGCGCATTACTCTGGGAATTATCTTTTCACTGTTCATAATCTGCTTTGTTGCGATAGTCATCGAAGAAACGCTGCTCGGAGGCCGCCGGCGCCGTAAAGCGCTCAAAGCCGCACGCGAACGCGAAAAAGAAACACAGCGACCGTAGGGGCGCCGTTTGCCGCGTCCGGAACGTTACAGCAGCCCACGCTCGACAAAACTCAGATACTCTCCGTCACCGACGATGATGTGGTCCAGCACCTTGATCCCCATGATCTCCCCCGCCTCCTTCAGCCGGCGCGTGATCGCGATATCCTCGTTGCTGGGGGCCGGGTCGCCGGTCGGGTGATTATGCACCAGGATTACCGCTGCGGCCGATTCCTTCACCGCCGGTGAGAATACCTCGCGCGGATGCACGATGCTCTGGTTGAGGCTCCCCTCGGAGATCTGAACCCGCCTTATGATGCGGTTCTTGCCGTCCAGCAGCAGTATCAGGAAATACTCCTTCCGGCTGTCGCGGAACTCGTGGTGAAAATAGTCGAAGACCTGCTGCGGTGAAGTGAAGCGGTCGAGTCGCTCCAGCTTGCGCCCCTGGAACCGTGTTGCCAGCGTGAAGGCGGCTTTGACGCTGGAAGCTTTGGCCAGCCCCATCCCCCTGATCCTGCAGAGCTCGCCCAGGTCGGCTCCCCCCAGCTCCCGCAGATTGCCGCTGAAATGCTTGATCAGTTCACGGCCGAGATCGATGGCACTCTGTCTGCTCCCCGGATCACCGCTTCTGACAATCAGCGCCAGCAGTTCGGCGTCAGAGAGGCTTGCAGCACCGCCCTTCAGCATCTTTTCGCGCGGGCGTTCGTCCTCGGGCCACTCCTTGATGCCGCCGGCCATAAATCCCCCCTACCCCTTGAAGACGGTCAGAATCGCGATCATCAAACCACACCCGACAATCACCCGGTACCAGACAAACGGTGCAAGGCTCTTTTTCTGCACAAAACGAAGCAGGAACGCGACACTGATATAGCCGGTGACGGCGGAGACCGCAATCCCGACCAGCATCGCCTCCCCCTCACCGGCCGGAATGCCGGTTTTGAATATCTCCACCGATTTAAGCAGCGCCGCTCCCGCCACAATCGGCAGTGATATCAGGAAGGAGAAGCGTGCGGCGCTCTCGCGGGTGAAGCCGAGCATCAGTCCGGCGGTGATGGTGATGCCGGAGCGTGAAACCCCCGGAATCAGCGCCAGACACTGCATCAGGCCGATGGTCAGAGCGGAGCTCAGTGTGGTCTCGTCAAGGGCGAGACGTTTGCGGCCAAGGTAATCGGCCAGACCGAGAATAAATCCGAACAGGACCATAAACAGTGCGATCAGCAGCGGATTGGAGCGGAACATCGCCTCGATCGGCCCTTCAAGCAGCTTGCCGACAAGCGCGGCCGGGATTGTGGCGGCAATGATCAGAAACGGCAATCTCCGGGCGGGGGTGTTCAGCCTGCGTGCGGCGGCGGCATCAAAAAAAGAGAAGGTCAGTTCGGTAATGTCGCGCCAGAAATAGAGTGCCAGTGCCAGAAAGGTCCCCAGGTGCAGCGCAACATCGAACGTCAGCCCGGATTCGGGCCATTTGAGCAGCCAGGGGATCAGGATCAGGTGGGCCGAACTGCTGATCGGGAGCACCTCGGTAAATCCCTGTATGGCGCCAAGAGCGGCGGCGTGAAACAGATTCATCTCATTCTCCTTTTTGTTTAAAGATGTGGAGAATACTGCAACTTACCGCTAAAGGCAATCCATGTTGCAGTGGTTGGGGGCAAATGTGATTAAATTTAGGCTGTAAAGGGAGCTGAAAATATGCTATTGCTAAAAAGTTTTTAAAAGCTGTCTGCATGATAAATCTACGGAGGCGTACCAATGTTTGGACTTATTCCCAAAGAAGAAAAATTCTTCAAGCTGTTCAAGGATATGACTGGAAATATCATCGAAGGTGCCAAGCTGCTCAAAGAGATGCTGGATAATTTCGAGAATCCCGCCGAGAGTCAGCGCAGGATCAAGGATGTGGAACACAAGGGGGATTCGATAACCCATGAAATCATCAAGACCCTGCACAAAACCTTTGTTACGCCGCTGGACCCCGAAGATATCTACGCCCTGGCGTCAAAGCTGGACGATATCCTTGATCTGATTGACGCTTCAGCCCAGCGGATCATCATGTATAATGTCGAAGCGATCCCCCCCGAGGCCAAGTCGCTCGGCTTCATCATCCTGCAGTCGTGCCATGCGGTTGACAAGGCGGTTTCAATGCTCGGCAAGAAGACCAACGAGCAGATATTTGAGGCGTGCGTGGAGATCAACTCGCTGGAGAATGAAGCCGACAGAGTGTCACGCGAAGCGATAAGCCGGCTCTTTGATGAGGAGAAGGACCCGATCCAGCTGATCAAATGGAAGGAGATATTTGAAACACTCGAGAAGGCGACCGACAGGTGCGAAGACGCCTCCAACATCCTTGAAAGCGTGGTGGTAAAGAATGCTTGAACCGGCCTTTCTCATGCTCTGCCTGGTGATCCTGGCGGCACTTGCTTTTGACTACATCAACGGATTTCACGACACAGCCAACGCCATCGCTACCTGCATCTCTACCCGTGCCCTTTCAGTCAGGGCAGCCATCATAATGGCTGCAGTACTTAACTTTGCCGGCGCCATGATCTCCACCAAGGTTGCGACAACTATCGGCAAAGGGATTGTGGACGGTTCCAATGTGACCCAGACGGTCGTGCTGGCCGGCATCATCGGAGCAATCATCTGGAACCTGATCACCTGGTACTACGGGATGCCATCCTCTTCCTCGCACGCCATTATCGGCGGTATCTCCGGAGCCGTTATTGCCCATGCCGGCATGGGCGCCCTGAAGTGGGGGGGGCTCAAGAGTATTGTCCTGGCCCTGATTCTCTCCCCGATCATGGGGACAATTGTCGGTTTCATCTTCATGCTGTTCCTGTACCGGGTCTTCCGCAACAGCTCTCCCAGCCTCCTCAACAAAAACTTCCGCCGGATGCAGGTCGGCTCGGCGGCCCTGATGGCGTTTTCACACGGCACCGCTGATGCCCAGAAATCGATGGGCGTCATCACCATGGCCCTGGTCAGCTACGGGACTCTGAAGACCTTTGCAGTGCCATGGGAAGTCATGATCGGCTGTGCGACGGCCATGGCTTTTGGCACTGCGGCTGGCGGGTGGCGGATCATCAAGACCGTCGGACGTGATTTTGTCAAGCTGCAGCCTGTTCACGGCTTCTGCGTCGAAACCGCTTCGGCCGGCGTCATCCTGGGGGCCTCCGCCTTCGGTATGCCGACCAGTACCACCCATGTCATCACCTCCGCGATTCTGGGCGTCGGTCTTTCCAAAAGGCTCAACGCCGTCAACTGGAACGTCGCCAAGCGGATTGTGATCGCATGGGTTCTTACCATTCCAGCCTCGGCGCTGGTCGCCTACCTGGCCTATCAGGTCATGAGCCCGCTACTGGGGAGATAAAAGAAAACCCCTCCAAACCTCCCCTTATCAAGGGAGGCTTAAAGAAAGGCTTCCCCCATGATAAGGGGGGACTGAGGAAGGTTGGTTTTAAAGGCAGCAGTATACTGTTTTTTATTTTTTCCGGAGGAAACCATAGATGAAAAAAGCGCTTATTACCGGCATCACCGGCCAGGACGGCTCATATCTCGCGGAGCTGCTCTTATCCAAAGGGTACGAAGTCCACGGCATGATCCGCCGCTCCTCATCGTTCAACACCGGGCGCATCGACCACATCTACCGCGACCCGCACGAAAAAGATGTGCGGCTGTTCCTGCACTACGGCGACCTGAACGATGCCAGCTCCATCAACATGCTGCTGCGGGCCATCCAGCCGGACGAAATCTACAACCTGGGGGCCCAGAGCCATGTGCGGGTCTCCTTCGACGTTCCCGAATATACCGGCGAAGTAGACGGCCTGGGGGCGGTGCGCATTCTCGAAGGGATCCGTGAAACCGGCCTGAACACCCGCTTCTACCAGGCATCATCATCCGAACTGTACGGCAAGGTGGTCGAGACCCCCCAGAAGGAGACCACCCCCTTCTACCCCCGCTCCCCCTACGCCTGCGCCAAGGCATACGCCTTCTACATTACCCAGAACTACCGCGAAAGCTACGGTATGCATGCCTCCAACGGCATCCTCTTCAACCACGAATCGCCCCGTCGCGGTGAGACCTTCGTCACCCGCAAGATCACCCGCGCCGCCGCCCGCATCAAGCTGGGGATGCAGGAATGCCTCTACCTCGGCAACATCGACGCCAAGCGTGACTGGGGCTTTGCCGGCGATTACGTCGAAGCCATGTGGCGGATGCTGCAGCAGGACAAGGCGGAAGATTACGTCATCGCCACCGGCGAGACCTACATGGTACGCACCTTTGCCGAAAAAGTCTTCGCACGCCTTGGCATGCCGCTGGAGTGGCAGGGGAGCGGCGTCAATGAAACAGGCATTGACACCGGAAGCGGGAAGGTCGCCATCCGCATCGACCCGAAATACTTCCGTCCGGCGGAAGTTGACCTGCTGCTGGGTGACCCGACCAAGGCGAGAAAGCAGCTCGGGTGGGAGCTGAAGACCAGCTTTGAACAGCTCGTGAACATGATGACCGATGCCGACCTGGCGCTGGCAGAACGCGAGAAGCGGGCGGACGGGTGATTTAAGAGCAATAACAAGTAGTGACGATATGTACCGGCGGTAAAAGGCTTGGTTCGTGTATAAATCCAGAATCCAGAATTCAAAATTCAAAATCAGCCTTGCCGGCCTGACGGTACTGATCCTCTGGCTGGCACTGATGCCGGCGGATTCGGCCCCTCCCGGTTTCGGGTGGGACAAGCTGAATCATGTCGCCGCAATCGCCGCGGTGACCGGTGTAGCCTTCCTTGCCCTGCGCCACCGCAGACATGCCGGGCTGGATGCCTTCCTGTACGGGACATTCCTCGGTATACTGATCGAAATTCTTCAATGGGCTCTGACAACCTCCCGCGTTGCAGAATGGGGCGAC
>JAQUCU010000004.1:6247-40535 GCA_028686055.1 Desulfuromonadaceae bacterium
ACGGTGTATGATTATTGCCACATCGGCCACGCCCGCGCCGGGATCGTGTTCGACGTCATCTATCGCTACCTGAAATATGCCGGCTACGATGTCACCTACGTCCGGAACTACACCGATATCGACGACAAGATCATCAACCGCGCCAATCAGGAGGGGACCGATTATCGCACGATCGCCGACCGCTACATCCAGGCTTTTGATGAGGATATGGCGCGGCTGGGGATGGAAAAGCCGACGGTGGAGCCGAAGGCCACCGACCACATCGGCGGGATCATCGGCATCATCGAGACACTGATTGCCAGGGGGCATGCCTATGTCTCGGAGGGGGACGTGTATTACGCCGTCGAGACCTTCCCCGATTATCTGAAACTCTCCGGGCGCACCCTGGAGGATATGCAGGCGGGGGCAAGGGTAGAGGTGGGGGATAAAAAACGCCACCCGATGGATTTTGCCCTCTGGAAGGGGTCGAAGCCGGGAGAGCCGTGGTGGCAGTCACCCTGGGGGAATGGCCGCCCCGGCTGGCATATCGAATGCTCGGCCATGAGCATGGAGTTTCTGGGCAAAACCTTTGATATCCATGGCGGCGGCAAAGACCTGGTGTTTCCGCACCATGAAAACGAGATAGCCCAGTCTGAGGGGGCCAACGGCTGCCGGTTTGTGCGCTACTGGGTCCACAACGGCTTTGTCAATATCAACGCCGAAAAGATGAGCAAGTCGCTGGGGAACTTTTTCACGATCCGTGACGTGCTGCAGAAGTACGACCCGGAAACGCTCCGCTTCTTCATCCTTTCCGCCCACTACCGGTCACCGCTTGATTTCTCGGACCAGAATCTGGATGAGGCGCAGTCGGGGCTGGAGAGGATCTACAGCTGTCTTGCGACACTGGACGAAATAATCAGCGGGGGCGCTCCGGCCGCTGAAGCCGGCGTGACCGGGAGTTTGTCCGAAGTCGGCCGGGAACTGCGGGAAAAGGTCGACCAGTTTTTGCCCCGTTTTGTCGAGGCGATGGATGATGATTTCAATGCGGCGCAGGCGCTCGGTATCCTGTTTGAAACGGTGCGCTGCGCCAACCGTTTCCTCGCGGAAACGAGGGAGATGACGCCGCCGTCACTGGCGCTGATCGCCGCTGTCTGGGGCGTGCTGACCGAGGCCGGGAGTGTGTTGGGGCTTTTCACGACCGGGCCGGCGCTCTGGCTGGAGGGGATCAAGTCTGCCAGGGCGAGCGGGATCGATATAGCGCCGGAAGAGATCGAGCGGTTGATTGCCGAACGGGCGGAAGCCCGCAAGGCTAAAAACTTCAAGCGCGGCGACGAGATTCGCGACCTGCTGCTGGCAAAGGGGATTCAGCTTCTGGATTCGGCACAGGGGACCACCTGGAATGTGAAGTAGGCTTCGGCTCCGCTCAGCCGCCGGCCGCCTTACGCTCCCTGAGCCGCCGAAGGGTTGCATACTCGTTTTCCACTGATATAATTTAATCAACTGACATCTGACGGGGTTCTGTGTGGATCTTGAATGTTGCTGGAACAGGGATGTTATTACGCAGGCAGATTGCCCGAAGGTCGTCGAGGGTGAAGAGGAACTGCTCGTTTCAAAATGGCAGCGGAATCTGGAAAAATGCTGCGAATGCCCCACGTTCCTGAACGACCTGAAACAGCTGCGCGATGATGGCAACCCCCTGGCACCGGTGCTCACCGGGTTTCTTGCTGAATTCCGCCGTCAGAAGAGTCAGATCCAGTCCCTGGTAAGTTTTCTCGATAGCAAAACCCTCGAAATACGCTTTCTGCACGAACTGGGATCAGTCCTCCAGAGTTCGGTCGACCTGGACGAGGTTCTTTCCGTGGCACTGACCGCAATTACCGCCGGCAAGGGTTTCGGTATGAACCGCGCCTTCCTGCTGCTGTGCGATCGTCAAGAGGGGAAACTGAAAGGCTATCTGGGACTTGGCCCCCGTAATTTTGAGGAGGCCAGCCAGGTCTGGGAAGAGATCGCCCAGAACGACATGGACCTGCAGACGCTTGCCCAGAACTTCCGCCTGAACAAACTCTCCTCCGAACGCGAAAAATTCCATGATGTGCTGGAGCAGTTGACGGTTCCGCTCTCCAACAAAGAGCATATTCTTGTCAAGGCACTGGACGGCAAACGCCCGCTCCTGGTGGAGGGAGCCTTCCAACATCCGGATGTCCCGCCGGAACTGGCGAACCTGCTGGGGGTTGATGCTTTCATGCTGATGCCGCTGATTTCGCGCAACCGCCGGGTAGGAATGATCATCGCTGATAACTGCATCACGCAGCGCGCCATCACCGAAGAAGATATGCATTCGATGGAAACGTTCAGTTTCACGGTCGCTTTTGCAATTGAACGCGCGTCGCTGTACGACAAGCTGCAGGTCGAACTGGAGCGCGTTACAGAAGCCGGAAAAAAACTGAAAGAGCAGCAGGAACTGATCGTCAGGATGGAGAATATGGCTCTGGTCGGGCGGATCACCTCCAGCATTGCCCATTCGGTCCGCAACCCGTTGATGATCATCGGCGGGTTTGCCCGTTCCATGCTCAAGAACAGCCCCGCCTCCGATTCAAAACGAACCTTCATCGAATCGATTGTTGCCGAAACCCGCCAGCTGGAAGGTGTCCTGGATGAGATCCTCAATTATTCCGATTCATTGTATCCGACCCGGGACTTCTGGGATGTGAACCAGCTGATTGAGACCGCTCTGCATGACACCGCCGATGTCCTGACGTCGAACGGGTATGCGACCGTCTATTCACCGGGTACTGACCTGCCGCAGGTATATATCGACTTCAAGCTGCTTTCCAACTGTCTCAAGACGGTGCTGCATAACGATATCAGCGGCATTGGCACTGATCTCTCCATATCGATCAGCTCCCGGAGAGCTGATGATGGCGTGATCCTCAACATTGAAGACCGCAGCCGGCACCTCTCTCAGGCAGAACTTGACCACCTGCTGGTGCCGTTTTCGGAAACCCGGGAACTTGGCGCCGGACTGGGGCTGGCGCTTTGTAAAACCATGATGGAACGGCAGGGGATTCCGTTTGTTGCACAGGCGGATCTGCAGGATGGAATACGGTACACCATTACACTTCCCACCCGCAAGGAGGAGCAAACATGAGCAGACTATTGGTTGTAGATGACGAGGCCAACATCCGGTTACTGTACTCCGAAGAGTTGAAGGACGAAGGGTACGATGTGGTGACTGCGGCCAGCAGCGCCGAGGCGATAGAAAAGCTGCAGACGGGTGCGTTTGATCTGGCCGTGCTTGATATAAAGCTGAAGAATGAAAGCGGCATCGAGCTGTTACAGAAACTGGTCAAGGAGCGTCACGATATGCCGGTGATCCTCTGCTCGGCTTTCTCCTGTTACAAGGACGATTTTTCTGCCTGGCTTGCGGATGGCTATGTGGTCAAATCGGGCGACCTGACCGAGCTGAAACAGGAAATCAGCCGGGTATTGGCCAAGAAGGCGCAAAAAGTGAAAGCAAAGGTGTAATGTATCCCCCCCTTTAATAAAGGGGGGCAAGGGGGGATTTGCCGTAACGGTTGAAATTTCCATGAATCTCCCCATTACCACAGGAAAACCTGATCTTTAATTCCATTCCCAAGGAGTGTTTCCATGAAAGCAGTCATAATGGCGGGTGGCTTCGGCACACGCATCCAGCCGCTTACATCCGGCATGCCCAAACCGATGATACCGCTGTTCAACCGTCCGATCATGCTTCATATCGTGGAACTGCTTAAAAAGTATGATATCACCGAAGTCGTGATGCTGCTCTATCACCAGCCTTTCTATATCAAAAACTTCTTCCGCGATGGCTCCGATTTCGGCGTCAAGATCACCTATGTGACCCCGATTGCCGATATGGGGACGGCAGGGGCGGTCAAGGCGGCCGAAAAGTATCTGGACGAGCGTTTCATGGTGATCAGCGGCGATCTCCTGACCGATTTCAACCTGCAGAAGATCGTCGATTTTCATGCCGACCACAAGGCAAAGGCCACGATTACGCTAACATCGGTGAAGGATCCGCTCCAGTTCGGCGTCGTGATCACCGACAAGGAGAAACGCATTACCCAATTTCTAGAAAAGCCGGGGTGGGGTGAGGTTATCTCCGACACAATCAACACCGGCATCTATGTGCTGGAGCCGGAGGTCCTGAAATACATTCCCGAGGGGGAAAATTTCGATTTTTCGCAGGATCTGTTTCCATTGATGCTGAAAAAAAAGGATGCGCTGTTTGGAGTGCCGATCAAGGGGTACTGGCGTGATATCGGCAACACCGATTCGTACCGCGAAGCGTATCACGACATTTTCAGGGGAAGGGTGAACCTGAAAATCGACGAACCGAAGCAGGACTTCGTCGGCAAGGATCTGCGGCTCGGCGTTGATGTCAAACTGGAAAGATCCGCCGGTCTTGAGGGTACGGTTGTTATCGGCGACAACAGCCAGGTTCTGGGGGACGTGCGCATCAAGGACTCGGTGATCGGCCGCAACTGCACCGTGGAAGCGGGGGTAAGACTCAACCGCTGCATCATCTGGGACAACTCCTATGTCAAGAAGGGGGCCAGGATTACCGACAGTGTGATCTGCTCCAACGTCCGTATCGGCCAGGGTGCGATCATTGAGGAGGGGGTCATTGTTGCCGATGATACCTCGGTCGGTGACGAGGCGGTCATCAAGGCGGAAGTGAAGATCTGGCCCAAGAAGATCATCGAGGCGGGCGCCACCGTCACCTCCAATATGATCTGGGGGGAAAAATGGAAAAAGGCGCTGTTTGAGGGGGCGATCATCAAGGGGCTCTCCAATGTGGAGCTCACGCCGGAATTCTGTGCCAAGCTGGGGTGCGCCTACGGCACCTCGCTCCCGAAGGGGAGCTTCGTACTGGCTGGTCGCGATTCAAACCCGTCATCCCGTATGTTGAAGCGCTGTTTTGTGGGGGGGCTGCTCTCGGCCGGCGTCAACGTGCGCGACATGAAGATGATTTCGCTGCCGCTTGTCCGCTACAAGCTGAAGACATTCGGCGAAGTCGGAGGGGTGCATTTCCGCCAGGCGCAGGATGATCCGGCCCTGCTCGAGATCGTTTTTCTCGATGGTGACGGTCTTGATTTCTCCAGTAACATGGGGAAGAACGTAGAGCGTATCTTTTTCAAGGAAAATTTCCGCCGGGCACACCATACGGAACCGGGGGTTATCACCGAAATAGTCAGTGTCGGCGATTTTTATCGCGAAGGGTTCCTGCGGGCGCTTGATCGTGACCTGCTCAAAAAATCCGCGTTCACGGTGGTGGTGGATTTCAATTTTTCTCCGGCCAGCCAGATGCTGCCGCAGCTGTTGAGCGGGCTCGGCTTCTCGGTCATTGCGCTCAATGCCTACGTGGACGAAGGGCGCGGGGTCCAGATAAAGGATAAAGAGCAGGCGTTGCACCAGCTTTCGGCAATTGTTTCATCGCTTGGTGCGCAGGGGGGATTCTGGCTTGATCCTTCTGCCGAGTCGGTGGCGCTGGTCGATGAGAACGGGCGGATCTGCAGTGGCGTTGAGCTGCTCTCTCTGACCGTGGCGCTGCTGATGAAGAGCGGGCAGAAGGGTGGTATTGCCGTGCCGGTGCAGGCCCCCTCGACAATAGAACAGATGGCCGGGTTAAAGGGGTGCCAGGTGATCCGCACCAAGAGTTCGGACCGTGCCATGCTGGAGGCGGCTTCCTCTTCGGAAATAGTCATGACCGGTACCGCGGACGGCCGCTTCGCCTTCCCTCGTTTCCAGTCGGCCTTTGACGGCATGTTTGCGATAGCGAGGCTGATGGAGCTGAGCGCTGCCTGCGGAGTAACGCTGTCACAGGCCCTCCTGGATGTTCCGCAGACATCATTTCTTCAGACCAGCCTCCCCTGCCCATGGGAAATGAAGGGGGGGATCATGCGCAAAATGAGTGAGGACAGCCTCGAAAAGGAGGCGTCCTTCATCGACGGCATCAAGGTGCATTTCGGGGCGGAGTGGGTGCTGGTGCTTCCTGACCAGTATCTTCCGGTTGTGCATATAGTTGCCGAGGCGAAGGACCCCAAATACGCCCAGAGGCTGCTTGGCGAGTATGAAAAGAAGATTGTGGCGTGGAAGAAGGAGATGGTGTAGCCGGTTATGCCGCAGCCGCTCGACGTGGTGGTCGTATGGCACATGCACCAGCCATACTACAAAGACCCGATCAAAAATGAATACGCCCTCCCCTGGACCTATCTGCACGGCATCAAGGATTATTTCGACATGCCGGCTATCGTCGAGGATACGCCCGGCGCCAGGGCGGTGTTCAATCTCGTGCCGTCGCTGATCGAGCAGTTGCTGGAGTACGCCTCCGGTACCGCGGTTGATCCGTTTCTTGAAAGGGGGAAAGCCGACCCGTCCGGGATGAGCCCGGATGATCGTGTTTTTCTGCTGGAGAACTTCTTCTCGGCCAACCGGCGGAACATGATCGAGCCGTCCCGCCGCTATCTGGAACTGCTCTATATGGCGGGCGAAGGGAAGCCCGGCCTTGCCGGCGAGCGTGCCAGACATTTCAGCGATCAGGATCTGCTGGATCTGCAGGTCTGGTTCTTCCTCTCCTGGACAGGGGAGGCGGCACGTCGCCGCTATCCGGCTTTTGCCGCTCTGATAGCCAAGGGTGAAAACTTTAGCGCAGCTGACAAAGAGCTCCTCTTTGCCACCCAGCTGGAAGTACTGCAGGCGATAATCCCGCTGTACAGGCGTCTCCACATGGAGGGGCGGATCGAGCTGTCGGTGACACCCTACTATCATCCGATCCTGCCCTTGCTCTGCGATATCCGCTCCGCCCAGACGGCGATGCCGCGCGCCGCGCTTCCGGCAGCCACGTTTCGCCATCCTGAGGATGCCCGCGCCCAGATCCGCCGCGGAATCGCCTACTTCCGCGAAATATTCGGCTTCACTCCCGCCGGAATGTGGCCTTCGGAGGGGTCGGTCAGCAATGAGGCGCTGGCGCTCATCGCCGGGAGCGGCATCGGCTGGATTGCCACCGATGAGGAAATTCTGGCAAAAAGTATCGATGGTGGCCTCGGCGTCGGCCGGGAGCGGCTGTACAGGGCGTGGCGCTTCAGCAGCAGCCAGGGGGAGATCGGCGCATTCTTCCGCGACCACGAGATCTCCGATCTGATCGGCTTTACCTACTCGCAGTGGGAGGCCGGACGCGCCGTGTCCGACCTGTGCGAGCGCCTGAACGCCATCAAGTCCCGTCTGGGCGGAACCGGGCGGGTCGTTCCAATCATTCTGGATGGCGAGAACGCCTGGGAGTACTATCCCGACAACGCCTATGATTTTCTGCAGGGGATGTACAAGGGGATCGACGGGGCGGCAACGCTCCGCCTGACCACCTGCAGCGAGGTATTGCGGGAGTCCGGTTTCGATGGACGCCTGCAGACGATTTTCCCCGGTTCATGGATTAACGGCAGCTACGGCATCTGGATCGGCCATCCTGAAGAAAACCTGGCCTGGGACCTGCTGTCACAGGCCCGCGAAGCGGCGGTTTCAGGCAATCCTCTGGTTGCCGCAGCGTTGCAGAGCGGGGAGCCATCTGCGGACGCGACGGCAGAGACGATGTGCCGTTCCCTGTATGCGGCCGAAGGGAGCGACTGGTTCTGGTGGTACGGGGACGACCATTTTTCACCGTACAGTGACCGTTTCGACCGGCTCTTCCGTCAGCACCTGATGAATATCTACCGGCTTCTGGGGCAGGATTTTCCGCGCCGGTTGCTGGAGCCGATCAAGAAGAAGAGCCCGGCCGGTTTGATGCGAGAGCCGGCCGCGTTTATCGATCCGGAGATCAGCGGCAGGATCAGCGACTATTTTGAATGGCTGGCGGCTGGACTGTACGACCTGACACGCCAGGGGTCGGCAATGCATTCATCGGATCGGATGCTGCAGAGTTTCTACTACGGTTACAACGAAAAATCGTTCTTCTTCAGGATCGACGGCATCCAGGACCTGAATCTGCTGCTGCACGAGACCGATGTGCTCAACCTGCATCTGGTCCACGACCGCGAATTCCGTTTGCAGCTGCAGCTCCGCCTGGACGAGGGTACCCTGCAGGTCAAGGAGAATGGTGTCTGGACACCGACCGGCGCATGCTGCAACTGGAAGATTCTGCGCACCTGCGAGGTCCGCATTCCGCTGGAAATCCTGCATCTTACAACGGACAGCAAGCTCTTTGCGTACGTGTCACTGCTGCGCGACAACGAGGAGATAGGCCGCTGGCCGAGCGATGCACCGCTGATGCTCTATTATGCGGGAGCAGACATCGAACTGGACAACTGGCTGATATAACAGCTGATTGTAAAATAATTCATGATTAAAAATCATTAATTCAACTTTAAGTAGTTTTTTGCAGGAGAGAGCATGTCCGAGTTGCGCTGGGATCCGATAAAACTACACTGGGTAATTATTGCCACCGAGCGGGGCCGCCGCCCGCGGGATTTTCAGGTGGAGCCGGAACAGGGTGGGATGATCGCCTGTCCGTTCTGTTACGGCAATGAGGATAAAACTCCGCCGGAGATCTTTGCCATCCGTCCCGATGGCACGCCCAACTCCCCCAACTGGCGGGTACGGGTAATTCCGAACAAGTATCCGGCGCTGCGGGTCGAGGGTGAGCTCAACAACCGCGGCTACGGCATGTATGATGTCATGAACGGTATCGGTGCGCACGAAGTGATCATCGAGACTCCCGACCACAACCGTACGCTGGCCGATCTGACGGTCAGCGAAGTATGCGACGTCCTGACTGCATATCGTCATCGCTACCTGGATCTGCGCAAGGATTTCCGCTTTCGTTACATGGTGCTGTTCAAGAACCACGGCACCCGTGCCGGGGCATCCCTTTCCCACTCCCACAGCCAGCTTATTGCGGTGCCGCTCTTGCCGCCGGTTGCAAGTACCCAGCTGAAGGTTGCCCGTAATTATTTTAACGACAAGGAACGCTGTATTTTCTGTGACCTGATTGACTTCGAACTGCGCGAAGGGGTGCGTGTGGTAAAGGAGTTCTCCAACTTCGTGACGCTGACCCCCTATGCCTCCAGCTCGCCTTTCGAGCTGCGCCTCTATCCCAAGCGGCACAGCCATGACTTTGCCCTGATGGATGATGCCCAACTGGCAGAGCTGGCAGTGGCGATGAAGGATATGCTGCTGCGGATCAAGACGGTGCTGCGGGATGCACCGTACAATTTCATTCTGCATACGGCTCCGCCGATGCACCGCCGTCCCGGCAAACCTGATCAATGGATCTCACTGGAGTATGATTACCACTGGCATATCGAGCTGGTGCCGCGGCTGACCCAGGTGGCCGGTTTTGAATGGGGTACCGGTTTCTATATCAATCCTACTTCGCCGGAGGATGCGGCCGAGTTTCTGCGAGAGGCCGATGTCTGATATACGAGGTACGCTCGATGCGCTCTATGCCTCACGTTCTTCACAGCACCTCGGCAATGACCCGCTCTCATTCTGCCATCGCTACCCACATCCGGCCGATCGTGAGATTGCAGCGGTCGTCGCGTCGTCGTTTGCGTATGGCTCGGTCGTCATCATCCTGCGTACGCTGGAGGCGATCTTCGCCGAGACGGGGCGGTCGCCGAGGAATTACGTAGAACGGTTCGATCCCGAGGCCGGTTTGCGGACCTTCTCCCGTTTCAAGCACCGCTTCAATGATGGCCGCGACCTCTGCGCGCTGCTCTGGGCGATGCGGCAGATGGTGGAGCAGGAGGGGAGCGTCCAGTCGTTTTTTCTGCGCGGGTACAACTCTGCGGACCTTGATGTGAGCGGTTCACTGAACCGCTATTCGGCCGCGGTACTGGACCTGGACTACAGAGCCGTCTTCGGAACTGACAGCATCCCGTCCGATTCCTCTTTCCCGTTCCTGTTCCCCGCCCCCGCTTCCGGCAGCGCCTGCAAACGGCTCTGCATGTTTCTGCGCTGGATGGTTCGTCCTGCAGACGGCATTGATCTCGGCCTGTGGGGTGCTGTATCACCGGCACAGCTTATTATTCCGGTTGATACGCATATCAGCCGTATCAGCCGCTATCTCGGGCTGACCCGCAGAAAAGCGGCCGACTGGCGCATGGCTCAGGAAATTACCGCTGCGCTGCGACTCTACGATCCGGCCGACCCGGTGAAATATGATTTTTCTCTTGCCCACCTGGGTATCAGTGACGGTTGTGACGGCAAAGACATGAGTCGCTGCACGTCATGTCCGATCGTCGGGATATGTGCGCAAAACCTGACTAAATAGTCGAAATATCTCGCGTAATGATTTGACACCCTCCCCCCTTTCTGATATAGGACTAGCTCTGTTTCAGATGGTCCAGTGGATTTATACACCATAAGCTGCCATCATCGAGGAGCCGCAGATGATCATCCAATGCGCAAAATGTCAGGCCAGATTCAGGCTTGACGATTCCAGGGTCACGGATAAGGGTGTCAAAGTTCGCTGCACCAGGTGCAAACATGTATTCAGGGTGCATAAGGAAGGGGCGGATGCGGAGCCATTTGAGCCGGGTGCCGCATTGGCCGGTTTTACTGCTTCAACTTCCACCGGTGACATGCCGCCGGCTGCACCTTTAGAAGAACGGCATACCGCCGCTGTTTTTGACTTCCAGGGCTTCGAAGAGACTCCACCCGGCGCTCTGCCGGATGATTCCAGCCCGTTTGAAACAGCCGGCTTTGATGATGCCGCGATATCTTTTGCATCTGATGATGCTGCTGTCGGGGAAGAAAAAGCTCCGGCAGCGACAGTTGAAACTCCTGCCGGGGGGGTGGAGTTCGATTTTTCAAGCTTCGATTTCGGTGGAAACGATTCCATCCCGGATATAACGCCTCCCTCTGCTCTGCCGGTCGATGACTTCACTTTCGGTACTATTGAACCTGCACCGCCTGCCCCCCGGAAAGAGGCGCTGCAGGGGCTTGATTTCTCTGATGACGATATGTTCGGGGAGGTTGTGCAGCCCGCTCCGGAGGAACCGGGCGAAACGATCTCCTTCGATTTTGAAAACGACAGTTTTGCCGAATCAATGGGGGCGGGAGGGCAGGAATCAAGCGGGAAAAGCGGCATGCTGTTTTCGCTTGATACACCGGGTGATGCGCCATTCAGTCTGGATGATATCGATTTCGGCGACGAACTGACATCGGTGGCACTTCAACAGGTAAACCCGGATGACTTGAAACCGTCCCAGGAGATCCTCTTCGCTCCCCTGGCCGAAGCTCAGGAACAATCGGCGGACGCCGAATTGATCCGTTCGTTTATGGATGGAGATTCCGCTGGTGACCAACAGGAACTTCGACCGCCCTCGATCACTTCCCGTCGCAAGCAGAATCCGCTTTTCGGCGCACTGATCGCTGTTGCTGCGTTGCTGGTTGTTTCAGTTCTTGGCTATATAGGGTATTCTTCTTTTTCTTCAGGGAAGGGTGTTGTTCCGGAGCCGGGGAGGATCAGCGTCCAGGCCGTGAAGGCCGCATTTATTGAGAATGATGCCGCTGGCCAGTTGCTGGTTATTTCAGGTGAGGCGGTTAATGAGTATCCTAAGCCGCGGGCGGCGTTGCAGGTCAAGGTGACGGTATTTGATTCCGCCGGGCAGAGTATTGCAACAAAGAGTGCGTATTGCGGGAACCCGCTGACGGCCGAGCAGCTGAAGATTCTGCCGCTCGACAAGATCGAGGCGGCGATGGCCAACCAGTTTGGTGATTCGTTGGCGAATATGGAGGTGGCTCCAGGCAGGGCGATTCCTTTTGTCGTCGTACTTGCGAAACTTCCGGTCGGCGTCAGGGATTTTGGGGTGCAGTCCGTCGGGTCAACGGTTGCAACCGGGAAGCCGTAACAGTACAGAGAGTACATAAATTGTCTGGAAACAGGAAGGCCGCTGACAGGAATGTCAGCGGCCTTCCTGTTTCTTTGCCGAGGTATGGATTGCTCTACAGGATCTCTACCAGGCAGATAGAAAAGGTCAGGTCACGACCCGCCAGCGGGTGATTGCCATCCAGCGTAATTGTGGTATCGGTAACTTCCGTTACAAGAACCGGCAGAGGTGAGCCGTCTTCCAGGATCACTTCCATCTGGTGACCGGGCTCGGGATTGATATCTGCCGGGATTTCACTCCGCTCAATGACAGCCACCATCTCATCGACGCGCTGACCGTAGGCATCGTCGGCCGGGATGGATACGGTTACGCTTTCCCCCGGCTCCAGCCCGATCACTGCCGCCTCGAATTTCGGTATCAGAAGACCGGCGCCGATTGTGAACTCCATCGGTTCTGCACCGTGGCTGCCGCATCCGCACCCGTCATTGGACTCCTTCCTGCTGCCGCATCCGCATGAATGATCATCATGCTGCTCATTCGGCTCCTCCGATGAGTCAAAAACGGATCCGTCTTCGAGTGTGCCGGTATAGTGTACTTTTACTTTGTCGCCTGTTTTTGCCCGTGCCATTATTATTTCCTTTCAGTGTGTATGCCTTGGTTCAGTGATTCTTCAAGTGCGGAAATTTGTCTGATGAACTGTCCGGAATGACGGCCGATTATCCGCAGACGTTTATGGCGGGATGTCTCTCCTGAAATAATCTCGACGGACGATCTGGAAACATCAAACAGATCCGCGACAAACGACCGGCAGAGTTTGTTGGCCGCACCGTCAACCGGGGGGGACGTGAGCCGTAACTTGAGCTCTTCACCCTGAACTCCGCAGATCTGGTTCTTTGAGGCCCGCGGCTGAACATAGACGCTCAGAACCAGATCATTGTTGAGGGTTTTGAGAAAGGGGAGTTCAGATATGTTCATCGCCTGAAAGTTGATGACTAAAGCTTTCCAGCAACCCCTTGAAGCTCATCTCAAACTGAATCTTCTGCCGCCGGACCTCTTCGATGCGGCTCTTCAGATCACCCAGCTGCCGTTCGGCGTCGGCGACAATACGTTCGCCCTTTAACTCGGCTTCGGAAACGATGAGCTCGGCCTCTTTGAGGGCATTAGCCTTCATCTCTTCAATGACACGCTGGGCTGAAAGAAGTGTTGTGCGGAGTTCGCGCTCTTTTTCAGCAATATCAAGCATCTCTCGGTTGTGACGTGACTGCAGCTCTTTCATCTCGCTGTTGTCACGGAGCAAACTCTCCATCTCACCGGCAACTGTCTGAAGAAAGGCGTCGACATCGTCCGGATCAAGACCCCTGAAAGTTTTAACCTTGAACTGCTGTTGTTGAATGTCGAGTGGAGAAATTTTCATTGCGTATCAACCTCGTTGGGCGCGTAACGTGAAGTGAGAAAGGGTATATGCACGAGGCAGTAAGTAGCATCTCCCGGTACCAATGTCAATAAAAGAAACGGTATGTCAGCATGTTAGCAACGTGTGACCGTTCGGGTCTTCCCGGTAAACCGACCGGCAAAAAGAGTGCCTGCGATTTCAGCGGATACTGTCTTCGGGGTAGGCTCCGATTTTGTGGATCGAAAGATCGGCACCATTGAACTCCTCTTCCTGATCAAGACGGATTCCGACTGTTTTGTTAAGAATGCCATAGACGGCAAAGCTGCTGCCCAGGGCAAAAACAACGGCCAGGACGCTTCCGCCGAGCTGGGAATAGAAGCTTACTCCGCCGATTCCACCCAGAAACTTCTGACCGAAAATGCCGGCAGCAATTCCTCCCCAACTACCTATTATGCCGTGCAGCGGCCACACTCCGAGCACGTCGTCTATTTTGAGCTTCTCCTGCTCAAGGTGGAATCCGTAGACGAAAATCACCGATGCGATACAACCGACCGCGAAGGCTCCAAGCGGGTGCATGATATCGCTGCCGGCACAGACCGCAATCAGTCCTGCCAGGGCGCCGTTGTGAATAAAACCGGGGTCGTTTTTGCCGGCGACCAGTGCGGCGATGACTCCGCCGACCATCGCCATCAGTGAGTTGATCGCAACCAGGCCGGAGATCTTTTCCAGGCTGCCGGCGCTCATGACATTAAAGCCGAACCAGCCGACCGCCAGGATCCATGATCCGAGCGACAGAAAGGGAATGTTGCTGACCGGAAAAGGGTGGGATTTCCCCTTGACATAGCGGCCCATGCGCGGCCCGAGAATGAGAATTGCCGGCAGGGCGATCCAGCCGCCGATTGAATGGACAACAACCGATCCGGCGTAATCGTGAAATTCAGCACCGCCGATCGATTTGAAAACCGCCTGTAAACCCGAAGAATTCTGTCCCCAGATCATGGATTCAAAAACCGGGTAGGAGAGTCCTGCGAAAACCGCACCGGCCGTCACCTGCGGCCAGAACTTGGCCCGCTCTGCGATGCCGCCGGAAATGATGGCGGGGATGCAGGCGGCGAAGCAGAGCAGAAAGAAGAAGTGGACCAGATTGTATCCCTGTGAAGCGCCGAGCAACTCGCCGGCCGGCTTCAAAAAAGAGATCCCGTAGGCGATCGGAAAACCGACTATGAAGTAGACGACTGTAGAGACCGACCAGTCGGTGAGTATTTTTACCAGTGCATTTACCTGGTTTTTTTTACGCACCGTGCCGACCTCAAGAAATGCGAAGCCGGCATGCATCGCAAACACCATTACTGCACCAAGCATAAGAAAAAGAACATCAGCACTACTCTTAAGACCTGTCATCGTTGACATGGTTTCCATACAGATTACCCCCGTTGGTTATACTGCCCGTCTTTGGGCCGACGTGCACCGCAAGCAAGAAAGCGGCCAATTGCTTAATATCCCCGCGACCTGTTGATTCTGCCCGGAGCAGTCATGAGTATTTACGCTTGCAGATGCACAGGTAACGGGCATTTGCTTAATAATCAGGCAATTGTCTGCTTAATTAAGATACTTCCCATTCCGGATGCAAACGGGTAGAATTCTTTCATGCTACTCGAAGAAAAGATACAGCAGTTCCCCGCGTCTCCCGGGGTATACCTGATGCGTGATGCCGCCGGTGAAATAATATATATCGGTAAGGCCCGCAGTCTGAGGCAGCGGGTGGGGTCATACTTCAAGTCGTCAGGCGATTCCCGCTATCATATCAAATTTCTGATGGCCAAAGTTGCCGATATTGAAGTGGTTCTGACCGATACCGAAAAGGAGGCGCTACTGCTTGAAAACACACTGATCAAGCAGCATCACCCACGCTACAACCTTGACCTCAAGGACGACAAAACCTATTTTTCACTGCGGATTGACCCTCATGAGGAGTTCGCGCGCTTTACTGTTGTGCGCAAACGCCCTGAGGATGGTGCCCGGTATTTTGGCCCCTACTCCTCCGGTTCAGCGGCACGGGAGGTGCTCCGCCAGATGGTCCGGATGTTCCCGCTCCGCCATTATCCGCTTGCCACCTGCATGTCCCGCAAACGCCCCTGTCTGTACCACCAGATAGGTCAGTGCAGTGCCCCCTGCCAGGGCATGATAACGCGGGAAGCCTACGCGGCACTCGTCACTGCTGCCATGCTTTTTCTGGAGGGAAAGGGGCGGCAGCTTGTCGCCGAGTTCAAGCGGCGTATGAGCGATGCCTCCGAGCGTATGCTCTATGAAGAGGCCGCCCGCTGGAGAAATCTGCTCCGTTCCATTGAGGTGACGGTCGAAAAACAGAAAGTTGTGCTGCGCGGCGGAGACAGCGACGTAGCCGGATTCTATCGCGACGGGAGCCGGGTTGAGATGGCCCTGATGTTCATCCGCTCCGGTATCCTCACCGGGAGCCGTCTGTTCAGCTTTTCCTGGGAACTGGACGATGCGGCTGCCGTTACGGCCTTTCTGCAGCAGTATTACACAGATGCGGTTTTTATACCCAAAGAGATTCTGCTTCCGTTCGATATAGATGACCGGGGGGCATTGGCCAGGCTGTTCGGAGAGCTTAAAGGGGGCAGGGTGTCACTCCTGCTACCGCAACGCGGAACAAAACGTGAACTGGTTGATCTGGCCGGCAGGAATGCCATGGCTGCCTGCAGGGAACGCGATGAGATGGAGGCGACTGCTGCGGCAGTGCTGGCCGACCTCTCCGGCCGCCTTCATCTGGGGCGGATCCCCAATCGGATTGAATGTTATGATATTTCTACGATTCAGGGGCGTTTTTCGGTGGGGAGCTGCGTAGTATTCACACAGGGAAAGGCAGACCGGCGTAACTACCGCCATTACCGCATACGAACCGTTGACGGTCAGGATGACTTTGCGATGCTGCGCGAGGTGTTTCTGCGCCGTTTCCGCGCCGACAACATTGAAAAGAACGCCCTGCCCGATCTCGTTGTCGTCGATGGGGGGATCGGACAGCTGAATGCCGTGCAGGAGATCGTTGCCGAACTCGGTTTGAAGGGAAGTTTCGACCTGGTGTCGCTGGCCAAGAGCCGAGTTCTGCATGATGCGGCGGCCGGAGAGGTCCGGAAGAGTGATGAGCGGGTATTTCTGCCCGGCAGAAAGAATCCGGTGGTTCTCCGTCAGAGCTCTGCGCCGCTGCTTCTGCTGGCGGCAATTCGTGATGAGGCGCACCGTTTTGCGATCGGGTACCACCGTAAACTGCGCGGGAAAGAGGGGATCGCCTCGGTGATAGAGACTCTTCCGGGGATCGGCCCCAAACGACGGATTGCGCTGCTGAAACATTTCGGCAGCCTGCAGCGCCTCAAGGATGCTGCAGTGGAGGAAATTCAGGCTGTCCCCGGCATGAACCGGACAACGGCAGAGGCTGTCTACAGGGGGCTGCGCAATGATTGAACCGCTAAAACCTCTTGATCTGCTGGTCGTTCTCGGTCCGACCGCTTCCGGCAAGACCCGCTTGGCAGTCGCTCTGGCAGGGAAGCTTGACGGAGAAATCATTTCAGCCGACTCTCGCCAGGTTTTCAGGGGGATGGATATCGGCAGCGGTAAGGATCTCCACGAGTATGGCCGGGTGCCGTACCACCTTATCGATATTCTGGATGCCGGCGAAGAATTCAGCGTTTTTGACTTCCAGTGCCGGTTTCTGAATGCCTATGAAGAGATCACTGCCCGCAGTACCCTCCCGATTCTCTGCGGCGGGAGCGGCATGTATCTGGATGCTGTGCTACGCGGTTATCGCATGGTTGAAGTGCCTCGGGACGACGCTCTGCGGGCCGTGCTGGGAGCGAAAACGAATGATGAGCTGGTAGAGGAGTTGCGGCGGGTCAAGCCGAACCAGCACAACAGTACCGATCTGCTGGACCGTGAGCGTACCGTCAGGGCGATTGAAATTGCCAAAAGCGAAGCTGAACAATGTTTTGTGAGTGAGCCGCTCCCCGGTTTGCACTCCACGGTTATAGGCATCCGCTGGGAGCGTGAAGCATTGCGCAGGCGTATAACTGGGCGGCTGAGGGAACGCCTGGATAGCGGCCTGATAGAAGAAGTGGAGTGCCTGCATGCCGGCGGCATAGCGTGGGAAAGGCTCGATTACTACGGCCTTGAGTATCGTTATGTGGGGGGGTATCTCCGGGGTGATATGAACAGAAACGACATGTTTCAGAAGCTGAACAGTGCTATCCATAATCTTGCAAAACGGCAGGGTAACTGGTTTCGGCGGATGGAGCGGCATGGCGTTGCAATTAACTGGATTGAGGGTGACGGGGACCAGACGGCACAGGCCATGGAAATTATCAGGAGTGGCAGCACCGTCCTGCAGGGACGCTTATCTTTATGAGCGAAAGATAAGGCGTGATAAATAATATGTTTTATATAAATCAACCTATGATTTAATTTACTTGACATCGTTTACGCGATACTGGTATGGTAATAAAAGTTCGGATCTGTCCGGATAAAAACATTAAGAAGAATCAGGAGAAGTAAGCACATGGTAAACGGAACAGTAAAATGGTTTAACGACAGCAAGGGTTTTGGATTTCTTGAGCAGGAAGGCGGCGAAGACGTATTTTGCCACTTTTCCGCAATCGCAGGCGAAGGCTTCAAATCCCTTGCAGAAGGCGATAGAGTAACTTTTGAAGTAACAAAGGGTCCGAAAGGGCTTCAGGCCGCGAACGTAACAAGAATTTAACGCCTGCTTCGTTTCAAACCCTAAAACCCCGGATAATCTCCGGGGTTTTTTTTTGCATTATTTCTGCTGCAGAAGGATCATCGCTGAAAGCAGCTGATGTTAATGCCCAGGTATCAGTTTCCCATTTTTAGCGACATGCCGGTGCCTGCCAGATAATGGTAGGCTGTATCAAGGACAACGATCTGGAGAACATAGATTGCGGCAAAGGCGACCAATGGCGAGAGATCCAGCATGCCGGTATCGGGCATGTAACGCCTTAGACGGCGCAGTACCGGTTCTGTGACGCGATAGATGAAATTAACCAGCGGGTTGTAGGGATCGGCGTTTACCCATGAGACAACTACGCTGGCCAGCAGAATGTACTTGTAAATAGTGAGAAGTCCGCTGGCCAGTTCAACAAGTTTGGCCAACGCCAGCAGGATATTTGCAAGTAGAACCATAGGTTAGCTCCTGAAATTTCTGGTTTAAATCGACTTCACTATGCCTTAATGCTCCGTTAAAGTCAAAACAGAAACGGCTGTCGACGGTGTGTGGCGTAATCATCGGCATGCCGGATAAAGGAAACATATCATGAACAGAAAACTGACGGCCCTGCTGCTTTCATCCTTGGTACTGCCGGGACTCGGGCAGCTCTATCTTGGCCGTAAAATGATCGGCGGGATTATTCTTGTGCTGGTCAATCTGGTGCTGATACTGGCACTGTTTGTTCTGCTGCGCGGACTTTCGCCGCTCATTGCGTCTCAGATCACCGGCGGAGCGATCAGTATAACGCCATCCGATGTCATGAAGGCGCTTGATGGGGCAACGGGGTTTGGCAAGGCGGTTCTTGCGGCGTTCTTTGTCGTCTGGGTGTTTTCGCTGGTCGATATCCTCAGGACCAGGTAGGAGAACAACCGGCAGCCGGCGCGTGCCGACCTTGACAAACAATGTTATTTTAGAATATAAATAGACGTAGTGTTATTCAAAAAGAAGTCCTCCTCCTTTGGCGGGGGAAATCGGGGAAATAATGATCATTTCAAAAATCATCGGAAGCGGTTCATATCTGCCGGATCGGGTGATACCGAACAGCCATTTCGATTACCTTGTTGAAAATGCCGACGAGTGGATTTACAGCCGCACCGGTATCCGCGAGCGGCGCTTTGCCCATGCCGATCAGGCTACGTCTGACCTGGCTACGGTCGCCGCTAAAAATGCGCTGGAAGCGGCCGGTATTAACGCTTCTGAGATCGACTGCATCATTGTCGGCACCTCAACGCCGGACATGAGCCTCCCTTCTACCGGATGCATTGTTCAGGAGAATATCGGCGCCAAAAATGCTTTTGCCTTTGATGTCAACGCTGTCTGCTCCAGTTTTGTTTATGCACTCGAAATAGCGGACAACTTCATCAAGTGCGGCAAATACAAAACTGTCATGGCCATAGGCGCTGACACCTACTCCAAAATTCTCGACTTCAACGACAAGAACAGTTGTCCGCTCTTTGGCGACGGCGCCGGCGCAGCCATTCTGACCGGCGGCGGCGACGCAGCAAATGGGGTTCAGCACACCTACATGCGCAGTGACGGCAAAGGGTGGCCGCTGATTCAGGTCCCCTCTTCCGGTTCGCGCAAGCCGGTTACACCTGATTCGATAGAGGCCGGAGAGGTCTATTTCCAGATGGCGGGCAAGCAGGTTTACGTGTTTGCAACCGATGTCATTCCTGATGTTATCAACACACTCTGCGCAAAAGCCGGCATCACCCCGGCGGATCTGGATTACATCATTCCTCACCAGGCCAACATCCGCATGATCGACTTCATCTCCAAAAAAAGCGCTTTCCCGAAGGAGCGCTTCCTGATCAACCTTGACCGCTGCGGCAACACTTCGGCCGCCTCTGTGGCGCTGGTGCTGGATGAAAATCTGCGCAACGGCACTATCAAGCCGGGCCATCTGGTTCTGGCGATGGCTTTTGGTGGAGGGCTGACGTGGGGCGGGTTGCTAATCAGGTTTTAGTCCGCCGATACCCTCGCTGATTTCCACGTTCACCAACCCATGAGTTTCAAATGATGCCCGCAGATTACTCTGCGGGCATTTCTGTTTCCACCCTCCGTGAAAATTGTCGGCAGCCAGCAGAACTCCGCCTGGTGCCAGTACTCCTGCCAGATTACCCACCGCCCGGTCCAGTTGCTCTTTTTCGTGAATGATCGGACCTCCTAACAAGCCATTGCAGAGGATCAGATCAAAAATTCCCCTCTGTTCGGCTCGGTTTTCAAGAGATGCCAGGATGTCCCGGCAACGAAAGCTGATACTTTGTCCGTATCCATGTTGGTGCAGAACGGAGGTAATTCCCTTCATCACGGATTCGCGTTTTGGATCGTGCGGGAAGCGGATATGGGTTGCGACCCAGACCTCCAGCGGTTCTACTGTCCAGCCGTCAATTTGTGCCTTGTCTGGTGAAAAACCCAACTCTGACAGCCGAAGGGCCAGGCCGAAGGTTTCCTCGCCGGTGCCGCAGGCGGCATCGAGGATGCGCAGCATTCCCCCTCTCCTTCTTTTCAGCCAATTCCTGACAAACCGTTGCTGTCCCGGATAGCGTCCGATACCGCCATAGAAGCGTCCGGGGAGAAAGGATGCGAATAGAAACCGGGTCAGCAGGTCGCGGTCGCCCAGCAACGCTTTCAGGAGCAGCGCCGGGTTGGCGCTGAACTGGAAGGGGGGGGACAGCGATGCGAATGTGTCGGCCCAGCTCAGCGAGTTGTGGAACGGCGTGCTGGATAGAATCGGTGAATAGGTCAGCGCAGCGGAGTAGAGGAGATTGAAAACTGCTGCCACCTCGGTGACCGGCAGGTAACGTTCACACTGGGTGCGGATCTCCGGCGTTATGATCAGGCCCGGTGCGGGGAGCGGCTCAGGAGAGGTGGTTGCGTAGATACGGAACATGCTCTGCAGCCGGCGGACGGAGTACTGAAAACGGTCTCTGTCGATTGGCGCGAACATTGTTTCAAAACCGTCAGGTCCGCTTTCGGCACTGACGCCCGACGTCACCGAAGGCATCAGTAGCTGCGAATCGGGTGGTACAAGGTATCCCGTTCAACAGGGACTTTCCCGGCTTTTCTGATCAGGCGTATGATGTCTTCTATCGTCAGCGATTGCGGACTGCTGGCTCCGGCCTCATGGCCGATCTTCTCTTCAACAACGGTTCCGTCAAGATCGTTGACACCGAAGGCGAGAGAGACCTGGGCGATCTTCTCCCCCAGCATGATCCAGTAGGCCTTGATATGATTGAAATTGTCGAGAAAAATCCGCGCGATCGCCAGGGTCTTGAGGTCATCGACACCGGAGGTCTCCTTGATATCCAGTTTCAGGTCGGAGTTTTCGGGCTGGAAGGCCAGCGGGATGAAGGCCTGGAATCCGCCGGTTTCGTCCTGTAGATCCCGCAGCATCTCCATGTGCGCGACACGGTCGGCTGCCTCCTCCACGTGTCCGTAGAGCATGCTTGCGTTGCTCTTCAGGCCGGACAGGTGCGCCAGGCGGATGATCTCCAGCCAGCGCGCCCCGGAAATTTTCTCGGGGCAGATCTTTTGCCGGACCTCTTCGACGAGTATTTCGGCGCCGCCACCAGGCATGGAGCCGAGACCGGCGCCGATAAGGCGCTCAAACACCTTCTCGACAGACAAGCCTGAAATGCGGGAAAAATATTCAATCTCGACGGCGGTAAAGGCCTTGATATGAAGCTTTGGCGCGGTGTGGCGGATGGCCTGGAGGGCTTCTTCGTAAAACTCGAAGGGGAGGTCGGGGTGCAGGCCGCCGACGATGTGCACTTCGGTGGCACCCTCTCCCTCCGCATCGCGTGCCCGCTGGCAGATTTCGTCCAGAGCCAGCGTGTAGGCGCCATCTTCGCCTGCTGTGCGCGAAAAGGCACAGAATGCACAGCGGTTGACGCAGACGTTGGTAGGGTTGATGTGGCGGTTGACGTTGAAAAAGACGTTATTGCCGTTTTTGCGCTCGTTGGCCAGCGCGGCCAGTTCGCCGATGTCGAGAAGGTCGCTGGATCTGAACAGGAACAGCGCCTCGTCAGTGGTTATGCGCTGACGGGCGCGGACTTTTGCGGATATGGATTCAAAGTTTGTCATGAACGGGATTCTACGAAAAACGGGGGGTGAGTGCAAGTGGAAAGCAGGTTGGTCCATCAAAACGGCACCATTTGTCTCGTGTCAAAAGCTGGCATTATTCTCCCCTCTGTGATTCATGGTTCTGCCCACCTCTTTGACCGCTCCAGCGCCCTGCTCCAGCAGCGGCGCAGTTCGGCCGTTTTCTCCCGCTTCATGGCCGGGGTAAAAGTGCGCTCCGCCAGCCAGAGTTGCCCGATTTCTGTGCGATCCCGCCAGTAACCGACAGCCAGTCCGGCCAGGTAGGCCGCTCCCAGCGCCGTCGTCTCCCTCACTTGCGGTCGCACGACCGGGACGCCGAGGAGGTCGGCCTGAAACTGCATCAGCAGATCGTTGGCGGAGGCGCCGCCATCCACCCGTAGTTCAGTCAGCGGGGTGCCTGCATCTGCTTCCATCGCTTCGAGGAGATCGGCGGTCTGGAAGGCGATACTCTCAAGAGTGGCGCGGGCGATGTGACCGGCGGTCGTGCCGCGGGTAATGCCGAGCATGGCGCCACGGGCATACGGGTCCCAGTGGGGGGCTCCCAGACCGGTAAAGGCCGGAACGAGGTAGACGCCGCCGTTGTCTGATACCTGCCCGGCCAGTGCTTCCACATCGGCCGAAGAGCGGATGATGCCGAGACCGTCCCGCAGCCACTGTACTGCTGCTCCGGCCACGAAGACGCTTCCTTCCAGGGCATATTCGGTCTGGTCTCCAATTGTGCAGGCCACGGTGGTGAGGAGGTTCTGCCGGGAGATTACCGGCTTTGTCCCGGTATGCATCAGCATGAAACAGCCGGTGCCGTAGGTGTTTTTGACCATCCCGGGCCGGTCGCAGAGCTGTCCGAATAACGACGCCTGCTGGTCGCCGGCAATGCCGGCAATCGGCACCCGCGCAGCCAGAAAGCGGGCAGCGGTATGGCCGTAGACCTCGCTGGAATCTACAATCTCGGGCATTACCGCTGGCGGAATCCGGAGCAGTGCCAGCAGCTGCGGATCCCACGTTCCGTCATGGATATTGAACAGCAGCGTACGGGAGGCGTTGCTTGCATCGGTAATGTGACGTTCGCCCCCCGTCAGATTCCAGACGAGCCAGGAATCGATCGTGCCGAAGGCCAACTCTCCCGCCTCGGCTTTTATCCTGGCACCCGGCACATGGTCGAGCAGCCAGGCGAGCTTGGTGCCTGAGAAATAGGAGTCCAGCACAAGCCCGGTCCTGGCGCGAAAGGTCGGCTCATGCCCCTGAGCCCGGAGCAGGTCGCACGTGCCCGCGGTGCGCCGGTCCTGCCAGACGATGGCATTATGGATCGGCTTGCCCGTCGCGCGATCCCAGACGACCGTTGTTTCCCGCTGGTTGGTGATGCCGATGGCGGCAATATCGGCGGCAGTCACACCGGCCCTGGCAATCGCCTCCACTGCCACGCCGAGCTGGGAGGCCCATATCTCCTCGGCATCGTGCTCCACCAGGCCGGGCTCGGGAAAAATCTGACGGAATTCCTTCTGGGCGAAACCGCGGACCGTGCCGGCGTGGTCAAACAGCACGGCCCGGGAACTGGTCGTCCCCTGGTCAAGGGCAAGAATGAAGTTCATCGTTTATGACCTCCGGCGAGGTAGAGTTTATGGATGTGTAGTAAATATCGGCATCTTTTTCCGCAGCAGGTGGACGCCCGGCTATCGCACCATTCGGGCGGCCATTCTGAGCGCCGCCAGCAGGCTATTTTCCGATGCCTTTCCCGTCCCGGCAAGATTGTAGGCGGTGCCGTGATCAACAGAGGTGCGGATGATCGGCAGTCCGAGGGTGATATTCACGCCATCGTCGAAATGCAGCATCTTGAGCGGGATGAGCCCCTGATCATGGTACATCGCCACCACGCCGTCATAGCAACCCTGTTGGGAAAAATGGAACAGGGTGTCGGCCGCCAGCGGGCCTTCGGCATCGATACCTTCCTGCCGGGCGGTCTTGACCGCCGGCGCAATGACCTCAGTCTCCTTGCTGCCGAACTTCCCACCTTCACCGCAATGCGGGTTGAGCGCCAGTACCGCCAGCTTCGGCGATTTTTTACCGATCAACCGTGCAACCCCTTCTGCCGTGATGCGTATGGTTTTGAGCACCTGTTCAAACGTCACCAGGCGCGGGACATCACTGAGCGCCTCATGGATAGTCACCAGACTGACCCGGAGTCGATCCCCTGCCAGCATCATGACAAAGTCGTCCGTCCCGCACAATCCGGCCAGCAGCTCGGTATGACCGGGATAGTCGTGGCCGGCCCGGTGCATCGCCTCCTTGCTGATCGGGGCGGTCGTCATCGCTGCGACCTGGCCGTCAAGGCAGAGGCGTGCCGCATGGCAGATGTAGCGGTAAACCGCATCCCCGGCCGCCACGGACGGAGCGCCGTACCGCATGTCAGTCTCTGCCAGGTTTGAGAGCGCCAGCAGGGGAATACTGCCCTCCGGAATGGTCAGAGCATCCGCAGCGGCGTCTGTTTCGCAGACCTGCAGAGCGGAACCGCAGACGGAAAGCGCACGCTCAAGTGCCGTCCGGTCGCCGATTACCAGAGGGGCACATATTTCTGCGACCTCCGCTGACTGCAGCGCTTTTACGATGATTTCCGGGCCGATCCCGCAGGGGTCTCCCATGGTGATGGCGATAATCGGTTTATTCGGCATATCTGGCTACCCTTCCTTTATCTCTGCGACAGCGAGGGTGACATTTGCGGATTTGACCTTTCTCAACAGCAGTCGGCCACCGTCGGAGGCCAGAATCGCGGCCGGCTCTGCGACGCCGGCGACACCGACCGCCGCCAGAGCGTGTTCCGAGGGGGGTGAGGGAAAGGCAACCTCATTCAGCTCATCGCTCTCAAAGCAGCGGAGCTGGACGCCCAGGCGTTCTGCAAACTCTACCAGGCCGGCTTCATCGCGCTTGGCCGCTATCGAGGCGATGCAGCGTACACTTTTCGGGGAGAGGAATAGCCGTTTAAGGTGGAGCGTGACAAGCGTTTCAATCTCATCAACCGGTGTGTTGCGATTGCAGCCGATACCGAGCACCAGGTTACGGGGGCGCAGAATCAGCAGCTGTTCGGGGCTGGTCTGCTGCGGCAGGGTATGATTGGTAACAAACAAAAAACCGCAGGCTGTGCTGTTAACCGCCTCGGCAAAGGTTTCGTAGAAGGTGACCTTCCCCCGCCCATGCAGCCAGGGGCGGGTCTGCCCGGTCGGGTCAACAACGGCAATCTCTTCGTTGTCGAGCAGCAGGGTGTTGAGTCTCTTGACCCGGCTGATATCGTCAATGAGCCACCCCTGTTCCCTGGCCAGCATGTCGAGGGAGGGGAGATTGTTGGTGTCGGTGGCGGTCGTGACCACTGCACGAGCCCCGGAGGCGAAGGCGCAGCGCTCGGCCAGCTCGTTGGCGCCCCCCAGATGGCCGGAAAGAAGCGAAATGGCAAACCGGCCGGCATCATCCATAACCACGACCGCCGGATCGGTCTCCTTGGACTCCAGCAGCGGGGCAATAATGCGCACGACGATGCCGGTTGCCATGATCAGCACGAAACCGTCGTATTTTTTCCAGAGCGTGGCGATCAGATCCTTCAGTCCCGCCGGTTCGAAACGTTTGCAGTGGTTGCCCGCCTGACCGGCGTAGCGGCTGGATACGTAAAATTCGAGGTTTGCGATGCTGTTGCACAGCCTCTGACCCAGCAGAGCTCCCCCCCTGGTTATCGCAACGACCGCGACCCGCATCTCAGGCAACACGTTCTTCACGGAAGCCATGGGAAAATTCCTCGTCGTACAGCAGCGACCTGGCTTTAAGCCCTTCCCGGCGGGCGGCCAGCACATTGCCGACGATAATCAGCGCCTGGCGCTCGATGCCGGCCAGATGTACTCTTTCGGCCAGATCGGACAGGGGGCATTGAATAATCTGCTCATCGTCCCATGAGGCTCTGCAGACGACCGCCGCGGGGGTTTCGGAAGTGTAGGCGCCCTGGAGCAACTGATCGACGACTTTTTCGACCATGCCGACCGAAAGATAGATCACCATCGTGGCGCCGATCCTGGCGATTGCCTGCAACTGCTCACGCTCCGGCACCGGAGTACGCCCTTCGACACGGGTGAAGATCACCGTCTGGGAAAGCTCCGGCAGGGTCAGTTCCTGTCTGAGCGCGGCAGCCGCTGCAAAGGCGCTGGTTACACCCGGCACGACCTGATAATCGATTTTCAATCGATCGAGCTCCTCCATCTGTTCCTGTATGGCTCCGAAGATGGAGGGGTCGCCGGTGTGGAGCCGGACAACACTTTTGTCTGATATGACCGCATCGGCCATGACACTTATGACTTCCGGGAGCGTCATTCCGGCGGAATCATAGATATCTGCCTTCGTTGCGTAGAGCTGAACCAGCTTCCGGTCCACGAGGCTCCCCGCAAATATGACGACATCGGCATGACGCAGCAGTCGTGCGCCGCGGATGGTGATCAGATCGGTCGCTCCGGGACCGGCGCCTACAAATGATATTCTGGAAGCCATCAGCTCTCCATCACTTCATGATTTTTAACTGTTAGTGTGATCTCTTCTTGTAGTCTTAAAGCGCCGCCATGTCAAGCCGGAGCGGGTTTTGTGCCGGCTGCGGACAGAGGGCCGTTTATTCATAATTACCAAAATCCGGATTATATGATATAAGGCCGAAGTATATATCTCAGTGGGAGGATGGATCATGACCAAACGTTTTCTTACCTATGTAGTCGGTGCCTTGTTGATGCTGTCTGCCAGCGGTTGTATGGTTGCAGAAAGTAAATATATGAAAAAAGTCGGGGAGGTCGACGTGCTGTCCAGCGAGCTTGCCGGGCTGAAGCAGGTGCACGAAAAGCTTGTTCTGGAAAACGCTGATTTGAAAAACCGCTTTAACAAGCTGTCAGAGGAAGCTGCGTCTCTTGCCGCTGACAAAAAACAGCTGAATGAGATTCTCAGGGCAAAAACTGACACATTGTCAAAAAATATCAGCGATGCGCGCCAACAGGTGTCTGAGCTGAAGGCTGAAAATAGTAAATTGAACGCTGATATTGCTGAGCTGCAGAGGGTTAAAGAGGAAAAGGTTAAAGAGGTTAGCGGCACCTATGAGAAGCTTCTCGATAATATGAAGAATGAGATTGCCAAGGGGCAGGTTACCATATCCGAACTGAAGGGAAAACTGACGGTTAATATGGAAGCGGCCATTCTGTTTGATTCCGGCAGGGCTGATGTGAAGACGGACGGGCTCGATATCCTGAACAAGATGGTTGAGACGCTGAAAAGTGTTGGTGACAAGGCCATCCGGGTCGAGGGGCATACCGATGCGGTTCAGATTACCGGGGTGCTGGCCCGCACCTTCCCGACCAATTGGGAGCTTTCGGCCGCCCGTGCAATAAATGTTACCAGATTTCTGCAGCAGCGGGGGATTGACCCCCGCAACCTGTCGGCGGCCGCCTTTGCCGAGTATAAACCGGTCGCGGACAACGACACCAGAGAGGGTCGGGCCAGGAATCGTCGCATTGAAATAACTTTGGTGGCAAAGGACTGAAATTGTGGCAAAGAAAAAACAACGGCAGCAAAACAAACCAAAACCGAAAGAGTTTCAGGTCACTCCATTCGGGGCACTGAAGGGGATTGCTGTTTCGGCGGCTGAAGCAGCAGAACCGGTCAAGGCACCGGTACAGAAAACCGCGGAACCTGCTGATAACGGCCTTGATCTTTTTCTTCAGGCGGTCACGGATGTACGCCCTTTTCAAAATTCCTGCAAAAAGCCGCTTCAGGCGGGATCCCATCCTCTGCAGAAAACAGCAGGAAAAGCGGTGGAGGGGCTTCTTGTTGTTGAAGAGAACTCCTTTCTTGAGGAGATCGGCAGGCTGAAGCTGGATACTCAATTTGCTGATTCGATCCCCGATGAGGGTGAACTGCAGCCGCTGACCGGCAACCGGCTCCGGCAGGTGAAGCGTGGCGTTGTTTCAGTCGGCCATCAGCTGGATCTGCATGGCCTGACGCGTGAGGAGGCTCTGGCGGCTTTGCCTCGTTTTTTGCAGTCCGCCCGAAAGAGGGGGCAACAGGCCGTCCTTATAATCACCGGCAAAGGAAACCACTCTGCTGAAGAACCGGTACTTCATCAGGCTGTCGCTTCATGGCTGCGTGATGCCGGGAGAGAGATGGTCCTTGAATTTGCTCCGGCGCCCCGGGAAATGGGTGGCAGCGGAGCGTATGTGGTTTTTCTGAGACAATTACCGGCACCTGTATAGCGATTGAAATTATAACAGCGAACTAAAAATCATTTGCATGAAAGGAGATGGCTTGATGATTACCCACATTGTATTATTCAAACTGGCGGATCCGACTGTTGAGAATCTGGAGGCTACCCGGAGCAAGCTGCTCAGTATGGACGGCAGGGTTGATCTGTTGCGCCACCTCGAGGTCGGTGTCGATATGGTCAGGTCGGAGCGCTCGTACGACATCGCCCTGACGACCCGCTTTGATTCGCTCGAAGATCTGCAGGCTTATCAGATTCACCCGTATCATGCCGGTGAAGTCATTCCGCATATGAAGGCGGTCTGCTTATCTTCAGTCGCGATTGACTACGAAAGCTGAAGGGTTATCCCGCATACTTTTTAGCTTGACGAAACATAAGTGTATGCGTAAAATCCGGTTTTATTATATGACTATTGACTGCTTTTATCTTGTAACGTGCTGGTATTACTGCAGACCAACTTCATGGTATGGGATGCTTTAGTTACTCAACAACGCAGGTTATCGACCTGTAAACACAAAAAACAAACAGGAGGTAGTAAATGTCGGATTACGGAACACTTCAAGACCGCGTACAATGCAAGTCCCTTTTGAACAAGGTGATGACCCCGGAGCAGACCATTGGTTTTTTCAAGGACGGCATGAACCTGGGCTGGTCCGGCTTTACCCCGGCCGGTTATCCTAAAGTGGTACCGATCGCGCTCGCAGAGCACGTTGAGAAGAACAATCTGCAGGGCAAGCTGAAGTTCAACCTGTTCATTGGCGCCTCCGTCGGCGCAGAGACCGAAAACCGCTGGGCCCTCAACGACATGATCGACCGCCGCTGGCCTTATCAGACCGGCAAGGACATCGCCGCCGGCATCAACCAGGGTCGCATCCGCATGGGTGACAAGCATCTTTCCCTGTTCGCCCAGGACCTTGGTTACGGTTTCTACACCAAGGACACCGCGAGTGGCCGTCTTGATCTCGCAATCATAGAAGTCTCTGCCATCAAGGAAGACGGCAGCCTGGTTCCGACCTCCTCCTGTGGCGTAATCCCTGAAATTCTGATGATCTGCGACCGTATCATCATCGAGGTCAACACCGGACAGCCATCCTTCGAGGGAATTCACGACCTGCTAACCCCGCTGACCCCGCCTAACCGTCAGGTTTTCAACATTACCAAGGCCGGTTCCAGGATCGGTTCCACCTCGATTCCCTGCGATCCGAACAAGATCATCGCCGTGGTTGAGTCGAAGCTCCGTGACCAAGGTCGTGCTTTTGCTGAGCAGGACGACACCTCTGAAGCGATCGCGGGCCATGTCATCGAATTCTTCACTCAGGAAGTAAAGGCCGGCCGTCTGCCGAAGAACCTTCTGCCGCTGCAGTCCGGTGTCGGCTCCATCGCCAACGCCGTTATCGGCGGTCTTGCCAAGGGGCCCTTCACCAACCTGTCCGTTTATACTGAAGTTCTACAGGATACAATGCTCGACCTGTTCGACTCGGGCAAGCTGGACCACGCCTCTTCCTGTTCACTCTCCCTCTCGGCAGAGCCGGGTTTTCCGAAGTTTTTCGAGAATATGGACAAGTATTTTGACAAGATCACCCTGCGTCCGCTTTCGATCTCCAATGCACCCGAGCCTATCCGTCGTCTCGGTTGTATTGCGATGAACACACCGGTAGAGATCGATATCTACGCGCACGCCAACTCCACCCTGGTCGGCGGTACCCGCATGATCAACGGCCTGGGTGGTTCCGGCGACTTCCTGCGCAACGGCTATCTGAAAATGATGCACACTCCTTCGAGCCGCCCCTCCAAGACCGACCCGACCGGCATCTCATGCGTCGTGCCGCACTGTTCACACATCGACCACACCGAACATGACCTTGATTGCGTCATAACCGAACAGGGTCTTGCCGACTTGCGCGGAGTGGCACCGAAGGAGCGTGCCCGCCTGATTATTGCGAAGTGCGCCCATCCGGACTACAAGGAGCAGCTGACCGAATATCTTAATATTGCCGAAGCAGACTGCCTCAAGCGTAAGGTCGGGCACGAGCCGCAGTTGTGGGATCGCGCCTTCAAAATGCATCTCAACCTTGAGAAGAACGGCACCATGAAGCTGAAGAACTGGGACGTCAAGATTGATCTCTGCGAAAATTAAAAAATTTTTCAGTTTAGTATAAACAGGCCCCGCCGGGCAACCGGCGGGGCCTGTTATTTGGAAATATGAGATTGGTACTTGAACTTGCAACGCGGTTATGATTTAAATGGGATTAATTGTAACAGACAACATATGGATGTTATCCCTCCGACAGGTTGGCACAGATGTCTCAAAACGTAAGCGGTTTCAAAGGTGCGGTGACTGGTCTCTCTCTGACCGATGTCATTCAGCTTAAAGGGCACAATAAATATACCGGAGCTATTTCTGTAGAATTCGGAGACAGCAAGGGCGTGATTTATTTTGTTGATGGTGAGATAATCCACGCCGAGCAGGGTGATAAATCAGGCGAGCCAGCAATTTATGCGATTATCAAGTGGCCGGGCGGCACATTCACTATTCACCCCGAGATGACTTCCAGCGTCTGCACAATCCACTATCGTACCGATTATCTGCTGCTTGAAGCGCTGCGACGCCTGGATGAGGAAAATGCGGGCACAACAGCGAATAAATCTGCAGCCCCTTCCGCGCCGCAACGCCGCACAATGAGCAAAATAGCAGCCCGTCTGCAGGAAATAAATAATGTCACCTATGCTGTTTTGCTTGATAAGAAGGGAGTGCCGATCCAGGACTCCAGTATTGAAGCTGTAGCGCTGGCAGACAAGGGTCTCTTTCTGGCCAAAACCGGCAGCAGCATCGGGGAGTTGACGGGGTTGGGCGAAATCAAGGCAGCCGCTGTACATACAACAAACTACGACCTGTTACTGTATGATTCAAAACAGCACTATTTGAGCATCGCGGTCAAACCAGACTGTAACCTGGACAGCGTTGAAGCCGAGATCAAGTCAGTATTTGCGCAGGCCAAGTAGGGGAGTTGTTTCATGAAGGATATTCTGCAGCACATAAACAGCGTTGATGGCGTAATTGGCAGCGCACTCTGCAGCCACAAAGGGGAGGTGCTTGCCCATGCTTTCCCGCCGCTCATTGATGAAGCATCAATAAAGGAGGTTGCTTCACTGACAGTGGAATGTTCCCATGGCCTGCAGATCTCTCAAACATTGACTCTTCTTGATTTGCGCTACTCAAACGGCCGCATTCTTGTCAAGGCGTTTCCGGAAGCAATGCTCTTCCTGTTATGTGCCAACAGTATTAATCTTCAGATATTGTCGATAACGCTTAACCTTGCAGTTAAAAAACTGAAAGAAAAGCTTATAAGCGAGGCCCCGGTAGCCCACGAAACTCTCCAAACAGCCGGGCAGTCTGACGCCGGAGAGCCGGCGGCAGGCGATGGTACGTTGCGGATGAATATCAGTCATCTGGCCAATAAACAGGCCAGTGCCAGTTTCGATTCACTTGGAATGGTTGCCGTCAGTCAGCCCACTGCCCGCTATATTACCGATTTTTACAAGACACCCTTCAAGAAACTGATACTGACAAATGTCGTTGCAGGGACAAGCGGCACCTTTCCGGTCATGGTTATGAAGGATATGGACATGCAGTATAACGGGACTGTCGTGGTAGGCCCCGGAATTGAGAAAAAACTCAAGGTGAGTGAAGGTGATAAGGTCGAAGTCAAGATCGGGTGACAGAAACAGATCTGCAACGGCACTATAGAAGCGGGGGGTGAGGAAACTTATTCTCCGCTTTTTTTATGGGCTTTGGGATGGGCCTTGTCGTAGACCTCCATGAGGCGATCGATGCTGACGTGGGTGTATTTCTGGGTGGTGGAGAGGGAGGCGTGACCGAGCAGCTCCTGGATGGCCCGCAGGTCCGCCCCCCCCTCGAGCATGTGGGTTGCAAAAGTATGCCTGAGGGTATGTGGCGAAATCCGTTTGAATGCCGCAATCCTCGTCACATGGGTATCGATGATACGTGCCACGCTGCGACGGTTGATACGCCCGCCGCGGGTATTGAGAAAAAGTGCACCACTCATACTATTATCGCTCCGCTGCTCAATATACTCCTGCAGTGCTGTCAGCGCACGGCTGCCGACCGGGACGATGCGCTCCTTCCCCCCCTTGCCGGTCACCCGTACCATGCCGGCGGCCAGATCAAGCTGGTCGAAATCGAGCCCGGTCAACTCGGAAACGCGGAGGCCGCTGGAATAGAGGAGTTCCAGAACCGCCCGGTCGCGCATGGCGTATTTCTCTCTGTCGTCAGGGGCCTCCATCAGAGCAGTTGCCTGATCAATGTCCAGATGAAACGGGAGGAGCTGCTCTCTTTTGGGCGTAGCGATCAGCTCGGCCGGATTCTTTGCAATAGCGCCGCGCCGCAGCAGGAAACGGAAAAATGAGCGTATCGCCGCCAGCTTGCGGCCGATGGAGCTCTTCTTCGTATCCTTTGACAGCCCGGCCAGATAGCGCCTGAGGAATAGATGGTCAATATCCTGAGCCGAGACCGCCTCTCCCTTGTCATGCACGGCAAACGCCAGCATCTGCGCGAGATCGCTGCGATAGGCCGTAAGAGTGTGCGGCGAAACGTTACGCTCGGTTTCAAGATAAACCGTGAACAGCTGTATCTGCTGATCTAAGGAAGTCATATTCTTTTATTCAAAGTCCGGCAGTCCGCTCTTCAGTTTCCAGCTTTTGAGGCTCTCCATATAAACCCACTCCTGACGGTAGGTAACTGTTTTAACTCTGTTTGACGGGAGAATGAAATAGTCGAACTCTGTTACGGCATCACCGGTTTTCGTTTCCGGAAGATATACCGCCGTAAGTATGCGGAAATCGGTGACGGAGAGCCCACGTTTTTTCAGGGTTTCGGCCCGCTTCAGGTAATCTTTCAGCTGTTCCGGTTCGATATAGGTCATTCCGGCACTTTCAATTTCATGCCAGCGCAGCATCCGGTTATAGGCCTTCACGCTCCGCTCAAATGCTTTACTCTTGTCAAACCTCCCACTCAAATCGGTCAGAGTCGCACAGGCGGTAAGCGTCAGGCACACAATACAGAGAACTCCTTTTACCAGCCATGTCATCGCTGTTTCCCTCTTTCGCTCTGTTTGATATGGTGGATCAATTCGACCGCCAGTTCATACTTTCCGAACGGGGGGATCAGGTAATAACCACCGACAGCATCGATCGTCGCATCGATAAACTCCCGGGCGATATTCAGGCCCTCACGGGCGCCGGCCTCCTTTTCAAGCCCTTTCATACGGGCCCGGACGGCATCCGGCACGGTTATTCCCGGCACCTCATTGTTCAGATATTCGGCGTTGCGTTCGCTGACCAGCGGCATGATCCCGGGCAGAAACGGAACTGTGCAGTCACGATTCGCTTCGAGCGCGGCGAAGAGTACCGCCGGGTCGTAGATCGGCTGGCTCAGGACAAAACGGGCGCCGGCAGCAACCTTCCTGCGCAGCCGTTCCGCCTGGACGTTCATGTTCTGCGTGTTCGGATTGAAGGCGGCGCCGATCGTAAAGCCGGTCCCGGCGCCGATCGGGTTTCCGATCGCATTGACGCCGCTGTTCAGATCGCTCAGCAGTTTTATTAGCGTCAACGAGTGCAGGTCGAACACTGACGTCGCTCCGGCATGATCCCCCATCGTGGCGGGATCTCCGGTCACCGCCAGGATTGAGCGGATACCGAGGAGGCTGGCGCCCATCAGGTCTGACTGCACACCGGTCAGGTTCCGGTCGCGCCCGGTGATATGGACGATAACCTCAATCCCGACCTCGCGCTGGATGAGGCTTCCCAGGGCGATATTGCCCATCCGCGGGCGGACCAGCGGGTTTTCAGCCAGGTTGATGGCGTCGGCTCCGGCT